>JANQFB010000316.1 GCA_028278085.1 Chitinophagales bacterium
GGTTCTGGACAGGGATAATATCATGGAATTCATTGCCATCCGGGAAGCCAACCGCAAACATGACCAAAAACACTAAGCCTTACCTCAAGGAAGTCCTGAAAGCCCAAAAGCTGGAGATCACCGTATATAAGATCTATCAAAAGCTTGCCCAACGGTACTCCAAAAACAGGGCAGTCCTCGAGCAAATTGCCGAACAGGAATATCAGCACTACGAATTTTGGAAGGGATATACCGGCCAAAGTGTGGCACCCGATCATTTCAAGGTATTCCGGTTCATGCTGATCACCCGGGTGCTTGGCCTGACCTTTGCCGCACGTCTCCTGGAAAAAACGGAGATGAATGCCCAACACAGTTACCAGCAGTTGACGCAGCATATACCCGAAGCTGCCAAGATCATCCTGGAAGAAAAGGAACATGAACAACACCTGATCGACCTGATCCGGGAGGATCAATTAAAATATGCAGGATCCGTTGTTTTAGGCATGAACGACGCCCTGGTGGAGCTAACCGGCGCCTTAGCCGGGTTTACTTTTGCCCTCCAGCAAAATCAAATGATCGCTATGGTCGGACTGATCACCGGGATAGCGGCCTCACTTTCCATGGCAGCATCGGAATACCTGGCGGTGAAGACGGACAATCAAGATAAACAGCCGCTTCGATCGGCGGTTTATACCGGCTTATCTTACATTATTACGGTTTTCCTGTTGATCCTACCTTATTTATCCGGCAAAAATCCTTATCTCTCCCTGGCAACTTCGCTGCTGATAGCACTGGGCATAATTATGGTATTTAATTACTACATCGCCATTATTAAGGCCACCAAATTCTGGAAGAGATTCCTGGAAATGGCCTCCATCAGTCTCGGAGTTGCCGTTATTTCATTTGTTATCGGCTACCTGGTTCGTCATTCTTTTTTATAATCCTCCCGAAACTGCTAAAGATCATATTTTTTACTGTGCCAGATCATAGTTGAAGGGCCTCTTTTGTAGTTATTTTACAGCATTCCTTATCATTAAAGAACTAGGCATTATGGAACGCAATATCAGTTTATTCGAAGTTATTATTAGAATTTTGAGCGGCATCACCACAATTATCGTGGGATTAATGGCTTTCCAATCCATTACCATCATGATCATTGGGATGGCTGTAGTAATTTTCAGCATTACCGGATGGTGTCCCGTGTATGCTTTCTTAGGTCGAAGCACCTGCGAAAGCGAAATGGCTTAGCATCCTCAGGGATTGATCGAAGGGATAGGGATAGCTTCCTTGGTTCCTTTCGGGTCTCTATTACTGAAACTACTTGACTTGCTTACCTGCTTTCCAATTATCCCAGTGTTTTAATTTTCCCTGTGATAATTGGGAGCAGTTTTTTTTGCTAATACTACTTTTTTTCCGACCATTTGTTGAACACCATACAGGCCGTGAGATCGCCGGTAACATTGACGGCGGTACGGAACATACCCAAGATCCGATCCACCCCGATAATCATGACAATGCCCGAAGTGGGTATCCCAACGCTTTGTAATACCGAAGCCAGCACAATCACTCCACCCCCGGGAATGGCAGGTGTTCCTATGGATGCCGTAACGATCGTAACGACCACCAGCACCAGGTTCATCGTGGTAAGTTCCACGCCAAAAACCTGTGCCAGGAAAACGGTCGATATACATTGATATAATGCGGTGCCATCCATGTTGATGGTTGTTCCGATCGGGATCAGGAATTCGCTGATCGCCGGCCTGACTTTAAGCTTTTCATCAGCCGTTTTTAGCGACAAAGGCATTACCGCCGCAGAGCTGGTGGTGGAAAAAGCCAATAGCTGTACGTCGCGTATATCCTTGAGAAATGCCAGGGGGTTGGTATTAGCTAATAAGGCCAGGAGTATGAGATATACGATCATCAACAAGACCAGTCCGACTATGACCGCCAAAATATACATGCCGATCCCGCTGATAGCGTCGATACCGGTATTGGCGATCAGTTGTGCGATCAATCCGAAAACGGCAAAGGGTACCAAACGCATGGACCATTTTACCACCGTCATACAAACTTCCTGTACAGCCCCCAGCAAATCAAGAAGTATCTGGATATGTTTGTTGGGCAAAGAGATCATAGCAATACCGATGATAATGGCAAAGATCACGATGCTCAGCATCTCCCCCGTAACCATCGATGCCAGGGGATTTTCCGGTAAGAGGTCCGAAATGTATCCCGGCACTTCCATCAAACCGGGAATACCGCCTGATCCCTGTAAGGAAGTTTCGGCGCCTTCTTCCAGGCTTAAACTCTTTTGACCGAAATAGGTGCCGGGTTTCAAGGTTAGACCCACCAGCAAACCCAGGGAAATGGAAATAACCGTTGTCGCAATAAAATAGATCAATACACCCAAGCCGGTGGTCCGGATCTGCTCGAGGCTTTCGTTGTTGCCAAGTCCACGGATGATCGATGCAAAGATCAAAGGGATCATGATCATTTGTACCAATTTCAGGAAGAGCATACCGGGCAAGGCCAGCCAATTGCCGACGACCTGGGACATGGACATGGGCATCAAACCGGTTGCGGGACTGATCATTACCCCGGCGATACCGCCTAAAAAGATGCCGATCAGTACTTTCATCCATAGCTTTCCCTCAACCAGTCGATCGAGATAGGTATACAACGACTGGAGGGATTTGATCTCATTAAGCTGCATGCCTTGGGAAAATTTCCTCAAAAATGCCCGCAAAGGCCCCTTTTTCAAATGATATCAATCAATCAACCGTGTGACTTGTATCATGGTTCTGCGCACTTGATTATGATTGTTTTGTGGTGAAAAAAGTTTCCCATCCCATGAATTCAATTACCAGGTTAGAATTACAGGTTATCGCAGCCATGTTGATCCTGACCGCTCTATTATTTACCGGTACGATGGTTTACCGTCATTTGGAGGGCTGGGGCTGGATCGATGCCTTTTATTTCTGCGTAACTACGCTAACCACAGTCGGCTATGGCGATTTTTACCCGACGACCGAGCAATCCCGTCTCTTCACTGCTTTCTACCTGATCGTCGGTGTAGGCATTTCATTGTCTGCCCTGGCGGTTATCGGCAAAAACTACCTTCAGCTAACAGAGGATCGACTGCTTAAACGCAATTGGAAAAGAAAAAAGAAGGATAAAAAAAATCCCAACAAACCTGGTTAAGTCGTAGATGGAACATGTCGTTGTAACCAAAGCTTCGCAGGAACAGGTTCCTTTTTCCAGGGAAAAATTGTATCGCTCGCTGGAAAATGCCGGCGCCGACCCGGATACGATCCTCGAAATCATCCAACATATCGAAGGTTTGTTGTACCCGGGCATATCCACCAAAATCATCTATCGAAAAGCCTTTGAACGTTTAAAACGAAAATCAAAAGTAAAGGCTGCCAAGTACAAATTGAAACAAGCCATCCTGGAACTGGGCCCGACAGGATTTGCCTTCGAAAAGCTGACCGGTGCACTCCTGGCGGAGAAGGGCTACCGAATCCGGACAGGTATTACCCTACGTGGTCGTTGTGTGGATCATGAGATCGACGTTTTCGCGGAAAAAGAGGAAAACAAGGTGCTGGTAGAGTGTAAATTCCACAACCGGCAAGGATACCGCAACGATATCAAGATCCCGCTGTATATCCAATCAAGGTTTGAAGATATCAGGCAAGGCTTAACCCCAAACGGTGAAAAAAACCGGTATTCGGGTTGGGTGGTAACCAATACCCGGTTCACGGCCGACGCCCTCCGGTACGGGCAGTGTGCCGGGCTGAAATTGATTGCCTGGGACCATCCCAGGAACAACGGACTAAAAGAAATGGTAGACCGAACGGGTTTGTTGCCGGTAACTTGCCTGACGGTGCTGACTAAAAGAGAAAAGAAACTGCTCCTCGATGCCAACATTGTTTTTTGTAAAGAAATTACCCCGCAAGGATTGGAAGAAGCCGGCATTAAATCCGCACGGCAAGCCCCTATCCTGCGGTCGGCAGCTTCGTTGGTAGCCTATATGGAAGGGCTTGAAGAATGTTGAGGAATATCAACTTTCGGGGTGATAAACATCATTCTGCGGGCTTAGGCACCATTCTATCTTTATGCCAGGAATGTATAGCCGCATTTCATCAATCATTAACCAACTAAAAACCATTTCCCATGAAAAATATTCTCGTACCGACAGATTTTTCGGATAATGCCAAAAATGCGCTCTTTAGCGCGATCGATCTCGCGAATTTGGCAGGCGCCAAATTACATCTATTACATGCCTACCATTTTCCCATTCCTTATGCGGAATCAGGTATGGTGGTTGATTATACCAAGCTTGAAACAGAAGTAACCCAGGAATTCACCAAATGGGTAGAGGCCATCTCCGAGCTTAAAAACGTCGATTACGATATGTTTACCATCCAGGGGCTTTTCGTGGATACGATCAAAGAAGCTATCGAAAAGAAGGATGTAGACCTGATCGTTATGGGAACCAAAGGCGCCAGCGGCCGGATCGATCAATTGCTGGGAACAAATTCCGCTATGGTGATCCAGCACAGCAGTGTCCCGGTATTGGCCATCCCGGAAGACGGGGAGCTGGGCCATCTGAAGAAAATTGCCCTGGCTACCGATTACGGAAAGATCGACGATCCATCCGTGCTCGATTGTTTAGTGGAACTGGCCACCTTATACCAGGCGGAAGTACATATTGTCAATGTTAACGACAAGGTGGAAGCCACAACGGCTGCAGAGGCTGCCGAGGGCGTATTACTGGACCATTACCTGGAATCGGTCAAGCACTCTTACCATTTGTCTGACAGGGCTGATGTAGCGGAAGGGATCAACGAATATATCACCGATAACAATATCGATGTGCTCGCGATGATGCCCCGCCACCACAACATTTTTGAAAAGCTGTATAAGGGCAGCCTTACGAAGAAAATAGCGTTTCAAACAAAAATACCCCTGTTAACTTTCCATGCCTAGGTCATGGAATACCTGAACTTCATTATTGCTACGTTCACCATCCGGGTGCTGGTAAGTATCCTGTTTATCGATCAGGCGCAGGATAAGATCTTCAATATCGGCCTGAAAGAAGTAGCCCGGACGGTGGAACAGGGCTTCCGGACCAGGAACCTGATGATCCCCTCCTGGATGATCACACTGGGGGTGTACTTTACCGCCTACCTGGAGTTGATCGCCGGTGTACTGCTGTTATTCGGTATGTTCCGCGACCTGGCTTTGTGGTTACTTTGCCTCGACCTGCTGGTGGCATCTTTGGGATTCAGCTTAATGGAACCGGTCTGGGATACCAAACATATCTTTCCCCGGCTGGCTATCGTAGTGACTTTATTGCTTTTACCGGCCGACTGGGATCAATGGCGGCTGGATTATTGGATCAGCATTTATTTTTAGGGTTTGCCTCTGAAACCGGACCATAACCGGATATTTTTTTGGTATGAAATTTGGGAGATTGGCCGGGTAGCCCAAAGTTTTTTATCTTTAATCCAAATCTGATCTTGCCTAATGATAAGACCGAAATTTTTGCAGAAGCCCTTAGTCGGCCAAACCTCCGGATCAGTGATCAAACTGTCTGTTGTCGCCTTCACGATCTTGCTAAGCGGATTCCTGATGATGAGTTGTGAAAAGCAAAAGAATGTAGTCGAGGATAGTGAGAAAACCCTGGCCCTGAAAAATGTTACGATCGAATATGACAGTATGAGCTATGGCATCGGCCTGCCGGAAGGCGCGCTCAGCGGTATCCCCTTTGATTCGCTGCTGGCCCTGGATTCCGCCAAATATGCCGATCCGGCCAATTATTCCATCGATTTTACCGCCAATACAACGGCTGACAATACCAGCGAAGATGCCGAGGATGCCAAATTCGACGGGATGATCCTGGACATCATTATGGATACGATCACATCGGGCCCCATCCGTACGACTGCCGATGGCTTCGATATCGCTAAAAATACCACCAAACCGGTTACAGCCACCGGTTCCATCAACCTGGAGACCCACAAAAGAACAGGCTTATACATCTTCCGGCAAACGGTCGATGGAAATGATCTGGCCACCACCTTCGACCCCACACTGAAATACAAGATCGGTATCCAGGAAGGCGATATTCCTTTGCCATCGATCCAACAAGATATCCCCACCCGGGCCTCCCCGGAAACCATTGCCTTCCTCGAAGCGGTATTGGCCTCGGGGATCCTGGAGCAATAAGAAACGGATCTACTG
Source organism: Chitinophagales bacterium (assembly GCA_028278085.1). Classification (GTDB taxonomy): domain Bacteria; phylum Bacteroidota; class Bacteroidia; order Chitinophagales; family JANQFB01; genus JANQFB01. The sequence goes on from JANQFB010000316.1 coordinate 6,226, forward strand.
TTTAAATACCTTGATCACAGCCTTCTGGCAGTCATCTAGGTGAAGGCTGATCAAATAACAACCGGCCGGCAATGCTCGTCCATGCCCGTCTTTCCCATACCAGCGGAACGTTTGATGGCCAGCGGTCAGTTCCGGCAATATATATTGACCGATATCTCTTCCTGTAATATCTTTAATGGTGATGGCAGCCTTTCCGGAATTGACCATATCGAAGGTCAGTAAAGTCGAATGTGTAAAAGGATTTGGTGACAGGTTGATCACAGGAAGGCTGATATCTGTTGGCTTTTCACTTGTAACTTGCGCCGTGCAGGTGCCGGGAAAATGATTATCCAGCCAGAAAACCCGGTCCCCGATCCAGCTTTTCAGGTAATTCAGCTCGTCTTCATAGGTTTGCCCGACATAAAAGTTAGGCCATACATATTCGCCCAAAACCGGCCATCGTTCGAAATTCCGTGCTTGCGCTTCTTCCAGGTGATCCGCGACACTATCGATATAGTGAAAAACCGAATCCAAATGCAATATGCCTTGTCTTAATTCCTGCCACCGGCATTTCAACTGGTCCTGAAACGCCGTATCTTCCAGCAATCGCGCCCACCAAAAGGGTATATTGGTACCATCTTCATCGTAAATATCATACTGCCAGCCTTCCGTGTTAAAGGCACCCGAATAATCCACATTCCCATAAGCGAGGTTATAATCCCATAGGGGGCCCATCGTCAGTTTTCCGCCTTTGCTGTCTTTATCTTTATACAAAAAGGTGCTTAGGTAGTAAGAATCGATGTTCTTCGCGAATTCGCTGCTGATAAGAAAATCGATAAACGACCCCACATCGATGTATTTGGCATAGCCCGACTGAGGATCATCGTAACCTGGATTCCGCAATACCGTTTCGAATGTTTCGACAAAATCATGGATATATTGCTGTTGTTCCGGCATCATATCCCCTGCTTTGGGATAGTGATAAACAAAAAAGGTATGAAATCCGGGATCGGTGTATGCCGGAAAAGAGGAATGCCAACCTTCATCGCCCCTATCGATCTTAAAGATATAACCTCCCGTCAGGCTATCCCCGGCAAGATCATCCGGATCCAGCCTGGCAATATCGACCCTGTTCTTATCCCGCTTGATCTTTTCTGTCAACACATAAATACCCTGGTACTCATCATTGAGGATCAACTCACAAAAGCGCGTACGCGGGGCATAACGTCCCATCCGGCGGGCGAAATGATAAGTCATCACATTTCTTATCAGGCTTTTATCGCTGAAAGGCGCATAAAGGATCCAATCATTTTCTTTGGGTAAGCCCATAAGCGACACATTGTTATTATTGCCCTGGGTATCCCGTGTTTCCAGGGCGTATTGCAATTTGGGAAAACCCTGTGAAGAGGAACCCCTGATCTCTATGCTGATCCGTCCACTGTAATTGTTGAAAGGATCATCCACTAAATTCCTGGTCCCCGGGCCATTGTCGATAATGCCCATATCCGCTATGATCCGGGGTTCATCCGGGATCTCCTGGCCATTGGTGTTGATCACAACGATGGGTAGATTAGAAGATACGAATGGGATAGGTTCATAGAACCAGGGAGGAAGACTGCCATAATATGCTCCCGAATCCATGATCCCAAGGGATAAATAAAAGATGGCTGACAGGTCGGAAGAATTGCTGTCGATATTATGAACCTGTATCGCCAAAATGTTTGGTCCCGGCAAAAGTATATCACGGAGGGCTTCTTTCCCGATCACAAAGGCTTCCGGGTCATCTCCCTGGTAAAGGGTCGCCTCCCGGTCTGTGTCGGCCAGTTGGTTATGCAGGGGATGATCTCCCTCCACACCGATATTGGACCGTGCTACTTCCACATTGTTGATAAAGGCTACAAATGAATCGTCATAATCCGCATGCAGGATAGCTTTCCCTATATTCCCGGTATCGATAATGTCGAATGGCATTCGTAAATACACCGAAATTGCCGGGGCTATAATTGTATGATCATCTCCGTCACCATAACCGATACCACCCATACCATCGAACCATAAGCTATCGGCAAATGTAAGTCTTCGCCAATTGGTATCCGGTTCCACTGAACCAGGCATATACCTCCAAATATCCTCGGCATAAATAGCCGTTTCCCAATGATCGATAGCGCCGGTCTGACCGAATGCGTCTGTTTCAAATGCTAAACCCAGGATCAAGAAACTTAGAATCAATCGAAAGTTCATCTTAAAAACTACGCTTACCGGATTGAAATGGTTGTGAAATAGGAATATTTCCGGCGATTTTAACCTAAAAATAGGCATTTTACCTATGCGATCGGTGGCATATAGATTGGAATCTGATATATAATCAACGAAAAAAGCAGGCTGTTACACCTGCTTTTTCAGTCTCTATCAAGGCAAATTTCAGTGGCTGATCACTAATTTTTGACGATCCAATGTCCTTGATCCATCGCTGACTTCCAACAGGTATATGCCCGAGGTAAGATCAGTCGTTTCAATCGTCATACTCGTCGTATTAGCCTGGTGAATGATGAGTTCGACTTTTTTACCTTGCAGGTCAAAAAGGGTTACTGTGGGTACTTCCGTTGCCGGAAGATCATAGGTAACCGTAACATAGTCCCTGGCCGGATTCGGTGAAAGCGTTATGGCCTGGTATACATCCTGTACCCCGCAACAGTTTTCACTTCGGCCGCTACCGCAGTTCGCACTTCCCTGAGGTTTCAAGTTTACCCGAAATGATTCGGTCAGGATCTCCCCGCTTTCCGACTCAGGCACATCGACAAAATAGGTCCGGCTTTCCGTAGCCTTAAAGCAATACTCGGCTTCCATGCCTTGAACGATCCGTGATCCGGCCTCATTATAATAGTACCATTCGTACGAAGCTGCATCCTTCAAGGTGGCTGCAAGGGTCATACAAGCGCCTTCGCAGGCGTATTTCTCGGTGACATATGCTGCCTTACAGGAAGGTATCACATCGAAACAATCCCGGGTCGTAAAATCGAGTTTGGTGGAACTGAAAATCTGCCCGAAAATATCCAGCCGCTGCCGGATGTCCACATGGCTTTGGAAAAAATGGAGCTGGTAATTCCTGATATTGGGAGTGACCGTTTGCTCAAAACAACCGCTCAGCCCGCTATTCAGCTTGATGAAATAGGCTTCGTGAACTAAGGGACAACCAAAGGTATTGGTGAATCCTCCCATGGCAATATTGCCCAGGTCTGTTTCGATCACTTCATGTCCGACCTCATTCAGCGCCCTTCCGAAAGCATAACCATTGATAAACGATCCGTCGATTGATGTTTCGATCAGGAAGAGATCCTGGTTCCCGGCGCCGAAAGAGCGGGTATATCCGGTCATGAATATATGATCATCAGAGGGACGGTGCATAATGGCATATCCTCCATCATCGGTAAAGCCGCCGTAGGTAACGAATTCCAGGAAATTCCCAAAGGGATCCATTTTCAGGAAACATAATTCCGGGTTCCCATCTGACGCCTCATCGGATTCACCGGTTACAAAAAGATTCCTGGTGACGGGATCTTCTACAATATCGTATCCGATATCATCGTCTTCCCTGCCATAGATCCTGCTCCAGATCGCTACCCCTGTGGGCTGTGTCCGAACGGTATAGATATTGTCACCTCCGATAGGTGTGGGTGCATTGGTTACACCGGTAAGGCTAAACCCACCCTGAACATTCTCGATCACCGCAAATGCCGTATCGTCATGATCCGTGCCATAGGTATATTCCCACACCTGGTTGCCATTGGCATCACATCTCACGGCAAACATATCTGTTGTAACGCCGGGAACACTGCCAAAGCTCCTGGTAAATCCAACAGCCAGGAAATCCCCGTTTTGCAATTCGATCACATCATAAGCCCGTTCGGCGAAATCGCCGGCATAAAGCAGGTTCCATTGGTGCACACCATTTTCATCCGTTTTGATCAGCCATAAGTTCTCATCTGTTCCCCGGAAGGAAGATCCGGCCAAAATGAAGCCGCAATCACTGGTTTGCCGGACAGCGTAGGCGGCATCATCCAGGTTATAAAATCCATTAAAGGTCTGTGTCCAGCATACTTCCCCGTTGCGGTCGGTTTGGGTCAGGAAAACATCCAATCCCTGCCCCTGGTTCCGGTCTGTCGTACCCGTGAAGATATAACCACCGTTTTCGGTTTGTTTGAAATCGAATCCGCGCTCATTGCTCGACAACAGCCCGAAATATTTATGATACATCGGCTGGATGGGATCGGTAGGATTACAGATAGGCACGCCGGAACAGCATTGGATCGTTGCAATACCGGTTCCGCTGGCCCCCACGGCCCATTTTTCATTTACGCCATGATCGATCCCACGCAAACTGCTGCCTGTACCGCTGTTCTGGACCGTCCAGCTAGCGCCGCCATTCGTTGTGTTTAACAGGATACCCCCATCTCCCACAGACCAGCCATTCAGGATATTATCGAATACAATACTGTGCAGGGTGGTGGTTACGCCGCTGGTTTGAGCAGTCCAGGTGGCACCGCCATTGGTGGTTTGCAGGATCCTGCCTCCGCCCCCGCAGATCCAACCGGTGGTGTTGGCGCCAGGTGGAAAGAAAATGGTGTATAAATGCCCTGCGGTTCCGGTAGCCATAGTCGACCAGGTAGTACCGTTCGTAGTCCGGATACCATAGCCGCTCGAACCACAGGCCCATGCCAGTGTACCGCTGAAGGCGTGTACCGAATGCAGGGTGCCTCCGCTTCCCGGAGCCGTTTGCTGGGTCCAGCTTACACCACCGTTGGTTGTCCGCAGGATGGTGCCTCCCTGGCCAACTGCCCAACCGTTGACATTATTGGCGAAATGAACGGAATTCAAAATAAAAAGGTTCGGATCGGGATTAGCGATCTGGAACCAGGTATTTCCACCATTAAAGGTCCGGTAGATCACACCTCCCGTTCCAACGGCCACACCATTTTGATTGTCCATAAAATGAACGCCGTTGAATTTGTTGGTGATGGCCAGGCTCTGGCTGACCCAGGTACAGCCACCGTCGGCGGTATGAATGATGGTTCCCATAGCACCAACGGCCCATCCTTCCAGGTCATTGATAAAATGTACATCTTCCAGCACCTGGGTTGTATTGGTTGCCTGGGGATACCAAGTCTGTCCAAATAAGGCGGTGCATAAAAACATCGTACAGATAAGTCCGATACACTTCAAATAAATTCTTCTCATGACAATAAATTTTAAGTTAATAAATAATTCTTTTCATGTAAACATATACTTATCCATCTCCTATAGGCAAGCACCAATTTGAATTTGGCAGGCTTCGTGATAAAAAGGTGATAAATGGGTTTGAATTCGGGAAGGCCTTCGGAAGGCATACAATAATTTGAACAGCTTTATGTTAATTTTACAGGAATTAACCAGCACCTTCGATGCTCCTCAAAAAAGATCCCACCCAAACCAGCGCCTGGCAAGCCCTTTCGAAGCATTATGAAGCTATGCATAAGGTGCAACTCAAAGACCTGTTCCGAAATGATCCCCAACGATTCGAAAAGTATTCCCTGCAACTCGATGATCTGCTGGTGGATTATTCCAAAAATTTTATCGAGGCGGAAACCCTTCGCCACTTGTTAGCCTTAGCCGATGAAATGGAGCTGCAAAAGGGCATCGAACAATTGTTTGGCGGCGAACCGATCAATGAAACCGAAAACAGGTCCGTATTACATATGGCATTGCGGGATCCATCAAGAATCGATGGTATCGGTGAAGCGGTCCGCCGGGTATTGGATCAGATCAAACTTTTTTCCAGGCAGGTCGGTTCCGGGGAATGGAAAGGATACACCGGTAAAGCCATCACCGACATCGTTAACATCGGTATCGGCGGTTCCGACCTCGGGCCGGTTATGGCAGCCGAAGCGCTCAGGCCTTACCACCTCTCCCATCTCCGGATGCACTTTGTTTCCAATGTCGACGGTTCTCACATTTCCGAGGCTTTGAAAAGTCTTTCCCCCGAGACAACCTTGTTCATCATTGCCTCCAAAACGTTCACCACCCAGGAAACCATGACCAACGCCCAAACGGCCAGGGCCTGGTTCCTCGATAGCGCTCCTGAAAAGGAATTGCGCAAACATTTTGTTGCCGTTTCCACCGCTACGCAAAGGGTCGGGGAATTCGGGATCGATCCGGCGAATATGTTCGAATTCTGGGATTGGGTTGGCGGTCGTTATTCCTTATGTTCCGCCATCGGACTACCGGTCGCCTGTGGTATCGGCTTCGATCATTTCAAAGAGATCCTTGAAGGGGCCCATGAGATGGATGAACACTTCCGTTCTGCCTCCCTGGAAAAAAATATCCCGGTTTTGTTAGGCCTGATCGGTATTTGGTATGTTAATTTTTTCGGGACCAAAGCCGAGGCGGTTTTACCTTATGATCAATACCTCCACCGGCTGCCGGCCTATCTGCAGCAGGCCAATATGGAAAGCAACGGCAAAAGCATGGACCGTTCCGGGAAACCGGTCACCTATGCCACCGGCCCTGTCATTTTCGGGGAAGCCGGTACCAATGGCCAGCATTCTTTTTACCAGTTACTGCACCAGGGCACCCACTTCATCCCGTGCGATTTTCTGGCTCCTGTTCATTCCCATAACCCTGTCGGCGACCACCATCAAAAGCTTCTGTCGAATTTCTTCGCCCAATCCGAGGCCCTGATGAACGGTAAAACTGCCGAAGAAGCCTTAACGGAACTCCGGTTACAAGGGAAAACGGCTGCGGAGATCGAGGCGCTGCTTCCCTACAATGTATTCGAAGGCAACCGGCCCAGCAATTCCATAATATTTGAAAAATTGACCCCTAAAACCCTCGGCCGGCTGATCGCTATGTATGAACACAAGATTTTTGTTCAGGGTGTTATCTGGAATATTTTCAGCTTCGACCAATGGGGGGTGGAATTAGGCAAGCAATTGGCCGGTCAGATACTTCCGGAGTTATCGGGAAGCACAGGATCCCACGACAGCAGCACAACCGGGCTGATCAATTATTACAATCAATTGAAATCCTGAAAACGGCATGATCCGCCATGAACGCATTTGCAAGTTTTCCTGATCCACCGAAAGCACTGCCCCTGAAAGGCGCCATACAGCACTACGATTGGGGCGGTGATAGCTTTCTGCCCGAGCTGATCGGGCAGCCTAATCCCACCGGGGAACCCTGGGCAGAATTATGGATGGGCGCACATCCCAAAGCTCCATCTCAAGTGCTATTCCAGGAAAAATGGGTGCCCCTCAACGAGGTGATCGCTGCCTTTCCGACAGAAATGTTAGGGCAGCCAACATATGATCAATTCAAGGGTTTGCCCTTCCTGTTCAAAGTGTTGGACGTCCGGGATATGCTTTCCATTCAATCTCACCCTACCCTGGAGGTAGCCCGTGCCGGATTTGAAAAAGAAGAAGCTGCCGGTATACCCTTGTCTGCTTACCACCGGACCTTCAAAGACCCTAACCATAAACCGGAGGTCATGATCGCCTTATCGGATTTCTGGCTGCTGCATGGTTTCCGGTCAACCAATGAAATAGAAAGCTTCCTCGACTCATCCCCGGTTTTGAAGGAAGCTAAAGACCTCTATCATGGGGACACCAGGGCTTTGTATCAATACTTCATGACCCTGGACCAGGAAAAGGTCAATCAAATGCTGGATGCTCTTTTGAGACCCTATGAAGAAACCTTCCGCCAGGGAACCCTGCCAAAAGAGCAACCCGCCTATTGGGCCATGAAAGCCAAAGAGACCCATTTCAATGACGGCAATTACGATCGCGGCACCTTCTCTATCTTTTTGCTCAACCTGGTGCACCTTCCAAAAGGCCAGGGTATTTTCCAGGGCGCCGGGATACCCCATGCCTACCTCGAAGGCGTTAATGTCGAGCTGATGGCCAATTCCGATAATGTTTTCCGCGGGGGCCTGACCACAAAATATGTCGACCTGGAGGCCTTAATGGCGAACCTTGTATTCGACCCGGTCATCCCGCAGCGATTGGGTATGGAGAATTATCCGGAAGGAGAATTTATCCTGGATTCTCCGGTACCCGATTTTCAGCTAAGCCACCTGAGACTTATGCCGGGGGCTCCCTTCGACAACCAAAGCAAGGGACCCGAGATCTACATCGTTCTGGCGGGTGAAGTGGTGGTGGATTCGGGTGGGGGATCATTGACCAGGGGAAGCTGTTTTTTTATTCCGGCCGGTACCAACTACAACATCCGCACGTTGAAAGACGCCACCCTATTCCGGGCGAATGTAAATATCCAATAACATGGCTGACCACCTGGAAACGGGAAGAGCGGGAGAACAACTAGCGGTTGCCTACCTGGAGCAAAAAAATTATGTTATCCTGGCCACCAACTGGCGACATCATCATACGGAGATAGATATTATCGCCCGATCCGGCCAAACCCTCGTATTCGTGGAGGTAAAAACCCGGAAAACCGACTATTTCGGCTACCCCGAAGAGGCGGTAAACCGCACCAAACAACAGCATATGCAACGGGCAGCCCAGGCCTGGATCCATGCAAACAACTGGCAGCAAGAGATCCGTTTCGATATTATCGCGATAACCCTGGAAAACCGGGATCAACAGGTCTATCATATCGAGGATGCCTTTTTTCCCAAATAGTCCATCCCGGTTCCTTCCGACCTGTCGATATTAAAAAAATTTTTTAGTTTAGTCGGAAATCAGATCACCGCATTATTGTAGGTATGTTAACAGAGATCCCATTGTTTACCTGGTTGACTTCGCTTAAACGCCTGGTTGTTTGGGTAGTTTGCACACTCTTGCTATTCCCGGAACCGGGCCATGGCCAATACATTCGTCAAACCGGGATCACTGACAATATCACCATGGACATCAGGATCATGCCGGTCAACGGTTTCTATCCCATGACCGGGAACATTCCGGTCACCGGCCCGCAAGTGAATACCTTTGTCGCCGGGTTTTGCCTGGATATGCTCAACTGGAAAAAGGCTGCCGGCGATACGTCAGGGATGCGGGAGCAATTCAGCCTGGTCAATATAAGTGTGTCACTCCCGGGCCTGAACTATACGGCTTTGAATGCCGAGAGCCGGGCCTCCTTTTTTAATATTGCCTATGGCCGCTTCGGGCCGCATTACCGCTTTGGAGGCTTAGCTTCCAACAACCGCTTTGCCATGGGTGTACAGGTAGGCTATGGCATATTGGTGGTAGGGAAAACAGCCTATGCTAATGCCTCTTATCTGACCGGTATCGATTTTTCATTCACCCTGAGTTTGATCCCCTATTAACCCTTATCATGAAACCCCTATCGATCCTGTTAATATTTTCGACGTTGGCCATAGTCCATCAAAGCTGCCATAAAAATTCCTGCGGCAACCGCTATTTCATCGAGGGTGTGGTTACCAATAAAAAAACCAATGCGCCGGTGAGCGGGCTGACGATTACTGTCAATGGTACCCTTTGCTACCAGCAGGATAGCGATGCCAACGGGGAGTTTTTGCTGGCGCTTTCCGAAAAAGGGAATTACCAGTTGGAGCTTGAAAAAGAAGGCTTCCGGGATTATATCGTGCAGGTCAACCTGAATAAAAAGATCAAGACTTTAAGTATCCCCCTTTCCCCGGAAACGGTACCCGGGCTCACAACAGACGCGGCCGCCAGTATCAGCTATTCTATCGCTCATATCAGCGGATCCATCGATGACCTTGGGGCTGGATCGGTTAACCGCTATGGCCTTTGTTGGTCTACCTTTCCGGCGCCTACCCTGGATTCCGCTCATATTGATTTCGGATCCACCAGTTTGAAGACCTCCTTTTCCCACGACCTGACCGGCCTACTGGATAATACGACCTATTATTTGCGGGCATACGCCGAAAATGCGATCGGTGTAGGATATGGCAATGAGGTCACTTTCCAAACCAACCAACGACTGCCGGTAGTAGATCCCAGGGACAGTAAATCTTACCTGGTGGTCGATATCGGTACCCAAACCTGGTTACAAGAAAACTTCAATTTCAAAGGCAGCAATGCCGCATGCTATGATAATGATACGGATAACTGCCTGGATTATGGCAGCCTCTATCCATATGCCACCGCCGTATCTGTTTGTCCCCAAGGCTGGCATTTGCCCACGCAGGCTGAGTTGAAAGCGCTTATCGACCATCTTGGCGGATCTGCCGTGGCTTTCCAGCAACTGGCCCAGGGAGGCAGTTCCGGATTCGATGCCCTGATGGGTGGTCACTATAATGCACACGCCCCCGTTTCACCGGCCTTTGAAGATGTAGGAACACACGCTTATTTCTGGTCGGCTACGCATGGGATCAGCTTGCGGTTGAGTCAAAATTCCAATACGGCCGTGATCGATAGTCAGGATATTGCCGATAAGCTTAGCGTGCGTTGTATTTTGGATTGAATCAACTGCCAAACATCGGTAGCCGGTTCTCGATCCGCCGATGCACGCTTCTAATTCAAGCTCCCTAAATTTGCGCTTTAGATCCATCCATCGCTTTGTATGATGATCCCAGCTATTATTTCATATGTATCCTCAACTGTTTTATCGGGGCTAATTATCGGATGCTTCCTCCCCTCCGTATTACGGGCACAGCTTCCCGAAGATGATCTGGGTGATGGGGAGATCGATATCCCCTACCTGGAGCACCTGGTTAAAACAGGAGTAGACCGTGTAAGGATAGCTCAGGGACTTTCTATTTTGGTGAACGATTCCATACTCTATCTTGCTGCCGGGCACCATGCGGATTATATGCGGGAGAAGAACAGCATTTCCCATTTTGAACCGGAAGCGCCGGATAAAAAAACACCACAACTGAGGGCCGACTTTTTCGGCGCCGTTAATTACAGCGTCGGTGAAAATGTGTTGAAGACCAAGTATAACAAAAGCGTCAAAAGCAAGTCAGGGGCGATTTTCGAGAATTATACCTATGGGGTGCTGGCCGCATCGATCGTTGATGGTTGGGTCAACTCTCCCCGCCACTATAAAAATATGATCACCCCGAAATATCAATTGACCGGGGTGGCGATAAAGATCAATGCCGACATAAAAACGGTGTATGCTGTGCAAAAATTTGCCCGCAAAGCCTACCAATACACCTTCCTGGAAAATAAAAGGATGTTCCCTCATTCGGAATATGAACCTCCGGATCCCGTTACAAGCTTCGATGGCATCCCCAGCCAATTGATCGAAAAGGAGCATGCCTGGGAATTGACACATCCGCTCGAAGGGGCCTGCGATAGCTGCCGGAAAGTCGCACAAAATCCGCCGGAAATAACCTTACGGCGGGTGAAACGGAATTTCATGCTCCGTATCGAAAATTCGGAATATGTGAAACGGCTGCTCCATAAAAAAAAGGATGGCTTTGCCGTAGAGCTGGTGGTTTTCGACGACTATATGTGTGGTAATCCGGCTTATTACACCAAAGCCAGTCGCAGAAACGGGCAATGCAACCTCAACGGTACCGTACTGGAGCCCATCTACCGCAACGATCTCCTCAAGGGATTCAAACGGCGAAAAAGAAGAGAGTCCCTGAAGTTTGTTTCTTATATTTTTAACAACGATACGATACCCTTTTGGCAACGGTTCTGGCGCTTTAAGCTGGACAAATATTCCAGCCAATACTTCCAGATACGGCTGGGAAGGCTTCCCCGGGATTTCGAAGGTTACTTTGAACATAACCTGTTATACATCCAGGATGAGCAGGCCTGCCATGTCGATTATTTTTCCGGTTTATGCGGCACTACCCTGGAAGATGAAAGGGAAATGTTTGAATTCACGCCCGATACCTTTGCCAGCTTTACCTTTCCGCTCGATACCAAGGTGCTGGAATTTACCATTCCTTTCGAAAAGAACAAGACCCATTTCTCCGAAGACGATATAATGAGCTATACCTCGAAGTTAACCGACCTGTCGTTTGTGGTGGATAGCCTGTTTATCGACGCTTATTCATCCGTGGAAGGCGATTCCGTGAAAAACCAAAACCTCCAGTTGAAACGGGCTGCCAGTATGGTGGATGCCCTTCAGCAACAACAGATCTCCTCCATTACCATGGAAATAGAGACCTTCGATTCCTGGGAAGATCTTTACGGCCGCCTGAAAATGAGCCCCAAGTGGCGGTTCCTGGCCAGGTATCCCAAAAAACGGTTGCAGGAACTGATCAACAAGACTTATGCGGATTCATTGGAGTTTATTTTGAAAACGCAGCGGCGGGCGGATGTAACCCTCAAGGTCAGCATTCCGGTGAATGATGCCAACCGGACCTATTATATCGACAAGACCTGGAAGGAATATATGGCCAAGCTCCGCCTGCGGTCGATGGACGATATGGAAAAGTTCAAGTATTTGCGCAAGATCGACAACCTGTATAAATATACCTTTAAATATGTGATGAAAGGACTCATCGATACCGCCTTCCTGGCCGGATTACCTATGCCCGTACCCTACCGCGACTGGTCGTTGTTGCAGGAGAAATTCCTGTGGTACGGTCAGTTCCTGAGCCCGGCTTATGACAACATCCGTTTATGGCAGGATAACATGAAAAACGAGTATGAAAAACTGATAGATGATTTTTTACGCCAAAGGAAAGGTCTCAGCCCGAAATTTGTCTTTAATTATTGCAAAGCTACGTATGAAACCGAAAGCCGGGATTCAACCGCCTCCTTGCAGACCTGGGAACGATTGTTTGATTTGGCTGAAAAGCTGAAGTCCTTATATGTGAGCAGCCCGGAGGCCGAGCGCAACCTGAAAAACCTGGTTTTCAACCTGCACCTGACCCTGCTGAACAAAGGCTATTATGATGATCCTTTTGAGCATCGGGAAAATGCCCTGAAATCCCTGCAATATGTGATCGCATTTTACCGGGATGAAGGAGGCACCAGCCCGGAAAAAGCCTTGGCGCTTGCCAAATTATGCAGCTATTATCAAGCCAGAAACTTAGCCTTTGCCGTACTGGATCCTTTTGTTTCCGGGGAAACCGTTTATCCCGACCACCTGGCTTATTATACCGTCCTCATTTACCGGAGCCCTGCTGATGATCCGACCGGGAAATACTATTCCTCCCTGCTGAAATTGCCTGCCATCCTTGGTGAGGACCGGTGGTGTAATATGTTCCTCGGGTCTTGCGGGATCCCTTTTCAGGCTTTCGATCACGAAGCGCTCAGGGATCGATTTTGTGAGACCTGCCCCGATAAGAACAAATTCTTAATGGACCTGTTAAGATAAACGGGTTATCGTTTTCCCGGTAAAGACCTGAACTAACCCGTGGGATCATATATGTTTTGGTATGATATTTGATGAACAGAAGGCATGATATTTTTCCAACCTCAAATAAAAAAACATGCAAAACTTTTTACGACAGTTCTTCTTCTTCCTTCCCCTTTTTTATGGGTCCATCCTTAGCGCTCAAACGCCCTATTGCAATATAGTGCTATATACCCAGAGCGGTGAAAATTTCCAGTTGTATGCCAATGGGAAGCTAGCCAACAGCAAGCCGGAAAGCCAGGTAGCCGTTACCCATTTACCGACGGATGTTGTCAAGGTCAGGGTGGTATTCGCCGACCGTCAATTGGGTGAGATCAACAAAACGCTGTATCTTAAAATGGGTTATGAGGAGCGCCATGTCATCAAACGCAAAGACCAGCAAAGCGGTATGGAATCGACCGGTGATCAACTGGAAGGACAACTGCTGTCACTTTTCGGGGTCAGCCAGGAGGAAAGCAGCACCAACGACCGGTATGTCATCCGCTTTAACAATTCTACCCCCATCCCTCCTACTACCACCATTGCCGTAACCCAGCAAACGACTGTTGGCGGGGAGACCGTAACGACACATTCGAGGACCGATATCCAGGGTTCTCATCAGCATAGCCATAGCGTTCATCACCATGCTCATAGCTGTAACCACCCTTGTGATTATCAAAAAGTGTTGTCGGTGAAAGGCAGTATTTCAAGGGAAGCCCACGAATCCAATAAAATGAAGATCGCCAAAGAGTTCATCAAACACAGTTGTCCGAAATCCTTTCATGTGGCGGAGATCATGGAACTGTTCAATTTCGAATCCAACCGCCTCGACCTGGCCAAATTCGCCTACCGCTATGTATATGATCCGGAACATTTTTATGTGGACGTTAAAGATGCTTTTAAGATGAAATTGTCCGCTGATGAATTGTACGAATATCTTCAGGGGAAGCCTTGATACCAAGAGCTTTTCA
>JANQFB010000359.1 GCA_028278085.1 Chitinophagales bacterium
AGTTCCTGCTGCCGAAGCATTATTGATACCGGTTTGTGAACCGATGAAAGTGTTTTCGATATGTGTATTATTGCCAAGGCCGGCATTGAAGCCGACAAAGGTATTATCTGTACCCATATTATTGAATCCTGCTCCCTCGCCGACAAATATGTTGTTCGTTCCAGGCTTTTGTAGGACCGGGATTCCATCGATACGGTATCCGTTGTTGGGGGAAGATGGGTTGACGTTGATGTTGTCATTGACATCCAGCTTAAAGAGAGGATCAAGTAATCCTATTCCCACAGATATATTAGCAGAAACGTTTAAATTATCACCTTCCATGATAGCTATTCGTCCATTGTCTGAACGGATATGATCAGTAAAAGGTGGGCCGACATTCGGAATAAAAAACATGGTATTATCCCCAATTTGTAGAAAATCGTGAATAAGCATGCTATCAACTTCAATATAATTAGTATTTATGTTGTGAAATTGATCATCACTACTGCTTTGAGCATATGATAAATGTTGTATGATTATGATATAGGTAATGCAAAGAAAATTACGCCTGATTATTATAGATTTTACTTGGGTTATTAGTTTCATTTTAAAGAATTTTGGTTGGGAAATCTAGTATAATATTATTTTTTTGCTGAATAGGATTTTGTGATTATAAAACGTAATAATATATACACCGCTCGGAAAATTTGACATATCAACATGGACTTTATCATTTAAAATTTTTATGGTTGCATTAATTTTTTCACCCAAACAGTTATATACTTTAAACTTAATTTCAGGGTATAGGGATTTTACGTAAAATGAACCACGTAAGGGGTTTGGGTAAATAAATGTTTCTCCGAAAGCATGAAGTAGACTGCTTACTACCGATAAGGAATCGTCTACTAAAGAAATGCTATCTATTTTCACTAATGCATTTCCATTACCCTTTATCTCTAATTCGGTTGAATTACCACTTGCAACAAATGAAGTATCAAACCGTTTCCAATTGTCTAAATCAGTTTGTACTGGTGATACAATTGAATCTCCACCTTCATTGAATAAAAAAATAACTCCCGCCGCCCCTTCATAAAAGTTAGTATCAATGTCGAGGTGATAAGTTAAACGATATGTATTTCCAATTTTTAAAGGCTTAGAAAGTAAAGATTTTCCTGCCTCTTGGTTGGGATATTTACCATAAAAAATAACATAAGCCAAACCTGAAAAAGCCGTATCATTATCCCTAAATTCTGCTGAATCACCTAAGTAAATTCTATCTGGAGTACCTTTGGTTTGAATCCAGAGATCTGGGCCATTTGAACCTCCCCAACCATTTACATCAGTTGAATTGTTTGGACCTTGTTCAAAATCCCCATTTAATATCAAATTATCCTGTGCAAAGGAATAAATCGATGAAATAACAAGACCAAAAACCAAAATAAAGTTCAAATATCTCATCATATAATAAAATTTAAGAAAAAATTATATGTGTTTAAAGGGTTTTATAGTTGCGTTTCAGGAATATAGTAACTACAAATATTTGCTTCACATGTCCACAGGCTCTTATACCAATGAGGTACTACAGGTTCATGAAGTTTTGGCATTTCCGGCCCAATATCCCAGGTATGTACCGGCTGCAGAAGCATTATTGACACCGCTTTGTGAACCGATGAAAGTGTTTTCGATATGTGCATTGTTGCCGGTGCCTCCGTTGTCGATGAGCAAACGTTGGGTGTTGTTAGTTTCCATCAGCAATGGTTGATTATTGATAGTTCCCAAAAAATCACCAGGAGTAGCAGTATTTCCAATTGTTTGCCATTGTTGGGCTAAACATTCATGCCAGCTAAGGATTAGGGTCAACAATAACTCAATCTGAAGTAGATTTCCCATAAGCAAAAGGTTTAGTTGATGATAATTTTCTTTCTATAAATTGATACAGACGTTTTTATGATTAGGTAATATATTCCCGGTGTAAGACTTGAAAGATTAAGTTGAATTGGAGAAACATTGATGCTAGTCTTGCTTTTATATATTAACTGACCTATTGAGGAATAAATAGTATAATTTTTTATTGCTTCATCTGAAGAGATGATTATTCTTCCATCCGAAGGGTTAGGAAATATTGAAATGTTGCTTTTGGGTATTTCATGTATGGACTTGAGTATCACTTTTCTTACCAAGACATCATCGATATAGTAGTGAGCCTCATCTTCCCACCCACCAACAACAGGTATCCAGTTTGTATTGGCAATGTCAGAAAATACTCCAATGGTAAGATATTCTTCTTCTCCAGCCGCTATTATGGTATCAATTATTTGAACCCAATTAACATCATCCACAATAGGATTGTTTGGCTCACTCACCACTTGGGGAGTGAATGGCAAGTTTAAATTATTTGGAGCAGAAATTGGTGTTGAAGACATAAATGCTCCTATGTTGTCACATGCTTTTTTGCTACTATCTGTCCTGGAAACATAAAAGCTTATTTCGTACCATTCACCTTCTTCAAGCGGAGATATTAGTTGGCATTGAACATATTCTCTATAATCAGTAGAGGTAAAATCGCTAGTATGAACTCCAACATAACCTTTTCCTGTTTTTGCTTCTTGGAATCCAAAACCATTTTGTGGTACTCCAACTCCACTTGTTGAACAAGTGTGAAAAAAGTCCGGAGAACCCTGAGTAGGGCTAATCCAATCCACAGTACTACCCATCATTCCTAAACCAGTTGGACAACTCAAGGTATCCTCAAAGCTCGGATTGGGCACCAAATTCTCTTGGGCGTAGATATTAAATGGTAAAATTAATAGCCCCCAAACCAGCGTATAAATCATACTCCTCATATTATCAAAGTTAAGAAAAATCAATTAAATTATAATTATTTCTTATAATTCCGTTTTGGTAATTAAAATTCTGTTTCCATTGGATTTTTGTTTTCCCCCATCCTGATGCGAATGGATCCGGGAAGCCGGATTGAAACCGGCAGGAAGGTTATTCCCAATAGCCAGTCGACCGGCATTGTTGCCTAAACCCCTTTTTCCCTACAAAGATCCTGAAAATCCTGGCTGATATCAATTACAATTGGTATTTGGTAAGATTGGGATCGTATAGAGCACCGAAGCTTTAGAAACTACCATTAAGACAGACATTGGTTAAGGCATTGATCAAGATAAATAATTTTTTATATCTGTATTTTTTAACGCTTTTTAATTACTATTGTACCCATATGGACCGAAAGCTGGATATCGAACTACGCGAGGAACTCAATGAATGGGTAAACCGCAGCATTTCGCTTTTCGAAACCACTCCTTACCTGGATGACATTACTGCCATTTATCCTTTTGAGACCATCCGGGCCAACAGGCTGTCGGATAACCTGCAACGGGCGATCGTGAAGGCTTACAATTCCGTGGATCCGGCTGACCTGATCCGCCTGCTACGGGACCAGGTAACCCGGTTCCCATACGACGAACCCCTCTGGTTCCTGATCAAACACTTCGGCAAGGTAGAAGAAAATAATCCCGGGCAATTACAAAGGATCCGGGACCGCCTGCGTGATTTTACCGCCGAAGAGATCATTCGTAAACTGGAAGTACCCCCTGAGCTCAACACGCAGATCGGCCCGATGTTCACGGTCTGGACGCGGAAGCATTTCAACCTGTTGGAACCGGAAGCCTTCTTTCAATCCGAATTCGGCATACACCTGCTGGATGCTTCGGAGGAAGATGCCAAAACATTTGTCCAAAAAACATTAGACCAGGAACTCGACAAGCGGCCTGACCTGGTAGCTAAGGTCAATAAGACGTATGTGATCGGAGAAGCCAAATGGATCGGCCAGCCGGGTGGCAACCAAAGCAAGCAGGTAAAGGAAGTGCTGGATTTTTGCAAAGCCGGACGGGGAACCGTGAGGCGGATAGGTATCATCGACGGATTTCCCTGGGCGATTACCAAACGGAATGGGAAGGTGATCAACAACAAAGAAGCGGTGGCTGTCCAGGAATCGCCTTATGATATTCTCAGCGCACTGCTGCTGGAGGCCTACCTGGAGCACTTGCAGTAAACATCAATCCAGTCCCACAAAATTGTAGTAGTTGCAGGAGATCCCGGCTTTTGCAAAGGCTTTCTTGACCGCATCCAGCGATTTCAGCGAATTATCCATGCCTATCCATCTTCTGCCCAACCGGTGGGCCATTTGAAGCGTTCCTCCCGAACCGGCAAAGCAGTCCATCACCAGGGAGTTTGCCACCGATGAATTCAAGATGATCTGCCGAAGCATCTCGTGATTTTTCTGGGTAGGATAGCTGACATAAGACAGCCCCTTATCTTTGAACTCCCATACATCCTGGATCTTTTTGCCTTTATGATCCCTGGCAAATACGATCTTCCTCGGATTACCGGTATCCGACCATTCCACCAACCCATCCCGGTCGAGATCGGTCAACACTTTACGGCTATATCGCCAATGACGACCCTTGGGTGGATTTAAGCCTTTCCACGGCTTCCCGGTATCCCCGTCGACAGTTTCTCCCGGGGCGTGCAGGGGATTGGTGGTGTACCGCCCCTGTTTTGGATGCTTCTTGGGAAACAGCTTTTCCACTTCCCGCTCCGACAAGGGTTGCCGGATCCCGGCAAAGATATTCTCATCGCGGTTGCGGGCATAAAACAGGATCATATCCGAATAATTCCCATAGGCATTCCGGGCAAAATTTTTAGGGTTACACTTGATCCGGGTAATATCATTGATGAAATTATCATAGCCAAACACCTCATCCATGATCACCTTCACATAATGCCCGATCTTTTTGTCGATATGCAAATAAATGCTGCCCCTGGGCGAGAGGCACTCCCGCATCAGGTACAAACGCTTGCGCATAAACTCCAGGAACTCCTGGTTGACCAAGGAATCGCTGTAAGCCAGGTCGTTATCACGGTTGATAAAATCCTGGCCGGTACCGAAAGGGGGGTCGATATAGACCAGGTCGACTTTTTCTTTCAGATCGGGCAACAGCTTTTTCAGGATCAGATAATTATCCCCGAAAATAAATTGATTCCAGGGTTGATCATGTTGAATATCCACTTCCTGCAAAACGCCGGCCGAATAACCGCTCAGGATCTCCGATTCATCCGTTCTGCCGGCATAATCCAACTGACAGTTCCGGGATCTCCGGAAATCCACTTTTACTTCCGAGATCGTGGCATTGCGGCTCAGGAAAAGCTCGAAATCCCGGAAGGGTACGCGATAGCTCTTGTTGATCTTCACGGCATTCAATTCCTTTTCCCGGATATATTTGGAAACGGTTTGCCGGGTAATCCCCAGTGTTTCGGCAATATCGTCTATCGTGAGAAAGTTTCTGGCCATGATGAGATAATTGGGGCCAAGTTAACACATTTTAACACAAAATAACAGGTGACTTATCAACAAATCTGTTCTTAATAAGCTATCCGTAAACCTGGCTGAAATGACGCCCGGGATAAGCCAAATGACTTATGATCCCCAAAGCGGAAAAAAGACCTGAAATCAGTTTGAACATCCTGCGCTTTTCATTAAAATTGCTAATCGATAAACGATCGAAGCCTTGAACAAAAAGATCACTTTAAGGCCGGAACAATCCTCCGACCGCCCTTTTCTCCTCAAACTATTCG
>JANQFB010000369.1 GCA_028278085.1 Chitinophagales bacterium
CACACTCCAGGTGGCCGATGCCATTGTATTGGATGTTAAATGCGGGGATGGCGCCTTCATGAAAAACAGGCAGGAAGCCTTTGACCTGGCCAGTATCATGGTGGAGATCGGAACAGGTATGCAGAAAGAGACCATAGCTATTATTACGGACATGGAACAACCGCTGGGCCGGGCCATCGGGAATAGCCTGGAGGTTTGGGAATCCATCGAAACCCTGAAGGGTAACGGGCCGGACGACCTTTATCAATTATGCCTGGAATTGGGGGCTCAAATGCTGATCGTTGCCGGGATCGAGCGAGAAGAGACTGCGGCCCGGCAACAATTGAAAACACTGATCGACGATGGAACGGCGCTGGCGAAACTAAAGGAATGGGTAGCTGCACAGGGTGGCGATCCTGCCCAGATCGACGATAAGCTTGGCTTTCCCCAGGCTTCCATTGTAAAGGAATGGATAGCCCCGGAAGCGGGATACATTCACCGGATAAAAGCCGAACCCGTTGGCCTGGCAGCCATGATCCTGGGAGCCGGACGGGCGGCCAAAGAAGATCCCATCGATCTTGCCGCCGGTGTTTTACTGCATAAAAAGGTAGGGGATCGGGTGGAAAAAGGTGAGCCCTTGGCAAGCTTTTATACCAATGATCGGTCGGCGCTTGCCCGCACTGAGGCATTACTATCCTCGGCTTATACTTTACGGCCGGAGCCCAGAGCCGTACAGCCTTTGCTATTGGGTATTGTTACCAGGGAAGGCCTGGCGGAAATACCCGCTCAAACATAACTTTGACGCAATTTTACCGTAAATTTACGGTAATATTGCGCTAATTTTAACACAAACTATATATTCAGCCATGCGTCAATTAACCGGAATCTTAGCTCTTTTAGTTACCATCTTTACAGGCCTGTCATGTCAGCAGATAGGTGGGTCCGATGAAAAGATATCACTGATCTTTTTGCAATTGAATGATGTGTATGAAATAGCCCCGATCCAGGGCGGAAAGGTCGGGGGGATGGCCCGGGTAGCAACGATCCGGAAACAATTGCTGGAAGAGAATCCCAATACCTATACCATCTTATCCGGAGATTTCCTGAATCCGTCGGTTATCGGCACCATGAAGTTCGAAGGACAACGGATCAATGGCCGGCAGATGGTGGAAGTAATGAATGCCACCGGAATAGACCTGGTAACTTTCGGGAATCACGAATTTGATCTGAACGAGCAGGATCTGCAGCAAAGGTTGAATGAATCCGAATTTGCCTGGGTGTCGACGAATGTCAGGCAAAATAAGGGCGACTATCATCCGCCATTTGCCAAAGTTGTCGATGGAAAAGCCATGCCGGTTCCCGAAACCTATACTTTTGACGCAACCGATAGCGATGGCACCACCCTGAAGATCGGTTTATTCGGCGTTACCCTGGCGGCCAATCGTAAAGACTATGTGTACTATCAGGACGTAGACAGTATGGCTTTGAAAGCCGTTGTCGAATTGAAGGCCTCTACTGATCTTGTTTTGGGGATCACCCACCTGGA
>JANQFB010000370.1 GCA_028278085.1 Chitinophagales bacterium
CGGCGAAACGCATTACTATTACGACAGCAAGGGGCAATTGAGATTTTCCCAAAACGAAAAGCAGCAAGACGAGGGCAGCTACGCTTACATCATTTATGACCGGTTGGGTAATCCGGTGGAATCCGGGAAGAGCCGACAAAATCCCGGAAAACTATCCGACCTCAAACAACTGAATGATCCCGATTTCCCGAATGATGCCAAACTGAAATCAGAGATCATCAAGACCGTCTATACGCAGGCGGCTCCGGTTAAATATATAGACAAGCATGCGCAGCGGTTCTTGCAAAACCGGGTCAGTTATATTCTAAAAGATGAAAATGGGGATCTTAGCTCCAAAGACGATCAATCGATCTTGTATTACAGCTATGACCCGCATGGTAATATCGAGTGGATGATCCAGGAGCTGCCGGACCTGGGCAGGAATGCTATTGCCTATGAATATGACCTCATCGGCAACAATATCCTCCAGGCCAAATACAATGAAGGTTTGCGCGATCAATTCTTTCACCGCTTCACTTATGATGCGGATAACCGCCTGATCAAGGTAGAAACTTCCACCGACGGCATACTTTGGGACCGGGATGCCCAATACCATTATTACCTGCATGGACCACCCAAACGAACGGAGATCGGGGAAGATAAGCTCCAGGGGAACGACCTGGTCTATACCATCCAGGGTTGGCTGAAAGGGATCAACCATGCCAGTCTGGACAAGTCCAATGATCCCGGTCTCGATAATGTCAACGCCAGCCGCTTTGCCCCCGACGCCTTCGGCACCAACCTCACCTATTTCAAAGGGGATTTTAAACGGAAATACGGCGCCAAAAACTCACCCTTCAATCCCCATGCTATCGAAAAAACTTCACTGGATCCTGCGAATAACGGCGATCAATACGACGGGAATATCAGCGCCATCACCTCACAGATCATGAAAAGCGCCCCCGGTGATCCTTATAAGGGCCTCACCGGTTGGCAGTTTCGATTCGATGAGCTCAGCCGCCTGACCAAGAGTAGCTTCACCCATTCCAATGCTGGCAAATGGGCGCCCGACCTCGACGATTATAAAACCCATTTCACCTACGACGACAATGGCAACCTGAAAAAACTGGTTCGATACGGTCATGCTCCCCAGCTTAAAATGGACAGCCTCCATTACCATTACCGCAAGGAAACGAATCAACTGCAGTTTGTCGACGATTTCATTGCTTCCGGCCAATATAAAGTAGATATCGATGATCAGGCACCCGGCAATTACCTTTATGACAGCACCGGAAACCTGATCAAAGACATCGCTGAAGATATCGATACGATCATTTGGGATGTCAGCGGAAAAATTAAGGAAGTCAGGCGAACAAAGGGCTCCGGGAAAGCCGACCTCTTTTTTACCTATGATGCCCTGGGCCAGCGGGTGATCAAAGAAGCCCGCTATCCGGATAATCCTTTAAAAGATGTTGCGACCTATTATGTCCATGACGCCGATGGTGATGTGATGGCGATCTACCAGGCAAAACCCAAACTCGATGGCCGCTCCATAGCTTACAAGCTGGTCGAGCAGCCGATCTATGGCAGTGAACGGCTGGGTAAACAAAAGCGTGATCTGCTGATCCGTTCGGATGAGATCGCCGGGACTTTTCCGTTCGGTCGAAAAACCACCCACCACCATATCCCCTTCCTGTTCCAGTCTTCGACAGGCGGCAGATCGATCGCAGCCAAAAAGGACCTGTTCATATCCGATGCGGACTTCGATCTGAATGATATGAACACCGACATCGAAGCCACCCATGGCCGAAATGTCTGCATCGCCGAAGATGTCGATGGTCAGTTGCTGTTCACTGCCATGACCTTGAAACAGATCGACGGGAAAAGCAACGTTACCGGTATTCTCGACCGCAAGAACGAATTGATGCCCGGCTATGAGGGGATCCGGTCGAGTTGGAAGGGCAAATCACTAAGCATGAAGGTACCCGGCAGCAGCAGCCGGTATTATCTTTTCACCATCGGGGATAATAGCATTCCCTACTATCATATCATCAACCTGGGGAAACCTGGAAATGGTACCATCGATGATCCCCAGGGGGAAGTGGAAGGGAAAAATATTGCGATCGATGTGCCCAATGCATACGGTTTCGGTATGGCGTTGATGGTTGTTTCGGACGGATACCGGACACATGGTGGTAAGCTGTTCCTTCGAAAATACCATGAGGAAAAGGGCGTACCCCAAAACCTGGTGGTTTGTTTCGAAGTAACCCCGCACGGTTTGCACCAAAGTTCTCCCTGGATCATCGGCCGCTTTAACAGCCGGGATAAACACGGGCTTGGAGAAATTCAAATATCCGGTGACGGGCAGTTGCTGGCAATCGCCGATAGCGCCAATCATATGATCAGGATTTTTGAGCATCCTTTGGAGCCGCCCAAATTCAAAGCTAAAACAAGCATTGCTTTAGGTACCAATACCTACAGCTATAGCCTGGACTTTACGCCGGATGGCAAATTCCTGTATTACAATACTAAATCCATTCCTTCAGGTGGCTCAACTGCGGAATGGGTCAAAAAATACGCATTCAAATCAGCGGCACAAACACAGGTGATCAAGGGATTTGGCGAGGTCAGGAGAATGATCACCGGGGAAATGCTCATCACCCTTAGCGGTGATACTGCCATTACAGTGATCGAAGATCCGGACAATACGCCCAAACTCCTCCGGCACACCATCGAACCCCGGAGCTCCCCTTTCCGGCTAACCGGTAACCTGCCCCTCCAGGAACACATTATCCTGGATGAAAGTCCACCACAGCCGATCCATACCCGCCTGTTAGGTAAAAGGGTCTATGAGATCACCGATCACCTGGACAATGTCAGGGCCTTGGTATCCGATATCAAGCTAAGCCGGCTTGACAAGGCATTCCGGCCGGATCCTTCCTCCTTCTCCGCAAATCTCTTACAGGCCTATCATTATTATCCTTATGGTATGTTGATGCCCAAACGTTCGATCTCGGGTATCGACAGCTACCGGTATGGCTTCCAGGGCCAGGAGCGGGATGATGAGATCAAGGGAGATGCGGTGGCTTATGATTTTGGCGCCAGGAGTATTTATGATGTCCGCCTGGGCAGGTTTATTTCCGTCGATCCGCGCTGGCGGGATTATCCCGGATTGTCGAGCTATACTTTCGGAGCCGATAACCCGGTTCTCTTCATCGACCAGCACGGGGAATCTCCCATCGAATTCCGGTTTAAGAAATACCTGAAAGCCGATTCTTATTATTATACCGGTTTTATCTACGGGGTTGGTGACGGGCTGATCGAAACAGGAGATGTGTTATCTACCGGTTTTGAAAAAATGTTGGCCTGGTCGGGTATGGGCATAACACAGGTCCCTAACTTTTTCGTCTTTACGGATAGGGCGAAAAAGATCAGGGAAAGGGATCGCGCCATGTATGAGGCCTTTAAGAAAGTGGTCAACAACCCCGAATTGCGGAGAAAGATCTGGCGATCGGTAAAAGCTTCCCTGGGTGATTGGTTCGATGATGTAACCTTTAAAGGCAATGCCGGTGAAGCCGGATATGCGCATGGGAAACTCGTATTTAATGTCGTATTAACCTTACTGCCGCCATTGGAAGTGGCCAACCTGCTCAAAACCGGCACCTTCAGCGCCCGGGCCCTGGCGATCATTGCACAAAAAACAGCTTCCAAGATCCTCAGAACCTTCAAGATCTGCGGCTGTTTTACGACCGGCACAATGGTGTTGGCAGCAGATGGCTATCTGCCCATAGATTCTTTACAAGTCGGCCAGTCCGTATGGGCATACGGCGATAGCACCCTGCATCCTCAGCTCAAAAAGATCACCGATGTTCACCAGGAAGAATATCCGGAGATCTACCACCTCTATTTTGCAGACCAGGATCTCGAGGTAACCCACGAACATCCGTTTTTGATCAACGGCCAATGGCTGCCGGTAGATCAACTGAAAAAGGGAGACAGCCTGACGCTATTTTCCGGCGCCAGGATAGCGATCGACAGTATTGCAATCGAAGAAAAAACTACCCGAGTTTACAACATAACAGTTGAAGACTGGCATACCTATTATGTCACGGACCTTAAGGTTCTTGTCCATAATGGAACACCCTGTAAATGGGTTAATTTAACCAAGATTGTCGGCAATCCCCAATCGGCATTCGGGTTTTATATGATCTCGTTCAAGAATGGGAAGTTTTATATCGGGAAAGGGCCCAGAAAACGTTCAGCCCAATCGGCAGGCGTAAGAAGTATAGACGCCAACAGCGAGGTCAACAGTATCAAATGGGTTGAATCATTGTCTGATGAGGCATCCAAAGTGATGGAGTATTTACTGATGAAAAAATATGGTGGTCCTAAAAGCACCAAACTGCCCTACAATGTCAGGAACTCACCGGGTAAGAAGATCTATGAAAACAATAAGGCCAAACAAAAATACTGGGATAAGATGTTTGAAGAAATGTTGGAAAAAATGAAGAATGCCCAGCCGATGAAGAAATAATCCAATCACTCACTCAATTCCCAGAAAGATTTCCTTTAATATTTGCCTTAACTATTTTTAAAAAGTATTTTTGCGCACCGTTTGAATATGGTCAATTAAACCAACAGCCTTGGAAGAATATATCGACGGATTTTGTTTTATCACC
>JANQFB010000432.1 GCA_028278085.1 Chitinophagales bacterium
GGAGTAATCGCCGATGCCCGCGCAGCCTCCACCCCCCGTACCGCCGGTCCGGGTATCACCGGTAGCTGTATCCTGATCTGCGTTCGTGGTAATATAATAGCCATAATCGAGCGGCCGGGCCCCGTAAGTTTTGATCTTGAACCAGACACTGTCAGTGGCCAGATCGAAACGAAAGGACAGCGCAGCCAGGTCGGGGCAATTGCAGGTACAATCATTATCCGGATCATGGGCGATCGGTATAAAAGTACCAGGAAACAGATGCAGGGAATAGCATATCCCTATAGCAACGAGCATCAGGTTTTTCATAGATTTGATCATTGTTTTTCACAAGCATCCAAACAATGAGTGCATAAATTTAGTTAATAATTCCTTAGTATTGGTTGGCCAGGCCATCGTCAGATGTGGAGAATTATAACGGTTAGCATATTATTAGGGGTGATCACCGCCATATTCACCTATTGTTCCCCCCGCACGCAGCGTTACGCCGATCATTATACGGATCGCGGAAGCATCGTAAGCCTTTCAAAAAATGAAACCTGCCTGATCCGGCACCGAAAGGCTGCCAAAGATCTTATCCTCCGTTTCGACCGGGTGATCACGGATTCCCGCTGTCCGAAAGGGATCGTTTGTGTTTGGGAGGGATTTGCATCCGTAGATCTTCAACTGATCACCTTACAAAACGATAGCATTCCGCTGAACTTGTTTACCGGCAACAGTAATCATCACATTTACCCGGATCATTATGATACCCTAGGTGTCCGGATCCGTGTGGAACAGTTGGAACCGAGGCCCGGTATGGACGACCATATTGACGACAGAGACTACCGGCTGCGACTCAGGATCGATAAAGCAAAATAAGGGCGTACCGGTATGTTGATAGCCCCTGTTCAGCTAAATCCCGGGGCTGATCTTAGGTGCTAAACTTTCCGCTGATATCCGGTAATTTCATATTTTTTTGCCATAAATTTGAGTGAACTATTCGACTATTTGCCAAATGTTCAATGCTAAACAAAACCTGACAAAACCGGCCTGGATACTCATGCTGTTTGGGCTCATAAATGTTGCCCTCCCTTCCGCTGCGGTAAGCGATTGGCTTTGGGTCAAACAATACTACGGAGAAGATAATGATCATTGTACATCCATGGCGATCGACCATGATGGCAATATTTACCTGGCAGGATCTTTTGAAAGTGAATTAATATCGTTCGATGATTTCGACCTGAACAATAAGGGCGATCATGATATCTACCTGGCGAAAGTCAGTCCCGCCGGGAATGTGCTGTGGGCCATATGCGCCGGCGGCATGGATAGCGAATACATTGAAGATATTGCCACCGACGGCCAGGGAAATATATATATCACCGGATCTTTCAGCAGCGATACGCTGGGAATCGACGGCATCGACCTGGTCCGGACCGATACGGCCGAAGCGCAGCTATTTATCTTTAAATTCAATGCCTCCGGGACGGCATTATGGGGGCGGAGCGCTACCAACGGCAAGCGGGTAGAAGGTTTGGGTATTGCCATCGATAGCGGAGCTACTGATCTGTACATAACGGGCATTTACGAACAAAACAACCTGGATCTGGGTGGGAATGTCTTAACCAACGGTGGAGAGGAAGACGTATTCCTGGCCAAATATACCACCGGCGGACAAATCGTATGGGCCGAAAAAGGCGGTGGAAGCTCGGCAGAAACCGTCGGCGGAATAGCGGTGAACGATCAGACGATCGTGATCACAGGAGCATTCGGCAGTAGTAGCTGCAGCTTCGGATCGAAAACGCTCAACCGCAAGGGACTCTATGATTTTTTCCTGGTTGCCTATGATGAGAACGGGGATCCGCTTTGGGCGGAAACCTCAACCAGCGGAGGCTTCGGATCGGGAGCCGATGTAGCCGTCAATGAAAGCGATGAGGTCTGGATCCTCGGGAATTTTGCATCCGATTCTTTCCAGGTCGGAACAGACTGGCTGGTCAGCGGTGGGGAAGAGGACATATTCCTGGCCAAATATGACGCTGCAGGAACGCCGCAATGGGGTGTTTCAGCCGGAGGAGAAGGCAATGAAAGGGCTAGCAGCCTTGACATCGATGAACATGGATTTGCCTTTTGTGCGGGTGTGATCAACGAGTTTCCGGTTTTGTTCGACTTTTTCGAAGTCAATAGCCAAGGTCTGGATGATCCCTTCCTGGCCAAGTATGATCCGGCTGGGAATATCCGTTGGGTACAAACCACCGGCGGCTCGGGGGAAGATCGTGCCTTTGCCGTAGCCCTGAATGCCGATAACCAGATCTATGTGGCCGGGAACTACAACAGCCAGGAAAAAATACCCTTTGGACCGGATACCTTGCCGCCAAGGATAGGGGGAGCAGATATATGGCTCACCAAGCTTTCGGCGGAGATCGATACGGCTTTATCCCTGCCTTCCTTTGTGCAGGAGAGCCTTATGGTCTATCCGAACCCGAATACCGGGGGTATGCTGACCATAGCTGCCGGTCATTTTTCGGAGCAAAAAGTGAGCCTGTATCATAGCACCGGTTCACGGGTCGCAGCGCCGGTTCAACGTCGGCCATCGGGCCAATGGATCGTCGATACTTCAGGCCTCCCGGCCGGGCTATACCTGGTAGTCGTCGAATTTAACGATACCAACCACCGGGCGGTGAAGAAGCTGGTGATTTTGGATTGATCCAGGGATCAGCAGACTCAAACCCGGAGGATCAACTTTCCGTCAATTCCCGGTAAGCCAAGCCGATATTTTCCACAATATCTCCTGCGATGAGGGCTGCCATTCCGTGTTTTTCCCGGGCGATATCTCCCGCCAGGCCATGTAGATAGACCCCTACCTGGCAGGTTTCCAAGGGGCTGTAACCCTGGGCCAGCAAGCCGGTCAGTATCCCGGTCAAGACATCCCCGCTTCCGGCGGTTGCCATTCCCGGATTACCGGTTGTGTTGAAATAACAATTGCCATCCGGGGTGGCGATCGTGGTTTGAGCGCCTTTCAGGATCAGGTAGCAGCGGTACTTTTGCGCAAATCCGATTTGCTTGTCCAACCGCTCGAAATCATTGCCGGCTGCTCCTGCCAATCGTTTAAATTCGCCGGGATGAGGGCATAAAATACTGTCGACGGGTATTTTCTCTTTTAAAGTATCATTGGCCGAAAGGATATTCAGGGCATCAGCATCGATAACCAAAGGCTTCCCGACGGCTTCGAGCACCTTCGCCAGGGCATCGGCCGTATCCGGATCCTGTGCGATCCCCGGACCAATGCCCAGGGCATCGTATTTTTCAGGCGATCCGATCGAAGACAGGCATAGATCGTTGCGGTCAGGAATGGTCATGGCTTCGGGCAGGGCGGTTTGAAGGATGGGATTGCCGTGGCCAGGGCAATGAACGGTCAACAGACCGGCGCCGGTACGCAGGCATGCCCTGGACGCGAGTATGGCGGCGCCCATTTTCCCGTAACTTCCGGAAGCGATCCCGGCATGGCCATAGCTGCCTTTATGATCGAATTTATCCCTGGATCTGATCAGCGCGGCTACGGATGCTCGTTGCAAAACCGAATACGGACTGCTTTGGCTTTCCAGGAAATCATTGTCCAATCCTATGCTGACCACGTGCCAATTCCCGCAAAACACGTGGTTTTCCGGAAACATAAAGGCCAGTTTCGGCAATTCGAAGCTGATGGTATGATCGGCCTCTATAATGGATCCCGAGCTGGGTTGATCCGCAAAAAGTCCGGAAGGGATATCGATCGCTATGGTCCTGATGCCTGGGTTTTGTTGCCGGGTCTTGTTCAAATAAGCAATTACTTCCGTGGCAAAACCCTCCAAGGGGCGGTTTAGCCCCGAACCCCACATGGCGTCGATGATAACATCCGTTGGCTCGAAAGCCGGTACCGGTTCCGGACCATTAATTTCCGTTATAATGATCTTATCATACCGTTTCAGGCGGTTCAGGTTGATCTTAAAATCATTGCTGGCATCGGGGCTGTGGTTGACAATATAAACATGGACCCGGTATTTTTTTTCCTGCAGCAAACGGGCTACGGCCAGCCCGTCGCCGCCGTTATTACCTTTCCCGCAGAAGATCCGGACGGGATGATCGGATGGTATATTTTCCGTAAACCATGCTGTAAATGCCTTCGAAGCCCTCTCCATCAGGTCGATGGATGCAATGGGCTCGTTTTCGATAGTATAGGCGTCTGCTGCACGGATCCGGGAGGCGCTAAGTATCTTCATAGGGTATTAATATTTTCCAGGAGTTCTGAATGAAATGGATATTATTCTCGGAAAGATAAATTCACCGGATGGATATAGTATTGTACATATTTTGATTTAAGAACAAGGAACACCGATCAACGATTTCAGAAGTTAAAATTCCTAAATCTTAAATCGTTAATCGGTGTTCAATATTCAGTGGAGAAATATTATTAACTTTCTCAACTTTAATTTTTACAACAGTCTTCTGATCAGCCGCAGCTTATGGGTGTATTTTTGATCCTCTTTGTTATAGATCCCATAATGGTCGATCGTATCGATCCTGACCTTTCCGGATGCATGGATAATTTCACCGGGATTCAGGATGATGCCCGTGTGGGTGATGTTGCCTTCTTCGTTGTCAAAAAAAACCAGGTCTCCGGTCTGTACCTCATGAATAAAATTTAACAGCCTCCCGTGTTCAGCCTGTTGGTATGCATCTCTCGGAAGGGGTACACCAATGATCTTATAGACCACTTGGGTGTATCCACTGCAATCGATCCCAAAAGGCGTCCGCCCGCCCCAGAGGTAAGGAGCATTCAAATACTTGAGCGCACACTTTTTAATGACCTCATGCGCTTCTTTAATATCTTTTTGGCTAATCGCCTGTCCGTTATAGATATATTTTTCTTTATTCAGCTTGAAATTCAGCCCGTCGAATTGTGGCAGGGTGCTCCCGATAATGATAGGAATATGTGTATTGTCCCTGGTAGCGCTTCTGACCAGGTCGAGGCTGACAGCGGGTTGGTCGGCAGCCAGCTTTTTATAGACCTTCGCCGATAAGGCCTGCCATTGCTTATGATCGATCCAACCCTCGTATTTATCCCAGTTTCCAATAACCCTGACCCATTTTT
Organism: Chitinophagales bacterium; assembly: GCA_028278085.1. Classification (GTDB taxonomy): domain Bacteria; phylum Bacteroidota; class Bacteroidia; order Chitinophagales; family JANQFB01; genus JANQFB01. The sequence continues at coordinate 5,108 of JANQFB010000432.1, forward strand.
CTTTCTGCCCGGCAACTTCGAATATTTCTCCGAACAAGAGTTGGGATACCATTTCACTTTTATCGGATGGCTCTGCCCTGACCGGGACAACACTGAGATGACAAATTCCGAATGACAAGGGGTGTTTGTTTACAGGAGGTAAAGTTAAAGTAGCATTTAATAGCAAAATTAAGGATTTTACCGGGATGGGGTGCGTTTTCTTAGCGCTGAAAAAACATCCCACCCCACAAACCTCCGGGTATAAACCAGATTATTTATATTTGTTAACAGCACTTAAACAGACATGTTTGCCTTTACATGCATTTTCCGGTTTTTATTAGCGGTAGTCCTGCTTTTACCTGCCTTTCAAGCATTCCCGGCCGGATTATCGGAACTGGACAGCTTACGGCAACTGCTTTCCACCACCCTCCATGATACCGACCGGGTAAAGATCCATAATAATATCTCCCGGAAGCTGTTCCGCAAAGACCAGGAGCTTTCCCGGCAACACGCGGATTCGGCAATGACCCTGGCCACGAAGATCGACTACCCCATGGGCATTGCGATGGCCTATAAGAATATCGGATCGGGCTATTATGTGAAAGGGAATTATGAAAAAGCCCTGGAACAATGGAAATATTGCCGGGTGTATACCGACAGAACCGGCGATTCGTCGCAGATGGCAAATGCCCTGGTGAATATCGGGGTGGCTTACAAAAAGCTGGGATTTTATGATAAATCCATTCATTTCTACATGGAGTCCCTGGAAATCAGTGAAAAAATACTGGATAGCCTGAAGATGGCCATGGCCTATGTCAACCTCGGAACGCTCAATAGCGCACAAAACGATTACAAGCAGGCGCTTCACTACCTGGAAAAAGGAAAAGCCATCTATGCCTTGAAAGACCGGAAGCGGGAATTAGCCGCAACTTCTAATAATATGGGTATCATTTTCGAAAAGCAGGAGGCTTATGAAAAAGCGATCTCGCTCTATGAGCAAACCCTTTCCCTTTATGAAAACCTCGACGACGAATGGGGCATGGCGCTTGGCAATAATAATGTAGGATTGATCCTTTTCAAAATGGGTAAGATCGAGGAGGCCCTGGAAAAACTACTGTTGACCCTGTCGATCCGTAAAAAGCTGGGCGACGAATACGGCATTGCTTCCACGATGATCAATATTGGCAATTGTTATCATGAACTGGGGGCCTATGAAAAGGCAATCGACTATTTTAAAGACAGCCAGCGCAGGTCGGAGAAAATGGGAACCCGGCAACTATCCAGGAGCTGTTATGAGGCTTTGCTGGAGTCCTACCGGTTCAAAAAGGATTATCAAAAAGCCTTGAAATATCACCACCTGCTGGTAGCGGTAAAGGATTCGATGTTCAACGAGGAATCCAACAAGCAGATCCAGGAAATGCAGACCAGGTACGAAGCTGAGCAAAAAGAGAAAGAGATCGTGTTGCTAACGAAAGAAAAGGAATTGCACACGGCCAATTTGCAGCAACAGGAGGCTGAATTGACCTGGCAGCGGATCGTGCTCGTTATTGCCCTGGTGGGATTGGTGATGATCCTTATACTGGCCTTCCTGATCTATAATCGATATAAGCTCAAGCAACAGACCAACGAAAGACTCGGCGCCCAAAACCGGGAGATCAACGAACAAAATAAAAAGATCACCGACAGCATCAAATACGCCCAAAAGATCCAGGAAGCCATTTTACCGCCAAGAGAGATCATGGAGCCGGCTTTCCGGGATTCCTTTGTTTTATATATCCCCAAGGATATTGTGAGCGGGGATTTTTATTGGTATTGCGAGGTGCCCAGCAAGCAAGAAGCCGGCCCGGATGGCAATGTGCTCTCTTTATTTGCGGCAGTGGATTGTACGGGCCATGGCGTTCCGGGCGCTTTTATGAGCATTATCGGTTATAATTTACTTAACAAAGCGGTGAACGAACACGGACTCACCCAACCTGCCGGGATCCTCGATTTTCTCAATAAGGAAGTAGCTGCCATACTGAGCCAGGACGACCCGGCCGGAAGGGTCAAAGACGGTATGGACATTGCCTTGTGTTGCCTGGACAGGAAGCAAGGTCGGCTTCAATTTGCCGGGGCCTATAATCCCCTTTATATCGTCAGGAAGGGCGAATTGATGATCACCAAAGCAGACCGGTTCCCGATCGGCTACTTTTGGAAAGGCAGAAAACAATCCTTTACCAACCACGAAATATCCCTCGAACCGGGCGACCAGCTTTATCTTTTCAGCGACGGCCTGATCGATCAATTTGGCGGGCCAAGCGCCAAAAAGTTCAAAAGTACGCAGTTTAAGGAGCTATTGCTGGAAAATCATGCCTTGCCTATGCCACGCCAGCGGGAGATCCTGAATGATCAATTCAAGAACTGGAAGGGCGGACAGGTACAAACGGATGATGTACTGGTGATGGGTGTTGCTATCTGAGGCGATCAATGCTCCAGGATCCAGGCGCCGGAATTGACGGTATTGCGAATGGTATACAGATCTGAGCGTGCCTCCTTCCGGCTTTCAAAGCCTATGCCTACCCGCAGATATCCGTTGGCATTTTCCATGACATCTACGTGTGCATAGCCTTCCGCATTCAGCCGGTTTTTCAGTTGGTTGGCATTGGTCTGATCCCGGAAGGCGCCTACGATCACATACCAGGGGTTTTCTGTTAGTGCCGGGGTAGCAGTTTCAGGTGTTGGGGTGATGATATCCGCTTTAGGTTCGGCCACATCTGTTTCAGCCGCTGCAATTTCGGCTGTTTCTGTTTCAGCCGTTTCTGTTACGGCAGGTTCCGCCTCATTTTCCGGCATATCGATAGGTACGGTATTTTCGGGCGCGGGTTCCTCCAAATGATGATCCACTATTGGGTCGGCAGTTTTGGTGTTCACAGCGGGTTCTTCCAGGAAGGTTGTTTCCGAATTATCCGCTCCAAAGGGCAGATCCCAGTTAAATATGGAATCCACAAAGCCGAACTGGCTGATGTTGGAGGATCCGGAATTGTTTTTCAGGTTGAAATATTGGTAGATCGACAGCGCCAGCAGGATAACGATGATCACGACGTAAACATTGACCTTGCGTCTTTTTTTCGTTGCAGCCTTTTTATCGCCGGTCACTAAGATCGTGGGCTCTTTGGTCGTTGCTTCGACAGCCGCCGGTTTCCTGATCAGCGGATTACAGCGGATCTCCGGTAAACCAAAGGAGCTCCGTAAATAGTTTTGATCCGGTGAGGGCTCGAATTGGAGGTTGTTTTCAATATCGAACTTAAACCGGCCTATCGCTGGGATCGTTATCGCTTGTTTTTGCTGCAGTTTCTTCTTCCAGGAGGATACGGCTTCTTTAACCCGGTGGCTGGCCTGCTCATAAGTAATAGCTTCCGTATTAACGATGCGGTTCACCAATAATCCGTCATTATTGGTCAGGTTTCGGTTAAAGGCCAGGGATTTTGCAGGGGGAAGGATCCGGTCTTTTTTGGGAGAGACCTTTGCATGGACATTATTGGTAATGATACCGCCGAAGTCGGGTATAATGACACAATTATGGTAATACAACAGGTATTGAATGTGCTGTGAAAGCTCCATGCAATAGTAGGCTCACATTAAAAACTAAAAGCTAGGCCGGCGATACCATTGAATCCCAGGGTCGGGTAATTATGCCATCTTTGGTAAGAGCGGGCTGCTAAATTATTCAAGGCCGTAAAGAACGTTAAATTCTTAGAATGTTGATAATGGGCACTTAAATTTATATCAACAATAGATGGCAAATTATCCACATCTTTCCCGTCGCTTAGATAGGTCATTCCATCCCAGTAAAATCCGCTTAATTCCAGCCGGAATTTCCTGACCGGTGCATAACTGAGCGTACCGTTGATGCGGATGTCGGGAAGGTGCCAGGGGCTGATCTCATCCTGCAATTCATATTGCCAATAAGCGCCTGACAGGAGAAAACTGAACTTTTCATTGACCTGGTAGCTAAATTCCCCCTTGACTTCGATCAGGGTGGCCGAAGTTTCGTAGATCACATTGAACTTGCGATCGTCGATGGTATCGTTCAGGAACAGGGGCATGGATTTGATGATCTTTTGGGAAAAGCCGACATTGTAGGAGGTCCGGCCGCTAAAGCTTCCTTTGATCCCGGCATAACGGTCTTCCATGATGGCATTTTGCAGATCGGATCCTTGTGAAAGCCAGGGATTTTGGATAATAAGCTCATGATAGCGATATTGTTTCAGCCATTTTTGCCAGCCATTGTAAAAGATCAGGTAATGTTTGACGATCGGCTTTTCGAATCCGATATCGGGAAAGGGATGAAATTGCCCGGTTTCCAACGTCAGGTCGAATCCCAGGGTAAGCCCGAGCTTTCTGACCAGGAACCTGGGGTTCAGGCTGATGATCTGCTGATCATCTTTGCCGGAAGTATCGGAAAAGCTGTTGAGGTTGGCTTTCAGGTCGACGGTCAGTTGATTGTCCTGCAATTGTTTTCGAACGTCTGTTAACAGCGTCAGGCTGTATTCCGTTTCACCAGTTTCGGCGCTGAGATCATAGCCCCGGAGGTCGATGGTGTAATCCAGGTCACGGATCTTATTGAAAGTATTGTAAAAGGAGACTTTTCCCGAAGCCTTATTCAATATTTGCCGGCTTTCTCCCTGGGTAAAAGAAGTATCCTGGTTATCATAGCCATAATAATGATAGGTTTGGCTCAGATAGGCGGCCTTGGCGGAAAGCGCATTTTTTTCCATTTGGAACTTACCATAAATATCCGCCTCGATATCCCTGAATTCCTGGTGTTCCAGGCTGCCTTTGGAAGACAAATAGCCGACGTGGGCGCCATAGGAAAAGGGTTGCGACCGGCCGTTGTTATACCAACCGTCGAGGTAAGGTGTGGTGTAATTGCCAAAGCCCGCTTTGATATAACCGTTTTGTAAGGGCGCAGGTTTGGGTTTTTTCATTACCAAAGGCCTGATGGCGGGCGGACTATACTCCAATTCCAGGAGTTTCTGGGGCACCTCGTAGGATAAGGGTTCTTTTTTGACCGTGATATCGGGTGTTTTGGGCTTGTTATTGATCTTAACTGCTTCCGCCAGCCTGGGCCGGTAAGGTTTGACCACATCGATCTCTTCTGACCTGATCAGTGTATCCGGAGAACTGGGTTGGGGAGGTTTGGATGCACTATCTTCAGCAGCGGCTTGAGGAGGCTTTGAGGGGTTAAGCGTATCGGTCGGTTGGGATTCTCCCGCAGGCGTTTGTGCGGATCCCGTCGATCCGGCCAGCAGGAGCATCATTAATAATATGATCCCCTTATTCATGTTCGCCCTTTTCATGGTCAAAATCTATGGTATCCAATTCCACGCCCGACGTATCCATGTCCAAAATCGTCGTGTCGATCTTTCTTTCTTTGATGATCTGCTTGTTTTTTTCCGCCAGCATCACTTTTTCCAGCTTCCGTCGGGTCAGGGCCAATAATTCCTGGTCTTCGCCATCATAGTTGTCGAGGATACTTTGCAAGGTAGCTTTTGACTGAAACAACTGATCTTCGGCGAAATAGACGTCCGAGAGCAGGATGAAACTGTTCACTACCCAAAACTCATATGCCGGAGAGCGGTTAATGACCTCGTAACAACCGGTCCTGGCGCTGTCGAGTAATCCGGCCTTAAAGTGGAGGAGCGCCATATGATACTGTGCTTCGGCCCCCATTTCGTTGGTAGCCGAACGGCTGGTCCGGCGGAATGCCTCGACCGCTAGCTCCAGGCTATCGAGGGCAAAGGCCGCTTTCCCCACATGATAATTGGCTTCCGGCAGTTCGTCATCAGGTAAATTGGGATCTTTGAGCACCAGCATGGCATACTGCAAGGTTTCGGCTGACTTACCCAGTTTCAATCCTGCCCGCATCAGGCCCTTTTGAGCCCGTAGTATATTTTCCGGGTAGGAAGCGGCAGATAAGAGCTGTTGGTAGTATTGCCAGGCTTTATCATAGTCCTTGACTATGTAAAAGGCGATCTTGGAGGATTTCACCAGGGCGATCTCCAGGTATAATTCCTGTTTCTTAGCGATCACGAATTCGTAATCAGGTAAGGCCAATTCATAAGCCTTGTTCTTGTATTGACACTCTCCCCGGTAGAAATGTGCGGATTCGCTGAAGGCACCGTTCGGATAATTGCTGAGGTAATGGCTGAACGCCTGGATCGCTTTATCATATGCTCCCCTGGTGAATTGAGTTTCGGCGGCAAGATAGGTAATGGAATCTTTGCCCGACCGGGTGATCTTCGCATTGGGGATCTGATCGATATATTTCAGGTAGCCGTCCGCATCACCCAGGGCAATATAGGTATCCCGGATCCCGGTCATCGCCTGGCGCGCCTGTTCTGTTTTGGGATATTTCAGGAATACCTTCTTATAATATTCCAGGGCTTGCTGGTTTTCTTCTGTATTATAATGAATGAGTCCAAGCTTCAGCAAGGCTTTGGCGGCATAGGCGCTTTTTTCATGGTCGCGGATGATCAGGTTGAAATCGCGTTTGGCCGAGGGGTAATCTTCCAGTTGGAAATAAGTATCCGCCATTTCATACAGGGCATCATCCGTATAGATCGAACCGGGATATTTATCATACATGAGCTGAAGTGTGTTGATCTTTTTCCGCGGTTTGTTAGACAAACCGTAAAGGATACCTTTTTGGAAATAGGCGTAATCCATGCCTCCCTTATTCCGGCGAATAACGCCATCATAAGTGTCGATGGCTTTCTGGTAAGATTTGGTCAGGAAATATCCATCGGCGGTCCGGATCAGCGCATCGGTATAGAGGCTGCCCTCGGTGGTATTGGGGCCGAATTTGTCGATGGATTTGCGGAAATACAAAATTGCCCGCAGATAATCCCCCTGGTCAAAATAACAAT
>JANQFB010000555.1 GCA_028278085.1 Chitinophagales bacterium
TCGACAATCACATGATCGCTACCTATTTTAAGGATGGCCGGTATTATTTCCTGGACGCCACCAGCCGCAATACGCCCTTCGGATTACCGACCGCTTTTATCCAGGAAAAAGAAGCTTTGGTGGGTATTGATAGCGCTAACTACAGGATCGTCAAAGTGCCCGCTGTGGATTACCGGAAAAACAGGGTGGTCGATTCGGTAGACATTCAAATTGTCGATCAGATGATCTCGGGGACTGGAAGGAGCCGGTATGAGGGCTACTTCAAAGAGTGGATGACCGATAAGATTGCCGACAAAACCGAGAAGGAACGGTTGAAGGTCCTGAATGAAGAGTTGAGAAAAGGCAGTAATAAATCGCTGCTAAAAAATGCGGTTACGCAAAATCAGCGGGATCGGGACCTGCGGATCGATTATGCTTTTGAAGTACAGGATTACCCGAAGTTCAACCAGGATGAGATCTATATCAATATGAACCTGGAACGGCCCTTCCGCAGTGAACAGATCAAACCGGGCCGCAAAAATCCCATGGCGATCCGTTTCAAATCCCTCAACGAGTTTTCCGTAAAGTTGGACTGCCCGGAGGGTTATTCGGTCCATTATACACCCGAAAATGTAAACTTTCACCATGACCATTTCGGATTCGATCTGAATTATCACCCGGAAAAGGATCATATCCGGTTGGACCTTTCTGTCTACAACAACTTTTTAGTCTTGGAGCAAGATCACTTCGACGACTGGAACAAGATGGTCAGGCAATTGGGAAAGGCCTACAGTGAGGTCGTCATCCTGAAAAAAAACAAGCCTTAACCACGGATTCTCCGGTTTGTTATTATAAACATGGAAAATCTTCTGCCGATGCAGGAATCTGAAGAATGTTTAGGAATTTTGTGGATTCAGCTTCTATGAGGATAGTCCTATCAAGATATAACTTCCGGTGGTTGTGGAAACAGGGTATGCTACTAAGTAGTTTGGTTGTGGTCTTGTCGACGGCAATGGCCAATTCCGAAAGTTTCTTACCCTATCATTACAAGGATTATGACTGGGTGCCCAATCCCAGCCTTCATCAATTAACAGCCGCCGAAGCGCAGGAGTTCGAGATCATCCTGATGGACAAAACTTCCGTCGAGTTCATTTATGATGTGATGTTGTATGAACTATACCTGGTGCATAAGATCGTCAGGGTCAATTCAGATGAAGCCATCGAAAAGAATAATAAGGTATATATCCCCTTGTCGAACGTGTTGGAAGTGATCAAGCATAAAGGCAGGGTGATCAAACCCGATGGACAAGTTGTAGAGCTCAAGGAAAGCGATATCCGGGAGGCCTCTGATGAGGAAGGCCAGCATAGCTATAAGTATTTTGCTTTCGAAGGCGTGGAAAAAGGCAGTGAGATCGAATACTTCTATTATGTAAAAACCGTTCCCTTGTTTACCGGAGCCAAAGAGGTATTCCAATCTCAAATTCCCCGGAAAAATATAAGCTTCGAGATCATTTCGCCGGAAAACCTTCTGTTTAGCGCCAAGAGTTATAATGGCTTTCCGGATCTGAAAATGGATACCACCCTGCCCGATAAGCTCAGGCTTCATGCCCATGTGGAGGCTATTCCTTCCCTGGCCCAGGAAAGGATTGCCGCCTACGGTCCAAATCTCATGCATGTCATTTATAAGCTGGATCATAATACCATTATCAATACCGAAAATGTTATTTCCTATGGATCTGCGGCTGAGGCAGTTAAGCATAAGATCTATGACGGTTATACCAAAAACGACCGGAAAAAGATCAAACAATTGATCAAGAGCATGGATATCTCCGATGGGGAGACCATGGAAAATAAGATCAGGAAAGTAGAGCAATATCTCAAAACAAATTATCGGATTGTAAGCAGTGGCCTCGACGGACTGGGAGAGATCAGTAAGATCATCGACAACAAAATATGCAGCCGGGATGGTATGGTCCGGATGTTTGCGGCTATTTTCGACCGGCTGGCAATTGATCATCATCTCGTGATGACGAGTAACCGATTCCAGGTAAGATTTGACAAAGATTTCGAGAGCTATAACTTCCTGGATGAGTACCTGATCTATTTCCCGGAACTCGACAATTACCTCGTTCCCAGCATTCCCCTTTACCGTTTCGGTATTGTACCTTACCAATGGACCAACAACTATGGCCTTTTCATCAGTCGTGTGAGATCCGGGGAATATGAAACAAGCCTGGGTAAAGTTAATTTTATCCAACCTGCTGCCTATACCGACAACATGGATCTCTTGAATATCGAGGTGGAATTCCCGGATAGTTTCGACGAGCTATACCTGGATGTCGAACGCGACATGCACGGCCAGTATGCGATGATATTTCAGCCCTTGTTCGATTATGTGAGCGAAGAGGAAAGACAGGAGTTTTCAGAATCGGTGGTAAAGTTCATCAGCGAAGATGTGGAGGTAAATGACCTGACCATCTTTAATGAAGGGACCGCAAATGTAGGCCTCAAACCATTCCGCGCTAAAGCCCGCCTGACCTCCGATGCCTTTATTGAGAAAGCAGGGAATAAATACCTGTTCAAGGTCGGCGAGCTGATCGGACCGCAATTGGAGATGTACCAGGAAGAGGAAAGGAAGCTGGAGGTCGAAAACCAATTCAACCGGAAATACTTCAGAACCATAACCTTCGATGTTCCCAAGGGCTATAAGGTGAGCAATCTGAATGCCTTGAAAATGGATATTTATCACCAGGAAGACAGCGACCGGACCATGACCTTCTCATCGGAATATACCCTCACCGACAAGCGGGTAACCATTGAGATCGAAGAATACTACAAAAAGATCAACTATCCTGTCGAAACCTTTGAAAAATTCCGCCAGGTGATCAATGCCGCCGCCGATTTTAACAAAGTCGTGCTCTTTATCGAAGAAGAATAAGCATTTCTGTCATTTACAGATGATTCCGGGAAGGGATTTTCGCGGCTATGGAAAATGACTGCCGGTTTCACGGACCAGCACTTTAAACTCACTGATCATCATAGCAGTTGCTCCCCATACCATATGTCCGTGAATATCAAAATAGGGGGTATCTTTAATCTGGCGGTTACGGCCCAACGGAATGGATGACCGTTTGACCTGTTGGTCATTCAATACTAATGCCAGCGGCGCTTCGATTATTTCCTGGACTTCCCTGGGGTCGGGCTTAAAAACAGGTTTGTCGGGTGTAAACCCTACATAAGGCGTTACCAAAAATCCGCTGGGCGGAATGAAAACTTCGGAGAGCTGCCCGATCAATGTTACGGTAGCGGGTCCGAGTCCGATCTCTTCCTGTGCTTCCCTTAGAGCAGTGGCAGCCAAGTCCGTATCGTCCGGGTCTTTTTTGCCGCCCGGAAAGCTAACCTGGGCGCTGTGCACCCCTTCATAGGCCTTTCGTTTGATCAATACCGTATGGATCTCTTGTTCCACCGGGTAGAGGAGTAATAATACGGCGCTTAGCCGCGGATCGGTGGCAGTTTGCATCGCCTCTACCATCCTCGGCCGTTGAAGCGGCGCCATCATAAACTGGGCGTCCTCACCGGGGAGTGGTAGGGATAAACGGTGGCTTAGCTTTTGGATCAGTGCTGGATAGGCAGTCATTCGATCGAAGGAAGTTTGCAGCCTATCCGCTGAAACGTTCCAACTGCGAGAAGAAGAAATCCGCTTCTATGTTGGCATTGTCGTCCGAATCCGATCCGTGAACGGCATTTCTTTCCAGGCTTTCGGCAAATTGCTTCCGGATCGTTCCTTCCGCAGCCTCCGCAGGGTTCGTAGCGCCGATCAACTTTCTGAAATCTTCAACGGCATTGTCCTTCTCCAGGATAGCGGCAACAATATGGCCGGAAGACATAAATTTGACGAGATCGTTATAAAAGGGACGTTCTTTATGAACCGCATAAAACTGGCCGGCTTTTGCCGGAGATAGGTGAGTCATTTTCATCGCAATGATCCTGAACCCGGCGTTGTTGATCTGGGATAAAATGGGGCCGATATAGTTGTTGGCAACGGCATCGGGTTTGATCATCGTTAACGTAATATTTCCGGACATAATGGGTTATGGTTATTGGATTTAAAAATCGGGTGCAAAGTTACACAATCACCTAAATGCTGAGAAGAATTATCGGAAAATAATTTTGGAGTACGCCTAAAAAATTAGAATTTCGCAGTGCCTATGGATCAGATCGATCAATTGCAACAGCTACTGGCCGAACCGAAAAAGATCGTTATCGTATCTCATCATAATCCGGATGGTGATGCCGTAGGCTCCGCCCTTGCCCTATATCATTTCCTGGCACAGCCCTGGCCCACCGGGCAGCACGAAGTTACCGTACTGATGCCGAATGATTATCCGCCCTTTATACACTGGATGCCGGGCGATGACCGGGTGATGATCTATGAGCAACAACGAAAGCCGGGCCGGGAAAAAGTGAACCAGGCCGATCTGATCTTCTGTCTCGACTTCAACCAGTTGAAACGTATCAATGAACTGGGCGATTTTATAGCGAAAGTCCCGGCGTTGAAAGTATTGATCGACCATCATTTGGAGCCGGATGATTTTGCCGATTTTATGTGGTGGGATCCTAAAGCCTGTTCGACAGCAGAATTGGTGTACGACTTTATCCGGGAGCTGGACATGGCTGAAAAGATCAATAAAGACGTGGCTACCTGCCTGTATGTAGGGATCATGACCGATACCGGCTCATTCCGGTTTTCATCGACGACAGCCAAAGTCCATCATATGGTAGCTGATCTGATCGACCGGGGCGTGGAAAATACCAGGGCCCATGAGATGATCTACGATAGTTTCTCCGAAAGCCGCCTGCGCCTATTCGGCTATTGTTTTAATGAAAAGCTGCAGGTATTTCCCGAATACCATACGGCTTTGATCGCTGTTACGGCTGATGAGCTCAAGCGCTTTAATGCGGGCATCGGAGCAACGGAAGGCCTGGTCAATTATGGACTGGGGATCCAGGGTATGAAGCTGGCGGCCTTGTTCACCGATCGGCAGAATATTATCAAAGTTTCGCTCCGCTCCAAAGGCGAATTCCCAGCCAATGAGATCTGTTCCAAATATTTTGATGGCGGTGGCCACAGAAATGCGGCAGGCGGTTCTTCCCAATTGACGCTGGAAGAGACCGTTAAAAAGTTTATCGATATCCTGCCCTTATACAAGGAACAATTGGTGGAATAAGGCTCTCTCATCCTTACCCTATTGGATGGGCTGTAATCCGGTGATAGAAAATTTTATGGGGATTTTTAGTATCTATTCGGTATTAGATTTAAATTTGTAAAAAATTGATGAACATGCGTTCCATACTGTTATTCATAGCGCCGGCGCTTATCATGCTTTTGGTCATAGCCTGTAAATCGCCCAGGGATAGTATCGTTGATAAGATCCAGGATATTGAAAATAAATTGTACGCCGATACCACAAAGTTCGAGATCGACCAGGAGATGGCAGCAGCCTTAACGGCCGCTTATGAGGATTTTGTCCAGCAATTTCCTGCCGATACCGATGCTGCGCCTTATTTATTCAAGGCAGCGGATATCTACCGTTCCACCAAGAAATTCGGCAGAGCCTTAACAACCTATAACCGGATCGAACGGGAATACCCGGATTATGATAAAGCTGCACACAGCTTGTTCCTGCAAGGATTTATTTACGAGACCAACCTCGCCGACCTGGATAAGGCCCGGCAAAAGTATAATAGCTTCCTGGAAAAGTATCCCGACCACGACCTGGCGGATGATGTACAGTTCTCCATCAAGAACCTGGGACTAACACCCGAAGAAATTATCCGTCAATTTGAAATACAGCAACAAGCCGCAGATTCGATCGAAAAAGCCAAGGAGGATAGTTAGTATACTAGATTTATAGCTCCGTATCGGCAATTCAGACTCCGATGATTTCTACTATGGGAGCAAGCTAAATAAAAAAAGCTCCAGGTTCAGCATTCTCGCTATAAATTGAAGGATTGAGAATACGTTGCCAAGAGCATTATATAGACTCAAATGTACAAAATTTATTCCTTTTTTGCAAGCAGGGTTAAATAGAAAGGTAGTTCAACGCACTACTCGTTACTCATCGAAAAGTGCGGCTTTGAGCACGTTCCGGATCGTTGCCTCGCTAACGTTGAGTTTGATCTGCCCTCCCCTCGCATAGGCGAGTTGCCCTCGTTCTTCCGAAACCACAACGGCTGTTGCGTCGCTATGTTCGGTAATCCCGACCGATGCCCGGTGGCGGGTGCCGATATGCTTAGGCAGATCAGGGTTTTCCGAAACCGGCAGGATACATTTGGCCGCCATCACCTTGCCGTTCACGATAATCACCGCCCCATCATGCAAGGGGGAGTTTTTCTCGAAAATGCTGATCAGCAATTTGGAGGAAACCAGTGCATCCAATCGTTCGCCGGTATTGGCAAAAAATTGCAGTTGAGAGGTTTTGGGGAAAACCAGCAAGGCCCCTGTCGCATGAGTTGCCAGGTGTTGGAGGGCAATCATGATCTCATCCAGGTAATCCTGGGTGGCTGGCGTAAATTCCCACTTACTGTTGAAAAACCTTCTCCATGCGGTATCGCTTCTGAATAAGCTGCTTTTACCGATATACAACAAGAATCGCCGGACTTCGGGTTGAAAAACGATCAGCAAAGCGATCACCCCCACATCGATAAATTGCCCCAGTATTCCCTCCAGCAATTCCATGTTCAGCGCCCGTACGAATAGCCAGGCCAGGTATACCAGTAACAGGCCGAAAAATATGTTGAACGCCAGGCTACCCTTCAGCAGCTTGTACAAATTGAACAGCAGCAGGGCGACCAACAGGATATCCAGCAGGTCCAGGAAACGTATTTCCAGGAACCCGATCTTAAACAGCAATGCGATCATATTGTTCCATCAAAGTGATACACTCCCGGGCTTCTTTCACATCATGAACCCTCAGGATGCTTACGCCTTTGCTTAAGGCGATGGCGTGGAGGGCCGTCGTTCCGTTCAAAGCCTGTGCAGGATTGACGGCCAGCGGTTTGCAGATCATGGATTTCCGGGAAATGCCTATCATCAGCGGGTTCCCAAAGATCTTAAATTGGTCAAGGGCGTGTAAGAGTTGATAATTATGGGTAACGGTTTTACCGAAGCCGAATCCGGGATCTATCACCACATCGTGGATACCATGCTCATGAAGCTGGGCCAGCCGGTCGGCAAAGTAATCCACGATCGTCCCGGCGACATCCTCATAGGCCGGTTGCACCTGCATATCAGCAGGAGTCCCCTGCATGTGCATGAGCACATAAGGTACCTTTAATTCGGCTACGGTCGGCCAAAGCTCCGGATCGAACTTTCCTCCGCTGATATCGTTGACTATTCCCGCTCCCGCTTCAACCGCCCGGCGGGCAACACCGGCACGGACGGTATCTACGGAAAGGATCGCTTCCGGAAAATGCTGATGGAGCGCTTCGATGGCCGGTATGACCCTTTTCATTTCCGTTTCCTCGGGGATCAGTTCCGCCCCCGGCCGTGATGACATGCCGCCAATATCCAGGATCCCGGCGCCGTCACGGATCATACCCTCGGCGAGCTGAAGCAACTGATCGGTGGTGATGGTCCGGTTTTTGCCGGTCTTCAAACTTTGGGGACGGTAAAAAGAATCCGGGCTAAGGTTGAGGATCCCCATGATCACAGGAACGCCCAGATCCAGTAAAGTTCCGCGGCAGTTTAAGGTGGACTTTTTATAAAATAATGTATTTTTGACGTCCATCTGTCGACAAATTTATCAAAAATTCAAAACACCTTCGAATTGTCTGCGGAAACACCCCAAGTCATTCGGCAAACCCTGACCTCCGAAGGATCGAATTATTTCGATATCATTAATTATGCTATTTTTGCCCTCATTAAGCCCCCGTCCAAAAGTTAATGGTTTGTTAATGATTTTTCCAAAAACAATGTGTTTTCTATATTAGCGCAAAATATCCCCGGAGATCGGTTGCCGGTCGACGGCCGCCTTATTTATAGACCCAAGATAATATTCCGATGAAAACACTGGTTAAGATCTCACAAGTACTGGTCGGCTCTTTATTTATCGTTTCCGGATTGATCAAAGCCAATGACCCCTTGGGCTTCTCTTACAAGCTCATGGATTATTTTGCCGTATTTGATACGGAATTCCTCAATGATTCGGCCTTGCTCCAGGCTGTTGTGATCTGTGTGGTAGAAGTAGTGCTCGGCGTTGCGCTGTTATTGGGTAGCCGTGCCAAGATCGTCATGCCGGTGCTCCTGCTGATGATCTTGTTTTTCACCTGGTTAACCGGATACTCGGCCGTTACCGGAAAAGTAACAGATTGCGGATGCTTCGGTGATGCGCTGAAACTCACGCCCTGGCAGTCGTTCTGGAAAGATGTGGTGCTGCTGGTCTTTATCCTGATCCTGTTTTTCAAGCGAAACAGCATCAAACTTTCCACCACAGCAGAAGATAAGGTGATCATACCCGTTTCCCTGGCGCTGATAGCGATCTTTTCCTTCGGCGTGATCGGTTGGGGCTTTCCGGTTTATTTTTCCGTTGTCATCCTGGGATTATTATTATTGATCAAACACATGGTCAAACACAAACAAGTCGATTGGATAATGGCTGGCACGGCTGTTGTGCTGACCACCGGCTTTTCCATATGGTGCATCGGACATTTGCCGATCAAGGATTTCAGGCCTTACCGGGTGGATAATAATTTGCCCGACCAAATGTCGATCCCGGATGGCGCTCCCAAAGATGTATTTGAAGATACCTGGTACTATAAAGTCAATGGAGAAACGAAGGAATTCACCACGGCTGATAAACCCTGGGAGATCGAAGGAGCTACCTTTGTCGACCGGAAAACCACACTGGTGCAAAAGGGATATGAGCCACCGATCCATGATTTTTCCATTTCCGATGATGACGGGAATAACATCACAGACCTGGTGTTGAGCATGAGTGATAATAATTTCATCGTGGTGGCCTATGACCTTGCTAAAACCGAAAAAGAGGGTTTTAAGAAGATCAGGGATCTGCAGGAATCTTTTGAAGGCGAAAAGATGCAGTTTATTGTATTGACCGCTTCCTCCTACAAGCAATCCGAAGAACTCAAACATGATATCGGCTTGCCCATGAACTTCTATACTTCGGATGCTACCGCCCTGAAAACCATTATCCGTTCTAATCCTGGACTCCTATTAATGAGGAAAGGTACCGTTATCGGGAAGTGGCATCACCATGATATCCCTACCAAAGATGAATTGAAAGACCGGTATCTATCACCCTAAAAGGTTAGCCTTTGCTGAAGTTTTTCGTCAAGCGGTTGTTTTATGGCTTTCTGGTTTTATTAGGAGTCATTGTCATCGTATTCTTTCTATTCAACGTCTTACCAGGCGACCCGGCGCGGATGACCCTTGGCCAACGGGCGGATGTTGCTTCCCTGGAAGCGGTTAAAAAAGATCTCGGCCTCGACAAGCCGCTCTACGCACAATTTCTGATCTACCTCAATGACCTGTCCTTTTTATCCGTTCATTCCAATTCCGTCAGTAATATCTACAAATACAACTACAATAAAATTACCGACCTGCCCGACAACAGGATATTGGTCTTCAAAGTGCCATACCTCCGGCGGTCGTACCAGTCGCAGAAACTGGTGATCGATATTTTGTTCGACGCCCTTCCCGGAACCATTATCCTGGCGACAACTTCCATTATCCTGGCCAGTATCTTCGGGATATTCCTTGGGGTATTGGCAGCCATCAAGCAACACAGCGTTTTTGATAATACGGCCGTTTTGCTTTCGGTTTTTGGGATATCACTGCCATCCTATTTTTCCGGGATCATCCTGGCCTGGCTTTTCGGCTATGTGTTGCATGAGATCACCGGCTTGGATATGTCAGGCAGCCTTTACGACATCGATCCGGTACAGGGCAGGGTGCTGGCTTTGCAAAACCTGATCCTACCGGCAATAACGCTGGGTATCCGGCCCCTGGCGATCATCGTACAACTGACCCGGAGCGCCATGCTCGATATCATTTCCCGGGATTATGTCAGAACAGCCGTAGCCAAAGGTTTAAGATACCGGGTGGTATTGTTCAAACATGCGTTGAGGAACGCCCTCAACCCGGTGGTTACGGCAATATCCGGTTGGTTTGCCTCTCTGCTGGCCGGTGCATTTTTTGTAGAGTTCATTTTCAACTGGAAAGGTATCGGCTATGTAACCGTAAAGGCCCTGGAAGAATCCGATTTTCCGGTAGTGATGGGCTCCGTGCTGGTAACCGCCACCATTTTTGTCCTGGTGAATATTGCCATCGATATCTTTTACGGGGTATTGGATCCCAGGGTCTCCATTAAAGGCAAATCTTCCTGATCATTGGTACGGGTTTTCCTGATCGGTTTCATGGGCTGCGGCAAATCCTTTAAAGCAAAGCTGATCGCCGAAAAGCTGGCATGGACCTTTGTCGACCTTGACGGGTTCATCGAAGAACGGGAAAAGATGACCATTCCGGATCTGTTTCGCCGGAAAGGAGAGGTGGCCTTCCGCCGCATGGAATATGATGCCCTCAGAGCACTGGCCAACCGGCGGAACATCATCGTTGCCACAGGAGGCGGAACTCCTTGTACCGGTGGGAATATGGACTGGATACTGGACAACGGAACAAGCTTCTATATCCGGGTGCCGGCAAAAGAGCTCGCCGGTCGACTCAAGGGGCAGCAACATAAGCGGCCGCTGCTGGATGGTATTTCATCAACGGAGTTGTATCCGGCCGTTCGTCAACTGCTGGAAGTGCGTGAACCTTACTACCTAAGAGCCGATCATATCATTCCCGAAGGCCCGGAATGCGTCGATTCGATTTGCAGGGTGATCCGGTCAGGAAGATCAATTTAGCTTAAATAGACCGCATCTTTAACTTTTCCGTCGAGATGTACGGTGATGTGCTCCTGCATGGTCGTGCTCAGGGAAAGGCCGACATAATCGGTGGCTACGGGAAATGTTTTGTGTTCGCGATCCACCAGCACGGCGATCTGGATTTTCCGGGGTTGATAATTCAACAAGGGTTTGAGGGCATAAAAAAGTGTTTTCCCGGTATTGGCGACATCATCGACGATGATGATCGTTTTGTCGTTGGGATCGGCGTCGGGCTCGGAATGGATCAGCGCTTTCAGGGGCTCTTTTTTATTCATCTGGATCTTCACCAGTTCGAAGCGGATGTCCGAAAATTCCTGCAGTTGTTGCTGCAAATATTCGGCGAAGCGGAAGCCGGTGCCGTGGATACCTGCCAGGATAATTTCTTTTTCTTTGTGATTGTTTTCAAGGATCTCATAGGCGATCCTGGCCACTTTCTGCCGGATCTGCTGTTGATCGAGGATCAGGGTTTTCGTAGGAGTTGCTGTAGCCATTGCCGGGGAAACTATTGACAAATAACCAGTTTTTGTGCCGGAAATCTTTGACGGTCCAGCTCGATGTTGATGAAATATATCCCGGCGGGATGTTGGCCGGAATTCAGATAACCGGCGTTGCGATCGAGGATCCATTCCTGCCTGACCGCCCCGGTGATGTCGCTCATCAGGATACGCGCCTCGCTATAGGAACCCCGGATCCGGTATTGCATAACAGCGGTTGTCCGGGTTGGATTGGGTGCAAGGCTTAAGACAACGCCATCGGGATCATTTGGCGAGATCCCTGTGGTATAAATACAACTGCCGTCGTCGGTATTGGCGAGGCTATCGTAATTGAGGGCAAAATCGTCGGTGCAACCATATATGAAGGGTATACACTCACCATTATCGACGGTGGCCCCGGGATCATAATTAAAGGCCGCCGGATCGGTACAGCCGATCACGGCAGGGTTGCTAATGGCCTTATAGCCATCCACTTTTCCATAGCCCCACCGGTCATTCGGAACGTTGAAGGTGGTAAAGCTATCCTGGCGTGTATTATGGATCAAGGAATACTTGATCTCTGTGTGGGTTGCGATCCGGTTTTCTTCTTCCTTAACCTTTTGCAGGTAGAGCGCGGCCAGTCCTGTTACCACAGGAGCGGCCATAGAAGTTCCGCCGTTAACATTGTGCATTCCGCCCAGGGCAATGTCTTGTGGCCCCCAAAATCCGAACAGGGATGCCAACCGGGCGCTGGTGATAATAAAATTCCCGGTAGCGGCCAGGTCGGGTTTTGCGGAAGCGCCATCTCGGGTCGGGCCGCTGGATGAAGTGCCGGATATCTCACCGGGAATATCAGTTCTGATCTGGTAATTCCCGTAAACATCCGTCCAGACATTGCGGTTATTATAATTAGCCACCGAAATAACATGGGGGGAACAATTCCAGCTACTTACCAAGGTCTTCCTATTGTCCGGGGCTTTATACCGGACGATTGCCGGCATCTGGCTACTATCGGGCAACTGGCTGCTTTTGATCATATCCGAGGTGGCTGTTTCAAAATCCTTGTTAGCGCCGCTCCAGATGTCGAACTTCCCGGATCCGGTAGTGATAAACCGCCAATAATAAGCGGTAGAGTCGGTAAAGATCTTCACGACCATGTGATAGAGGGAAGAATCATAATGGGCACGGGTGGCAAATGTCCGGATGGTGCCAATGGTATCGTTACCGCTGAGGATATGTTCATATACATATTGGTCCAGCCGGTTTTGGATCTGGTCGAACGGCGTAAGGCCACGTAAGGAATAATTGGCCGGATCATCCACGCCGAAGGCAAAGGATACCTGGTCAAAATCTTCGGCGTCGGCATACAAGGTAAAATAAATGCCATCGGAATCTTCACCCAGGATATTGGTTTTATACTTGAACCAGGTAAAGCAGGTATCGGCAGTAACATCGTAACCCAGGTGGAATTCGCGGTTCCCGGAGTTCCCGGCGGCGTTTACCACCTGCGTTACGATGTTACTGCCGATACCTGCTTTACCTGGTTCAAGTATAAAACCAATATCCTGGGTGAAGATTCCGATGGCAT
>JANQFB010000046.1 GCA_028278085.1 Chitinophagales bacterium
AGAGGTGGAGAACAGGGGCATTGCCAATACAACTAATTGGATCGGCGTAGATGATATCGTTTTTGGGGCTACCCTTCGACGTCCCGATCCGGGATTTACTACTAACCTGGTGGATGCCTGTGCAGGCCAGTATGATTTTACGAGCCATGAAACCGATCCGCTTTATGACCATCATTGGGATTTCGGGGACGGCAACAGTGATACCGTCAAAGACCCAAGACATCGTTATATCCTTGCCGGAACTTATCAAGTCATTCATACCGTATCGACAGATTGCTGGACGGAGAAGGATACAACAGTTATTGTAGTGGATCAGCCCTTATTTGTAGATGCCGGAAGGGATACGGCCATTTGTGAAGGAGAAGCAACGATCATAGGCGGATTTCCGGCAGTATTGTATAATGTTGGAAATGTGTCCTACCAATGGGCACCCAACATCGCCCTAAGTGATCCGGTCATTGAACATCCCCTGGCTTTCCCGGATACAACAAACATTTATGTACTTTCCGTTACTGATCAGGCTACCGGATGTATGGTACAGGATGATGTTTTAGTTACTATTAACCCTACAAGAGAGGCCCCCGAAGTGTATTTATATATCGGGGATTCAATCTTTTGTGAAGGCAAAGAAGCAATTCTTTGCCATTTTGGGGTGAACCTGCAAAATGATAGTATCTTATGGTCGCAGGGAACGAATAACAGCAATTGCATTACGGTTGATCAAAGCGGTCAGCATTACCTAACCCGAACGACACCGTTCGGCTGTAAAGATCAATCCAATGCGATTAATATAACGGTATATCCCAACCCGGATGCTACGATATCCCCACCGGGGCCGGTATATGTCTGTGAAGATGGAACAACGATCCTTTCAGCCAATGTAGCTAATGTAAACTATTCCTGGTCAACTGGAAGCCAGTCCACGGGTATTGGAGTTAGTGATGGTGGCCTGTATTCCCTGACGGTAACCGATTCAAACGGCTGCCAGGATTTTGATGCCGTTCAGGTGTATCAATTACCAGGAGCAGGTTTCACCTATACACAACCGGCCTGTATCGGTAGTGGGATAGACTTTACCCCCACCTGCTTTGATGATTCGACATTCATCTATAATTGGGTATTCGGACCAAATGCCAATCCATCTATTTCAACCGATCCAAAACCCCAAGGTATTGTTTTCAATACACCTGGTTTGCATCCCGTTACACTTAGAATACTGGCTAATGGAAATGTCTACCTGGAAACCAAAGATGTAAACATCAAAGATGCGGCTTGTTGCAGAAGTTACAAGGCAACCATGGGGGTCAAAGGAGATACCACCACCATAACCGGCAACGCTATATTCAACGGTACTTATCAAATCAAAGGAGACCTACGGTTTTCCAATGGAACCTTCCAGCTTAAACCCGGTACGGTATTCTACATGGAAGGCCATGAGCGGATAACAACAGATGGATTCGGAACAATCAGCAAAACAGGCGGATATGGCCCTTCTATCTTTCTGGAAAATGCAACATTACTCATGAATGATGCCACGATCACGGCAGACTGCGATACGATGTGGGGCGGGATCATCAGCAACCACAGACAAACAACCACACACCCATATGCTTTGAACGATAATATCATCATTGCTGGTAATACGGATAGTTGTGAGATTAGTCATAGTTCATTAGGAATCAGGATAGATGGTGTACATGATGGTTTTACCATCAGGAAAACCAAGTTTTTGAACAATTACTTTGGTATTTATGCTCCAAAGGATTTTAATACCAGCACCAAGCAGGATTTTATCCAGTACAACCGCTTTTATTCTCATCCGGATGAAATGCTTTATCCCTACAATAAAGTAGATAGTATTAAACAATACTATACGGGCATAGCCATAAACCTGGAGCGTGGCATTAACCTGAATACCTTTGTAGAAGGCAACCGGATTACCAATTGCATGTTTGGCATTTTCAGTGGAACAGAAACCAGTCCATTTGATGCCCAGGGTAACACGCTTGAAAACAACTACCTTGCAGGAATATACTTCTTCGGCGTAGGATTTCAACATGGAATTCCGATCATCAAAGACAACTTTTTCTACTTCCCGGATGCACCGCTTAATACGGCACAAGTAGCAGATCCGGCAGGAACAATAACCGGCAAGATAAATTTAGCACAGACCACCAATTTCAACGCAGGCCGGACATTTGGTATCGTTGCCCCCGGAGAGTTTTTGATAAGGAACAATTACTTTTTCGGCAACCAACAAAAAGCCCCTGGATTGGATCAAAGAGGCATAGCCGCCTGGACCAGTTGGGGAACGTTTGATATTCAGGAAAACAAATTCTATAACCTGAATATGGGTGTAGCTTCCACAGCCCTGGATGCACAAAGTAGTCAGATCAGCAACAACTTATTTGAAAGTAACCAATACGGCGTGTTTGTAGAATCTTCCCCATTCTATGCTTCTCCTGATTTACAACTCCATTGCAATACATTTGACCAGGGCACAGCCGGAGGAGCAGGAGATACCATATTCGGAATCTATATCGACAGCACAGGCTATTTAAATGACCAGGGGGATTGTGATCCATTGACCCCATTGGAACCGGCGGGTAATAAATATAATTACTCTTCACAAAATTGGTATTCTATTTCCCTGAATGACGTTTATAATTTCAATTACTATCATTATAATGATGAAATAGTCGGAAATGTGCAGAGTTCAGGAGCAATTAATTTGCATCAATGTGCAGATTCATCCAATTGCATGGGTAGTACCGGAACCGGTAATTTAAAATTAGCCAGGGATGAAATTGAATGTTATCAAGAAGCCTTGCAAAATCCGGGTCAAATTGAATGTGGTTCTTTGTTTGAAAAAGCTATGATCAACCGGACGATCCAATTTAATCATGCAGAGGGATGTACCGAAGCATTTGAAAAAGTTACCGAGGCGATGCTAAAAGCCAAAAACCAAACTGCTTACAATGCTTTTGCATGGCACTTAGTCGATTGCAGGGTTAACGACGGTAGAATTAGTGAAGCCCTAACCTGGAAAACGGAAGTGATGGCGAATAACAAAGCGGATGAAGATATGCAATACCGGGATCAATTCTATGATACTTACTGGCGGATAAACCATATCACTACGGATGAAGCCTACCAGGTAAGCGAAGCAGATATTAAAACCCTGGAAATCATTGCGCAATCAACAAGTAGTTTTGCTTTGCCAGCTTGTTATTTACTATTTCCCATTGCTCCTTCAAAGGCTATATGTTCTAATGAACTTAGTTCTGAAAAAGAAGGAAAACGTGGTGCACAAAATCAGCCAATAGATATTGGTTTAAGAAGAACCTTTGTCCATCCAAATCCGTTTAGCGAATATACGATCCTTAACTACGATTTGTCGGATATTTCAGGTAAGGTCACTTTAATAATATGGGATGTAACTGGAAGGTTTGTAAAAGAAGTAACTTTGGATAAGGACGCGAAAAGTATAATAATCTCAGGTAAGGATTGGCAAAACGGGGTATATGTATATAACATCTATTCCAGTAAACAATTGATGGCCAAGGGCGACGCCGCCGGCGGCGTACCAGATCCGCACCCCGAGCAGATCGGCGATCGGCGCCGCCAGCGCGAGACCTACCGGTGCC
>JANQFB010000113.1 GCA_028278085.1 Chitinophagales bacterium
TTGCCAGAGATTTGTAATTTTGAAAAGGCTGCATAGCCTCCCGGGTGCCCATTTTTGGCACAGTTTTAGCAGCCTCTGTATTAAACCTTTTATTTTATGAAAAAATCGTTCATTTGGCCGGGTTTAATCCTTTTGGGAGCGTTTTTGGTATTCGCGGAGAATCCGATCTTAGATGAGATCTCTTTAGCGTTAAAGGCCGGAAATGCCAAAGAATTGTCCAAATATTTCGACAAAACCGTCGAATTGACCCTGGGAGAAGACGAAGGCGCATATAGCAGCGTACAAGCAGAACAGGTTTTAAAGGATTTTTTCGCTAAAAAGAAAGTGAAAAGCTTTGAATTGATCCATAATGGCTCCTCCGAAAATGGTTCTCAGTACGGTATTGGTGTTTTAACGACCGAGAACGGGAGTTTTCGAACCTATTTCCTGCTCAAACCAAAAACACCCAAATACATTATCCAGGAGATCAGATTTGAAGACGAATAATGTCCATACCTGCGGATCTTTCTGAATTTATTCAAGCGGCTCTACAAGAAGATATCGGTGATGGTGACCATACCTCACTGGCCTGTATCCCTTCACAGGCAACCGGAACCGCACAATTGATTGTAAAGGATACCGGGCTGATCGCTGGTGTCGAACTGGCCGTTTTGATCCTGGAAACCTTTGATCCCACCCTTAGCTGTACGGTGCTGATCCCCGACGGCCAGGCGGTTAAACCCGGGGATATCGTTTTTAAAGTATCCGGCTCGTCCCGCTCTATCCTTACCGCCGAGCGGCTGGTTTTGAACAGTATGCAACGAATGAGCGGTATAGCCACGCTGACACATGCTTATGTGGAGGCATTGAAGGACTTGCCTGCCCGTGTGATCGATACCCGGAAAACGACGCCCGGGCTCAGGGTATTGGAAAAATGGGCGGTCAGGCTTGGCGGTGGGACCAATCACCGGCATGGCCTATTCGATATGATCCTGATCAAGGATAATCATATTGATTTCGCCGGCGGTATATCCCAGGCCATCCAAGCGGTTAAGGACTATTTGCGAAATAACAACCTGGACCTGAAAATTGAGATCGAAGTCCGGAATATGGAGGAATTGGAAGCGGTATTATCCTCGGGCGGCATTCACCGGATCATGCTGGATAATTTCACCCCGGAAGCCATCCGCGAGGCCGTCGGACTAATCGCCGGACGTTATGAAACGGAAGCTTCCGGCGGGATAACCCTGGAAACGATCCGGGCCTACGGAGAAGCCGGTGTGGATTATATTTCCGTAGGCGCATTGACGCATTCCGCAACCTGCATGGATATGAGCCTGAAGGCTTGCTGACCTTCCCCTCTCTTTTTATTAGATTTGTTTTATGCTTTTGCAGCTTTCCTTTCTTCAGTTGCTGTTGAAACGGCTGGGCTTGGTTTTGATTTTGTATACGATTTGCAGGGTCATTTTTTATGCCTTGAACCGGCAAATATTTCCCGACCTGCCCATAGGGGAGGGGTTGACCTTTATCCTGGTTGGCGTCCGTTTCGATATCGTGTCGGTGATCTATTGTAACCTGCTTTTCATCACCCTTCACCTGGTACCGCATCCTTACCGGACGAGGAAAGGCTATGAAGCATTCCTGAAGTATCTTTTCCTGGTCACCAATGGTATAGCCCTGGCCTTCATGGTCATAGATCTTGAATATTACAAATATACCCTCAAAAGAACGACCAGCGATATATTCGATATCAGGGGGGATATTCTCGAACTGTTGCCGCAATACCTGGCCGGCTACTGGTATTTTGTCGTTTTATTTATCCTTTTCCTGGCGGCCCTGGGATGGGTTTATCAAAAGATCAGGGTTACTCACCCCGAAAAGATCAATTACAGGATCCAGGTGCCATTGCTGGTTATCGGTGCGGTATTCGCTTTGATTGGCATGCGGGGAGGGATACAGGTGAAACCGATCACACCCATCAATGCAGGTCATTATACCGAGAGCTCGAAAAGCGCCCTGGTTACCAATACCCCATTTACCATCTTACATTCATTCAGCAAGCAATCCCTTTCCGAACTGCGTTATCTCCCGGAAGCCGACCGTATCCGGCTCTTCGATGCCAGTTATAGCCTCCGCCCGGACGGCCCGCCAAAAACCGATAATATCGTGATCATTTTACTGGAAAGCTTTGCCAGGGAATTTGTAGGATATCTAAATGATCGACCGCTTACCTATACCCCTTTCCTCGACTCCTTAGCCGGCCACAGCCTGACTTTTACGCAGGCTTTTGCCAATGGTAAAACATCTATCGATGCCGTTATGGCCATCACCACCGGCATTCCCCATTTGATGGAAGAGCCCTTTATGTTCTCCAGGTACCAGCATAATCAATTCAGCGGGCTGGGCGCTTACCTGAAGCCACGCGGCTATCACACGTCATTTTTTCACGGGGCCTATAACGGGAGCTTTAGCTTTGATGATTTCACCTATAGCGCAGGATTCGACCATTATTTTGGAAAGGATGAATATGGTAACGATGCCGATTTTGATGGAAATTGGGGTATCTTCGACGAACCTTTCTTTCAATTCACCGCAGAGAAACTCCATACTTTTCCGGAACCCTTCTGTGCCATGCTTTTTTCGCTGTCATCGCACCAACCCTTCACCATTCCTCCGAGATACCGGACAACCTTCGACGAGGGCGCTATACCGATACACAAGACGATCCGTTATACCGACCATGCCTTGAGACAATTCTTTAATAAAGCGTCCAAAATGCCCTGGTATGGCCGTACGTTGTTTGTCATCACTGCTGACCATACCTCACAAGTGGAATTGCCATCTTCTTACAACAGGATCGGTATGTATGGTATACCCATGCTACTTTTTCATCCGGATGGGCATTTAGCCGGGTCATCCACCGATGTGGTTCAACATGTTGACCTGCTTCCCTCTATTTTGGATTATCTTAATATTGAAATCGATCTGGTTTCTTTCGGCCGTTCGGTTTTCGATCCAAAAGCCGGATCCGAAGCGGTTAACTACATCAACAGCATTTACCAACTCCAGGATGACCGTTACCTGATCTTGTTTGACGGAGAGCGGGTATCGGGATTATACGATTACCGGAAAGATCCGGATCTGAAAAACAATATTTCAGCCCGGGAGATCGACAAAAACCGGGAGCTTAGCACCCGGTTGAAAGCTATTTTACAAACCTATCATTACCGGATGATCCACAACAAGCTCAGTCAGCCATGAAGGAAAAGATCCGGTTTATTATCAATCCGATCGCCGGCACGTCCGCCAAAAAGGAGCTCCCGGAATTGATCCGGAAAAACCTGGATCCCGGAAAATACGAGATGGAAATTTTGTTTACCGAGTATGCCGGACATGCTACGGAATTGACCAAAGACGGGATCAAAGAGGGTATTAGATATTTCGTGGCTACCGGTGGCGACGGATCGGTTAAAGAAATTGCGACGGCCCTGGTGCACCAAAATGCCGTATTGGGCATCATTCCACGCGGGTCCGGGAATGGACTCGCCCGGAACCTGGGCATCCCACTCGATACGGCCGAGGCTGTTAAAACCATCAATCGCCCGCATATCATGACCATCGATTCCTGCAAGGCCGGGGAGGAGTATTTTTTTAATATCGCCGGCGTGGGCTTCGACGGGCTGATCGCTCACCGTTTTGCCGGTTCCAGG
>JANQFB010000163.1 GCA_028278085.1 Chitinophagales bacterium
GCGCTCATGAACAGTAACGCCGCCATTCTGGGAGCCGGAGCCCTGGCCTGGAAAGAGCTATCGAAGCTCGGGCAACCGGCATAAGATCGGCAGGCTCAGGATTGATTATGTTTTTTGAACATCTCCAGCCAGATCAGCGCTTGCTCCCGGTTGGTAAACAGACGGCTGGGCATGAGGGGGATATTGACATCCTTATAGAATGTACTGATCATTTTTTCAATTGGTGAAGCATAAACCACTGCCATGGCCGTGATATTGCCGGCAGCTTGCTTGGAAGTCAGGTAATCCTTGGCGCTTTCTTCTACGCCTTTGACACCGCAAATATCCGTTAACCCGGGGTAGGGCTTTCCTTCGGTCAGCAGGTTCCGGTCTCTGATAATTTGTTTGGCAATCGGTAAAGTAACGACCAGGCCCTTCTTATAGTTGCAATGCAATATGTCATTTTCAATCCACATATCGCAGCTAGGGGTGCTGATGTACTTTTCCTTCATAAAAAGAAGTTAAGGACAAAGATAACAGAAATTGAAGTTGGCCGGTAGCCTTAGTTGGAATGAGAAAGGCCCCTGCTAGTCCAACAGCCGTTGGCGCAGCAAAAATTCCAGTTGTTCGTTCGCTTCCTCCAGTTTTTTTATCAATTCCGCATTTTTTCTTCTCAGGTCATATACCTCGTATGCATTTTCGATCATAACTATCAGGTCATCCTCCTCCCAGGGTTTCTTGATATAATTATATACCTTGCCCTTATTGATCGCATCGATTACCGCTTCAATATCCGTATACCCCGTAACCAGCATCCTGATCGGATCGGGGTATTTTTTGATCACCTGCTCCAGGAATTCAACACCCGTCATACTGGGCATTCGTTGATCGGTCAGAATAATATGGAAATCATGTTCCTTTAGCAATTCGAATCCTGCATAGGCCGATTCTGCAATGTGAACGTCGTACTTTCGCCGGAAGGATGCTTTGAAGGAATTTAAATTGTGCTCATCATCATCTACGTACAGGATACGTATTTTTTCTTCTTCACTCATGTTATCTGGTTTTGGCAATTATATGCAACATCATAATTTAACGCAAGTAGGGCTCTGCTGTATATTCTGTGATTACATAGACGATAGATATTATGCAAAGGTTTCAAGTAAAATTAATATTATTCATGCAAACATGATAATTTTTTTCCCGCTTATTCGGAAATCTGAAGAGGAAGGGTAATCAGAAATGTGGTTCCTTTACCTTTTTCGGACATTACACTGATATTCCCTTTGTGTTTTTTGATGATCCCATGAGAAATAGACAAGCCCAGGCCGGTACCTTCACCGACATCCTTGGTGGTAAAAAAGGGATCGAATATCCTTGATTGGGTCGATTCATCCATCCCGACACCGTCATCTTCTATCCGGATAAACAAATTCCCATTCTCCTGCCCGGTTTGGACGGATATTTTCCCGGGTTCGTTTTTAGCTTCCACCGCCTGAATGCCATTCACGAATATATTCATAAACACCTGGTTGAGCTGCCCAGGATAGCATTCGATTTCCGGGATCTGGCCAAATTCGGTTTCCAAACGAATGGTATCTCCGAATTTACCCGACAGTATCGCCAGGGTCGATTCAATACCGCTGTTGATATTGGCGCTGCTGAAGTCACCCTGATCCAGGCGGGCAAATTCCCTTAAACCTTTGACGATATTGGCGGTTCTGGCAGCGCCCTCATCGATCCCATTCAGCAGTGTGTCGATCTCTTCCAGGGTATAGTCGATGTCCAGGTCTTTCCGCATCTTATGAATGTCTTCCAAATCCTGGTCTATGTTTTCACCGACCTTCAAGGCATCATACCGGGCTAAAAGGTCGGTAACATCATTGATATCCCTTTTCAACGGGTCCACATTTCCCGATACGAAATTGATCGGATTATTCAGTTCATGGGCAATTCCCGCCGTTAGCTGACCGAGGGAGGCCATTTTCTCGGAATTGACCAGTTGCGCCTGGGTATCTTTCAATTCCCGGTTGGAAGCCTCCAAAGCGGCTGTTCGTTCTTTGACCCGCTTTTCCAGCGTGATATTCTGTTCTTTGATGATCCGCTCATTCTCCTGCAAGACTTCCAGGGCTTTGGCTTGTTCGATCGCTTTTTCCTGTTTCAGGGTGTTGATCCTATCTGCCAGGGCAAAGGACAGTAATAATCCTTCAATACCCGATCCGATTTCCAGGATATAATAAGTCAGGAAATTGTAAGGTAAAAAGCCCATGTCTTTGAGGATATATATCCAGATCCCCAATAAAAATATCACCCAGGCAATGAGGAAAAACTTTGCGGGGCGGGAGCCCTTTCTCGCGATCATTACGGCCAGAACGATCATATATAAAGCGGCTAACAAGGCCGATAGCTGGATCAAAGCCTGGCTCAGGTTATACTGTTTGGCCAGACTCAAAGCAATACAGACCGCATAAAACCCCTGGAAGAACAGGAAGCCCTTGGTAAAGCCAGGATAATATTGTTTGGTTTGCAGGAATACTTTCATAAACTCGATGGCAACCACCCCTGTAATGGCCGGTAAGATCACTATACTTTGATCGGCCAGGAATGGAACGCCGGGCCAAAAGAATCGAAAGGTATATCCCTGTAAACCTGCCTGAACCAATCCCACCAGGATAATATAGCCCACATAGAACAAATAGCTTTTGTCCTGAACGCTGAAATAAATAAAGAGATTGTAGAAAAAAATGGCGAGAATAATACCGAAATACAAACCGAAGATCAGGTCTTTTCTCAGCAGCGATTCCATGATGTCCGTGGGTTTGCCGATGGCTAATGGGATCATCATCAATTGGCCGCTTTTGACCTTCAAATAACAGGTAACGGCTGCTCCGGGAGCTATGTTGACATCAAATATAAAATTCTGGTGATCATATTTTCTTTGATCATAGGGATAGTGTTCGCCCAGATGCTGTTCACTGATGATCCGGCCATCCTTCACAATAAACAGGGATACGGAATCAATGGTGGGCTGCCAGAGCTCCAGCAGGAAATCCTGCAGCTTAGTCGGGTTATCCAGGGTAAACTTCAACCAAAACGAAGAAGATGAAATATTAAGATTGGGCACACCCACAGGCAGCGCTTCGAATGTCCCGGCTTGCATCACCTGCCGTATGGTTTTAGTTCCCTCCTGGTCTTCGAAAAGGAAGATGGCGTCCCGGATATTTTTGATCTTTCCATCCGGTGCCAGCGTGACGGATGACGGGAAACTAAAGAAAGGGATGAATAAGCCGAGCGCCAGGAAAAGTAAAGTACGGCAATATTTCATACAGTTAAGGATAACAATATCAAATATCTTAAGTCAATAAACGCTTAAAATAAAGATTTTCCTTTAATTATACTACCAGACTTAGATTTTCTATCAACAGGTCATATTCCACCTGCACCTGACCCAATGGGCCGATCTCGGTTCTGATTTGCCTGGGATTTTCCCGGAGATCGAAAATATCCGCCCGTTGCCTGGGTGAGGCAAAAGGCAGATCCTCGAAGTGATCGAGGTTCAGAACAGTGGCTCGAAGATCGGGTTTGGGGTAGGGGAATTTACCATAGTCTCCGAGCGAAATGGTTGTGCTGAACCCAACCGCTTTGACCATATGCACGGTATGTTCCCCGCAAAGCACAAAAAGCTTTTTTAAGTTCAGCCGTCCGGCGATCACAACACTTGCCCGGGCTACACAAGCCTTGGTTAATAATTCACTAAACCCCATGCCTTTGACCTTCCTTGAATTCCATAAACCACACAATTCTCCCACGCCAAAGTCAATATTTTCATTGACCATATCGTAGATCTTAGGGTCCTTTTTACCAATGGCATCTTCAATCGGGAGCCTTTCCTCATGGGTAGCGATCTGGATCCTCGCCCCGCCAAACACCTCTTGCCCCGATTCCGATTCCACTGAGATCACGAATACCGAAGGATTGGAAAACCACTTTTTATTGGCGGATGTTACATAGATATTGAATTCCTTCAATACTTCTTCATGGCCCAGCGCATATTTTTCACATGATTCGGGTTCATCTACAGCCCTGTAGGCCCTGATCCTGATTTTTTTCGGTCGAACTAACTCGTTCATTAATATTCCTTATAAATAATATAGGACTTCCGCCACCGGCCTTCTTAACGACCGTACCTCGGGAACATCTCCAATGAACAGCCGGCACAAGAAAACCGGAACCACCGGATCTTGCAGGGTAAACAGTTCATTGAACTGATCCCACAAAGCTGCCGTTTCCCGTCGCATATCCTCATCCATACCATAACCCTGACCATGATGCAGCCTGACAAAATGCAAAACCGGCGCCATCATCGGCTGCAGGGCAACCTTATGCTGGTTGGCGGATAGCCAGATCCGGTGTGCCGCACGGCCCGCCAGGATAAACTGTCGGTGATCAAATGACGGTACCGTAACCAAACCGATCGCCGAAGCGCCGGCAACTGTTTTCCGGGAGATCTTTTCAAATCCGCGCCCCCCTTTCCAGGCTCTCAAATGGCCCATCACATCGGGATTACTGGCAATTTTCAAACCCATGATCTCGGAAAAATTAAAGTCTGCCGTGGCAATATCGATCCCATCTCGTGTGGCTTCACTTTCTTCCGTGGTCCAGCGGATCTCCTGCTCGAAAAATTCATAATGACCTTCCGGGTGCATGATCCTGATCCGCTCCGCTGCCGCGATAATATCTTCGGCAAGCTGCAACTGCTGTTCCTGGTCAACCACCTGGAAATCCGTACCGTTTACCGTTGCTGCATCGGCTTTGATCGTTGTCATCACTTCCGGTGCAATGGCTTGCCTTTTCACGATCTTTCTGTTGGTATGCCGCAGTCCGATCACAGGGCTCAGGTGATCGACATCGTGTTTCTCAATGGCCGGATCATTCTTATCTGCCGTTAAATGGAAGCGTGCGATCACGCGTCTGTCCCCTTCAAGGGGCAATAGATCCGTGATAACTTCCATATCCAATTCATGGGCTTTCAATACCAGGTTATCCACACAGGAGCCAAAAGCCAGGAAGGAGGCCAGATCTTCATAATCCCCGAATGAAAGAGAGCGGATCCTATCATGGAACAAAACCAGGCTGTTGTCGGCATATAACCACTTCCACGGCTGGTTGTTGCCGGCCGAAGGGGCCATATTAGCGGCTTCAATAAGGGACTCCAACGCTTCCCTGGACAGGGCAATGCCCTGAGCAGGCGTTTGAATTTTCCGGAAAAGCGCGGTCATGTCATCAAGGGTTAATTCGGGCGCATGGCGGAATTCATTCGATTTATCTGCCTGGGAACCGGTTTTACGCTGCTCATCCGCGATCAACTCTTCCAGGTCGACAAAGTATCGTCCGGAAGTATGGAAATGGCCTAAAATGATCCGCCGGCTGACATCCGCAGCCATCCCTCCTCCCAAAACCACTGCCGAGGCCAATTGCGGCCAGGTGGTTAGGGTTTGCTCCACCTCCATCATAGAGGCCTTCATCCTCGTGGAAAGCGTTTCCGGCGGATGGATCGATAGCAAATAAGGGATCTTTTCTTCGTTCGTCAATTGACTGATCTTTTCCAGGTCTATATCCAGGTGATCGATCAGTCCGTGAAAGATCGGCCGGTCCGGTTCCAGGTCAAAACGCTCCACATAAAGGCAGCCCCGGTCACTGGCATCCATGATAACGGGGACTTTCAATTCCTTGGCTTTTAGCCGGCAGAGGATCTTCATGTCGAGGCCGTCACATTCGTCGACCACAAGGTCGAGCTTTCCGCCCTCACTGAAAAAACGGTCGATATTCTCAGGGGTCAGCCCTTCTTCAAAGCATTTAACCTGTAAAAACGGGTCGATCTCTTTGATCTCACGGGCTACATTCACCACTTTTGATAATCCGAGGTTATGAATACCGGTCCTGATCCGGTTGAGATTGGTTAGTTCCAGCAAATCAAAATCCGCCAGCCTGATCTCCCCGAAGCTCCTTTCCATAGCCATGGTGGTTGAAATGGATTGCCCTACCGACAAACCGATAACGCCGATCCGCTGTCGGGCTAAAAGTTCTTTTTCCGCAGGGGTGATCTTGTATTGGTTGCGGTTTGTACGCACTTCAGTGAATTCGGCCTCACCGAGGATATGCACCAGGCGGTACGACCAGGGATAATACACCCAGACGCCATATTTTTCAGGCTCCTCACCCTTCAGCAAATGAGTGATCGCCTCCTGTACTTGGGATTCGGAAAATTTCCTGGCAGGATGCCTTAACTTAACCAGTTCCTTCAATTGGCCGGCTATCTCGTCAATAACAATGATATGAGGATTAGCCTCCAGCAGGTTTTGAAAAGATGCTTCACCGGAAGGATCCTTCCTGTCATAAAATACCGGTTCATATACAGACCGGTCCATACCTGCAGATGTATGCAATGCTGACCTATTCATATACAATCCATTCGATTTGTAATTCACTCAAAAGCAAATTACCTGCGATCAAATATTACAAGCTTTAAATTCGATACCAGTATGGATATCAATATAACTACTTTCTTTTCCCAGGGTGAAAAAGAAATTCGTTACATAGGAAAGGAGGTGATAATCTTTATTTTTAAAAGTTGTGCTCTTCCATTTTCCATTAAAAATAATGTACTGAGAACGTACGCCCCCCTTCCGGTGTACTTGGTCATTCAATCTCTAAAAATAATCAGGCTGCTTTTTCGGGAGAATTAGCAATATAGTATCAAATATAAAAAAAATGCACAAATATAAAAACAAAAATGGTCTGACAACCAACTAATTAGGTTAATATAATAAATATTTAATTATTAAACAAAATTATGTTACTCAATGGTCAATCTTTGATAACCCCGGCGCTTTGGATCCTATGGATACAACCATTTGGAATGCCAGGGATTGCCCTTGCCATGGACGCTGACTTCTAAGGAAAAAGAACATAACTATACTGCTCCCGGTTGGAGACAAAAGTTTAGTCAATAATTCCCAATGTTACCCCTGAGGGTTAACAGAAGCGACCAACGACTTCAACTCTCGCAGCAAAGAGGGGGTGAAAGAAGGATGCTCGGAAAGCGCAATGACCGGATCGGGGTATTGATCCAGCAATTCCATAGCATTCCCGCAATTGAGTTCGTTGAGGGCGGCCAACAGCTTATCCGATAAATTGAAATGGTGAAAATCGGCTTTCAGCATATTGGCGGTAAAAAACTCTTGTGTAATATCCGGATAATTTCCGAAAATATTTTTAGTCAGGTTGAAAATGATCTGGTCTTTAAAGGTATCGAGATCCTGCTTGGAGAAGGGGATGATCAATTTATTATCCAGCACCCAACGCTGATATTTGATATGATTGAGGTTTAGCTTCCGAAAGGTCTTATCGATGATCTGTTTGATCCTGGGAACCGTCAAGTTAAATATGGCGGCAACAGTGTCGAA
The DNA here is from genome assembly GCA_028278085.1 of Chitinophagales bacterium. Classification (GTDB taxonomy): domain Bacteria; phylum Bacteroidota; class Bacteroidia; order Chitinophagales; family JANQFB01; genus JANQFB01. The sequence continues at coordinate 7,446 of JANQFB010000163.1, forward strand.
ATTACCTTTGCTTTTGATAAATTCATCCAGGATAAGCAATTCCCGCTTGCTATAGCCAAGCGCTTCAAACTCATCCGATCTCACCCATTCATCCCAATATTTATAAGTCTGCATCAATTGCCAGGCTTTTTCGAAATGCGCTGACTTTTTGGAAGATTTGCGCAGCAATTTCACATCATTGGGGCCTGCCAGTCCTTCTACTTTCGTGCGAATGGAAAAAACATAACCCTTGCTTTGTCCTTTACCCAGGGCTAAAGGATCTACAGACAGGCTAAGTGTGGGTTTCCGGCTTCTTTTGGTGCTGTCGGCCAATTCGTAATTATGCAAAACCCCTTTTTCTTCCAGGATCGATTGCAAGGGATAGCCCTTGAACAAGGTAAAAATATCCGCATTGGTCAATTCATCCTTTTTAAAATACCGGCAAGCGGCAGGATTGGCTTGTAAGATATTACCTGACGGCCCGGTGATCAGCACCAGGTCGCTGGTAGCCTGGAATGCCTGCTGATATAAGGAAAAGGCCTGGAAATGCTTTCGCAGTTGAACATTCATTAAATTCAACCCGATCGCG
>JANQFB010000172.1 GCA_028278085.1 Chitinophagales bacterium
TGCCGGACTTCGGCCAACCTTGCAGGCCATCCGTTCAGGCAAACATATTGCCTTGGCCAATAAGGAAACGATGGTGGTTGCGGGGGAATTGGTAACTGCATTGGCACAGACCCATGGGGTAAATATATACCCGGTCGATTCGGAGCATTCGGCCATTTTTCAATGCCTGGTCGGGGAATTTCACAATCCGATCGAAAAGATCTATCTCACGGCGAGCGGTGGTCCCTTTCGTGGTATGGACCGGGATGCGCTGGCCAATGTTACCAAGACCCAAGCGCTCAAGCACCCCAACTGGGAAATGGGCGCCAAGATAACCATCGATTCGGCAACCCTGATGAATAAAGGCTTGGAGATCATTGAAGCCAAATGGCTTTTTGCCCTGGAACCGGAACAGATCGATGTGATCGTTCATCCGCAATCCATTATCCATTCTATCGTGCAGTTTAAAGACGGATCGATGAAAGCGCAGATGGGCTTACCCGATATGAAACTACCCATCCAATATGGCTTGACCTATCCCGAACGCTTGTCGCCGGATTTCCCGCGTTTCAGTTTTTTGGATTATAATAGTTTCACATTTGAACAGCCGGATACTAAAACTTTTCGTAATCTTGCATTAGCGATTAAAGCCTTACATGCAGGCGGAAATATGCCCTGCGTGCTCAATGCTGCCAATGAAGTGGTCGTAGCGGCTTTCCTGGAGGGGAAGATCGGATTTTTGGAAATGTCGGATGTTATTGAATATTGCATGGATCAATGCACTTTTATCCAAAAACCGGCATATGAAGATTATGTGGCGTCGGACAAAGCAGCCCGGGAACTGGCAGCTAACAAAATAAATAAAGCAGTGTTCATGAATAATTCTTGAGGTCGGCTTGCGTTAGGAATACAAGAATTTCGAGCTTAGATATTACTCATGGCCCATAAAAACCTGGATATATAACGATGGATGTGTTTATCATGGCCGCACAATTGATGACGGGATTGTGCATTTTGGTGTTTATTCATGAAATGGGTCACTTTTTGGCGGCAAAGGCATTCGGTATAAAGGTTGATAAATTCTATGTATTCTTCGATGCCTGGGGCAAAAAGCTGATCAGCTTCAAGCACGGCGAAACGGAATATGGGATCGGTTGGTTGCCCCTGGGCGGTTATGTCAAGATCGCCGGGATGATCGACGAATCCATGGATAAGGAACAAATGGCCCAGCCACCCAAGCCCTGGGAATTCCGATCCAAGCCTGCCTGGCAGCGATTTATTGTTATGGTAGGCGGCATCGTGATGAATATCATCCTGGGGATCATCATATACTCCCTGTCATTGCTGGCCTTCAAAGAACAATATTTACCCGCCAAAGATATGAAGTATGGTATTGTGGCCTATGACCTGGCCAGGGATATCGGACTTCGGACGGGTGATCAGATCCTGGCCATTAACGGCGATGAGATCAAGCGATTCTCCGAGGTGATCTCAGCTAAAATGCTCCTGGCCGACAATGTTACGGTCATGCGGGAAGGAAAGATCAAGGTCATCGACCTGCCGGAAGGATTTTTTAAGAAGTTTGCCGCGGCCGGAAAAGACCGGTTTGTCGCCAAAGAAAATTTCCCCTTCCTGATCGACAGTGTGGTGGCGGAAACGCCTGCGGATTCCGCCGGCCTCCGATCCGGCGACCGGATCATATCCCTCAATGGGCAACCGACGCCGAGATTCGGGGAACTACGGGATGCGCTGGCCGAGCACCGGGGCAGCTTTGTCGAGTTGGAGGTGCAAAGAGAGGGCCAGATCCTGGGGCTGAAAACCAGGGTTTCCAATGAAGCCAAACTCGGATTCCTGCCCTCCTTTGAAGATGATTATCAATACCTGGATTATACCTTTTTCAATTGCTTTGCCTTCGGTTACAAAGATGCCTTCCAGGATCTGTTGTATCAATCGATCATTCCCTTCGGGAAAATGTTCAAAGGTGAGATCAATGCCAGTGAATCCGTGCAAGGACCTTTACGGATTGCCACTATTTATGGTAGTGAATGGATCTGGCAACGGTTCTGGTATTTTACGGGGTTGATCTCCATGGTGCTGGCCTTCATGAATTTCCTGCCGATCCCTGCCCTCGACGGTGGCCATGTCATGTTTATCCTGATCGAAATGGTGAGCCGCCGGAAATTAAGTGACAAATTCGTGGAAAAAGCCCAGATAGTCGGTTTGATCATCCTGTTCAGCCTGATGATCCTGATCCTCGGTAACGATATTGTGCAACTTGCGAAATAATCATATGCTTCTCAGAAGCTTCTTCCTGACCTTATTGATCCTGCCTGCCTTGGTGGCTTTTGCCCAGGATGATGTGATGTCGCCCGAGGAGGTAAAGGACTCCATGAAATTCAAAAAGGTGATGCTCATTCCCTTTAATCCCGACCTGTATTTTTCGGATGCCGATCATGAATTGGCGGAGTTTAACCGGACTTCCATACCCAAGATCCGGCATCTGTTCCGGTATGGCCTGGATTTCGATATTAATGTACGGATCATCAGCCGTCATGAAACCACCCGTTTGTTACGGGATACCTCCGAAGATGCGCAAAACGATCTGCGGGCCATTTATGAAGGCTTGAGTTACAAATATGAAAAGACTTCAGCCCTGGCTTTTAATGAAAAGAAATCCTTTAAGGATCGCCTGTCCGAAAAGATCAAAAAGAACGATGAAACCGATGACAGCGAGGCGGTCCAAAAAGCCAGTAAATACAAGGATCCGCCTAAAGAGGCGAATAAGTTTATGAATGTGGTGCCCCATCATCCCGAAATGTTCAGTTACTTATATGAAAAATATGAGACCGACCTCTTCGTTTTCATCAACCAGTTCGAGCTAAAAACCAACTACGAAGAATGCCTCGACCGGGCGAATAAGATCTTTCAGCGGGAAGTCAGGGTCCACTACTCCATTTTCGATAAAGACGGCGACCAGTTGCATGGCGATGTGATCACTGTTCACTTTCCTTCTAATTCCAACGACATGGACAACATCATGCGCAGCAATTTCCCGATGATCTCCGACGTTCTGGCCGAAAAACTCCCCCGCCCCAGAAAGATCAGCCAGCAATAAAGACCAACCTTGCCCGCTTGTTTTTGAAAGAAAGATTGGATAATTTTGTGGGGCTTTGATGGGAGTTCTTTTATTTTTTGGTTATGCTGGATTCCAGAGGAGGTATGATTGAAAGTTGTAAATTTATTATAGGAAATGCCAGAAATTTCAAGGTTTTATGGTATAATAATCAGGATGTATTTTGCGGACCATAATCCTCCTCATTTCCATGCCGAGTATCAAGGTTATAAAGCAGAATACGATATCAAGACGCTGAATTTAATTGCCGGAAAACTACCGAATCGCGCACATGCTCTGGTTCTTGAATGGGCTTCTATGCATAGAGTAGCCCTGATCAAGAATTGGGAAAAGGCCATGATACCAGAACCTTTAGATAAAATTGAGCCATTAAACTGAGGTAAAATGAATGAGGTAATAGCGTTTAAAATTTTGCATGACTACGTAGTGGCGGTCAGATTTCAAGACGGATTCGAAAGCCAGGTCGATATAAGACCCTTAATTGGAAAGGGATTTACAAAGGAACTTTTAGATTTTAAAAAGTTTAATGAATTGAAAATTGAATCTGGCGGAGGTCTGGCTTGGAGTAATGGTTTTGACATTTGCCCGAACTATTTGCGTCAATTAGCAGAGCAAAGAAAGAATGTAGCATAAAATACCCTGAGGGCCGCCACCTGGTTGGCGGAGAGGAAGAAGTGGGTAATCAATTTTCTCGTTTATTTTTGGCTGAAAAGGATTGTTCTTAGATATATTTAGTTTTTTTTTCATTTGCCCGGGTGGCGGAATTGGTAGACGCGCTGGATTCAAAATCCAGTGATAGCAATATCGTGTGGGTTCGAGCCCCACCCCGGGTACAAGAACAGAGTGAGTGTGGAGAGTGAGAGCCAGCCATAGCTTCAGCGAAGGCTGGCGAGAGCGAAACATACTCACTCTGTTCCTCAAAACTCACTCTCCCTCTCACCCTCTTCCTCACTCTCCAAACTCAAACTGCCCATCACGTTCCTCAACTCCCACCACACGATAATCCAGTCAGCCGATACGCTTGCCAATTGATCCTTGCGGGGTATGCCATGTTTTACCAAATTGCAGGTATACCATAAATCAATTCCAAATGAAATGGCCATGTATTAAGCAATTCCGGTCATTCCTGGCAACATTTTTAATACTATTATTCCATTCCACCTTTATTTATGGAGCGGTACTAACCGTCAGCAATACCAACGACAGTGGTGCGGGTTCCCTTCGTCAGCAGATCAACGATGCCTCCTCCGGCGATACGATCGATTTTAGTATCACCGGGACGATCACCTTGACTTCAGGAGAAATTCCCATTTCCTTCAAAGATCTGGTGATCCTGGGTCCGGGAAGCGACCAGTTGACCCTTGACGGGAATAATTCCAGCAGAATTTTTAACTCGATGCTGGCCATTGTAAAAATTTCCGGATTGAAGTTTATCAACGGCAATAGCAGCAGTTACGGCGGGGCTATTTATCAATCCATGGCGGATTCCTTCATCATTTCCAAATGCATTTTTAAGGATTGTACGGGTATGGATGGAGGCGCGCTGTACAGTTCCGGTATATCCCTGTTGGATAGTTGTGAATTTATTGACTGCGATGCCACTCAGAACGGTGGAGCTATTGCGGTTGAAGGTAGCCGTGTATTTATTACGAATTGTTTGTTCAAAAAAGATTCCGCCAGCCAGGACGGTGGAGCATATTACCTGCCTTCCGGCATATCAGATACCCTTGTTTTTAACAATTGCACCTTCGATTCCTGTTATGCGGGTAGCAATGGCGCCGCCATTTGTGCAGATTACTCTTCCTCCGAAGGGAGTATAAAGAACTCAACATTTACGAATAATAAAGCCAATCGTTTTACGATCTATTTTAACACTTTTGATAGTGTGACCTTGGATTCCTGTACCATTGATAACAACGATGCTATTGCCACTAATGGACAAGCCATTCAGGTTACGAACAATTTTTTGTTTACACTGAACCACACCACGGTTTCGAACAATACAGACCAATCTGCAGTAGGGTATTTTGGGCAGCAACTATCTATGGACCAAAGCCGTATCATCGACAATACCAGTACTTCGATAGGTGGCATGCATATATTATGTGATTATGTCACCATCAGGAATTCAACTATTTCGGGCAATACTGCCTATACGGGAGGAATACACATGGGCGCATCCCTGGTACAAGGTACTATTCTAAATTCCACGATATCCGGTAACGTTTCCACTAATGCCTTTGGTATTGGCGGGATCGATGCTAACGGTAACCTCTACATGGAGAATTCCACCATTGCTAATAACTCCACCGGGGCTAGTGGAGCCGCCGGCATCAAGACCAATGGAGGCTATAATAAATTTATCAATTGCACGGTTGCCGGTAATACCGGGAATTATGGGATCTATTCCGAAGCTTTCGTCCCTGCCACAGATACTTTCCAAAACTGTATTATAGATAATCCGGCCGGAAATTATTACTGTTCTACCTGCAATGTGAGTTCCTTAGGCTATAATATTTCGAGCGATAACACGCTTACATCCTATTTTACCAATACCGGCGACCTCAACAACACAGACCCCATGCTGGATACCTTGTCCTGCAACGATGGGCTAACGAATACCGTCCCGCTTCAATGTGGGAGTCCGGCTATCGACCCGGCTTCCGGCAATGGTGCGCCTGCCTTGGATCAAAGAGGTTATGCCAGGATCGGAACCCCTGATATCGGGGCTTTTGAGTACAACGATACCCTAACCTGGACCGGCAAGATCGATTCGGTGTGGAATAATGCCCATAACTGGATCGGTATGGTACCGGATTCCTGCAATATCGTGATCATACCCGGAACGGGGCAGACACCCATACAACCGCATATCTTTACACCCAATGCCAAATGCCACGAGATCTTCCTCGATTGGGACGACAATGCCGATCTTTCCATCCATAACACCGGAACCCTCACCATTCATAAATAGATAGCCTTCCAAATAAGGCCAGAAAAGTACAATGCTTCATTGGGGTAGCTTTTGATGTTCGATGGGAAATAGGTGATATCGTCCGGAAACACTATGCTCTCTACATTAGCTTATCCTATTAATTATAAAAAAATGAGCTGATGTATGGCTGGCCATGCCATTTTTACCAAATAAATAGTAATTTGTCTCCTCGTATTTTAGGACTGAAATACCACAAATATGAACGACTTCAAATACACTTTTTCCATCGGAATTGATCATTTTTCTAATTTCCGGACACACCTGGTGATCATAGCTTGCCTCACCCTCATTGGTCTGCATGCCCGGGCACAATTGTTTGACGGTGGAACGCGCCACTCCATTACCATATGCCCCGACAGTACGGTATGGTGTGCCGGGGACAATTCAGAGGGGCAGCTTGGAGACGGAACGACCAATAATAGCACTGTTGCAGTGCAGGCCATCGGATTAACCGAAATGATTGCCGTATCGGCAGAATATTATCACTCCCTGGGTTTAAAAGCTGACGGCACCGTATGGGGCTGGGGTAAAAACTCCTTTGGTCAATTAGGTGACGGCACTACTACCGATCGACCGACACCGGTTCAAATGACCCCGATTACGGATGTCATTGCCATCGTTGGAGGTGGAGAACACAATATCATGCTGAAAAGCGACAGCACCGTCTGGACTTGCGGACAGAATTGGCAGGGGCAGATTGGAGACGGTACAACAACCGACCGTCACAACCCGGTGCAGGTCCCGGGGCTCACTGGCGTCATAGCCATTGCCGGCGGTACGGCTCATACCGTCGCGCTTA
>JANQFB010000195.1 GCA_028278085.1 Chitinophagales bacterium
GCACAAATTCATAATTGGAATTTTCCATCACCGACCGCATCAGTTTTGAAAAGTCAGCCAGGTATTTGTTCGCTGAACGGTCATCATTTTTCGAAATGAAACTATTGACAGAATTCAGGGAATTGAAAATAAAATGAGGATTCATTTGGGTCCTCAGGGATTTGAGGGTCAGCCGCAGGTTGGCCTTCCGTTTTTGGCGATAGCTCCGTATGATCAGCAGCGAAGAAAGCAGGATCACCAATAATCCCCCGATCAGGCTGTAATTGATCAATTGTTGCTTTTTCAATTCTATGGCCTTGATCTTTTGGGCCTGTTCCAGGAGCTTGATCTTTTTCTCATTCAGATCGCGGTCTTTTTCCAGCAGGTCGATCCGCTTATCCTGCTCATGCATCAGTTGGCTCAATTCCAGGGCTGCCAGCGTCTGCCGCTGATTATCCTTTTGCAGGGAGTCGTTCAGCAGGGCGAATTTTTTGTAGTTTTCCAGGGCTTTGTCGTAATCTCCCTTTTTTTCATAGGCTTCCGACAGGGCTTCATAAGCCTTGGTTTGCACTTCAAGTTCTCCCAGGTCATTGGCCAGATCGATACTGTTTTTCAGGTAAGGGATGGCTTCTGCCGAATTATTTTGCTGTAAATGGAGCCATCCCAGGTTATAGGCTGCCTTGTTTTCTTCCCGCTTGTCTTTTTTGCCCTTATTTAGTTGTAATACCTTTTGCTGGTATTCCATTTGCTTTTTGTAATTCTTCCGCTTGCCATATACATTACTGATGTTTTGATAGTTGCGGGTGATCCCGATGGTATCATTCTGTTCCTGGCTCAATGCCCCGGAAAGGTTGTAATGATCGAGGGCTTGCTTGACATTGTCTTTCTGATCATGCACCTTACCGATATTCTCATTGGCCAGGATGATCCCGTCTTCATTTTCCCGTGCTTCTTCCAGGGCTAATACCTGCTCATATCTGGCAAGGGCCTGGTCATAATTGCCCTGGTTAAAATAGAGCCTGGCCAATCCGTTCAAAGCGAGGATAACATCGTCGATTTTTTCCGCGGCTTCCGCTTTGTTCAGGAAAATGAAATAATATTCCATGGCCTTGTCGGTCATTTCATGGGCATCATAAGCCATGCCTATATATTTCAAGGTATGGTATAATCCTGTGTCGTCGTTGATCTCTTCGAAGATCCGGATGGCCTTTTCATAGTTGTTGATGGCCAGGTCAAATTGATCCAGCTTATAGTAAACAGCGCCCAGGGTGTTATAGCAGTAGGCTTCTCCTCTTTTATGAGAAATATCGAAGCTTAATTCCAATGCGTTTTCGATCAGGTCGATAGCAGAATCCGGTTTGCTTTCGGCGATATTGTTCGCATCGTTGATCCGGCGGAATATCTGCTGTTCCTGGGCTCTCTCTTTTCTGCCCTCCGAAGAGATCCTGCTGTTGATCTGTGCCATGGCCATCATACTAAAGGTGATCAAGCACAAGGTTATTATATATCGGATAAAACGGATCATATCGGGTTTCCCGGGCTCATAGCAGCACAAAGCGTGTGCCGTTTTTACCCCCCGGTCCTAACAAACTTACCAAAAATTCTGCTAAAATAAAATTATAGTTTGCTCATTTCCTATTGATAATCAATGATTTATTCCAAAATTTCGAGACTTCCCTCAGTCAAATGCCCTTTTCCCTAAGTCAACCCGGTTGTTGCCTAATTGTAGCTTTTTCCAACTGTATCAGGGCATTAGTTTTGGAGGAAACAAACCAATAACCTATTAAAGAATTTATCATGATGAACTATCCAAACAAAACAACTTCCGGGATCCATATCACAGGCATCCATGCCAACTTTGTGCTATTAGGCATCGGTGTGTTGCTATTTTTTGCCTTTAGAGCTCCCATGGAGGAAGCCCCCCAATCAACCGCTTCAAACCGGACCATTGAAGTTACCGGTAGTGCGGATATGCTTGTTACCCCCGATGCATTCGAACTGATCATCGGTATTAAGGAATACTGGAAAAACGGTTACAACAGCAGTAAAAAAAATAAAAAGATCGAGCTGCAGACCATTGAAGACCAGGTGATCAAATGCATTACCGATGCGGGTGTATCCCCGAAGGACATTACCGTGAACAGTCTGACCAAACCGAATTACTACTGGCATTACTGGTATTACTGGGGACACTACCGCTATTCGCTTGGCGAAAAGAGTCTCAGCATCACCGTTCACCGGGAAAGTACGGTCAAGGAAATTATCAAGAACATGAAAGAAGCAGGCATCGAGCAGCAGGCTATTGCCTCCATCAATATGCATTCCAAGTCGCATAGCGATATCCAGGAATATCGCAAACTCGTGAAAGAACGAGCCATTGAAGCGGCAAAGGAAAAAGCCGGCTACCTGTTGGATGCACTGGGTGAGGAGCTCGGTGCGATCGTAAGTGTCGAGGAGCTGAAAGCAGAAGATCATGATCGGCATTGGATGGGGGGCCACCCGGTGTATCATTGGGGATCAGGGTTATGGAGTTGGAGAGGCGCTTATGGTTATCATTCCTCACCAAACGGCGGCGTTTCCAATGCTTCTTTGAGCCAGCCCGGTGCAGCGTCTGCAGGACCGGGGAGTGATGCTCAGGAGAAAGATATCGCTATCAAGCCCATCAAGCTGCGGTATGAGATCAAAGCCCTGTTCGAGATCCGGTCATAATTAACCAACCTATAATTATTAACAAACCAACAAAAAAAGAATATCATGAAAACAACAAAAATCAGCCTGGTCATATGCTTCGTATGGTTAGGTCTTAGCTGTCAATTCGTGGCCAGCCAACCGACGGCCACTAAAATTCAACTGGCTTTACTTTTGGATACCAGCAACAGTATGGATGGCCTGATCGACCAGGCCAAGGCCCAACTGTGGAATATCGTGAATGAAATGTCCAAAGCCAGAATGGATGGTAGCCAACCCACACTTGAGATCGGATTGTATCACTATGGCAACAGCGGCCTTTCGAGCCGGTCGGGTTATATTGAGCAGATCTCGGGATTTACCACTGACCTGGACCTGATCTCTGAAAAACTGTTTGCCCTGACGACCAACGGCGGTCAGGAATATTGCGGCCACGTGATCCGGACAAGCCTCGATCAGTTGGAATGGAGCCGGGAAAAAACCGACCTGAAGATCATAACCATTGCCGGCAATGAGGCCTTTACCCAGGGCAATGTGTCTTATGTGGAAGCCTGCTCACGAGCCATCTCCGAAGGGGTGATCGTCAATACTATTTTCTGCGGCGACCATTTGAACGGGATCAATGGAAAATGGAAACACGGTGCTGATCTTGCCTCGGGAAAATATATGAACATCGATCATACCCAGGCGGTCGTTTTTATCGCCACCCCTTTCGATGTGAAGATCACCACCCTCAATGACCGGCTCAATAAAACCTATGTACCTTTTGGCGCCAGCGGAGCCATCTTGTGGAAACGTCAAAGTACGCAGGATACGAATGCATCCAGCTACGGGCGAGCCAATGTTGTGAACAGGGCCGTAACGAAAGCATCTTCGAGCTACCGGAATTCCACTTGGGACCTGGTAGATGCCTGTAAAGACAGAAAGTTTGACCTGACAACGGTAGCAGACAAAGACCTGCCCAAAGAAATGAAGGGTATGAGCGAATCCGAGAAAAAGGCCTATTTAGAGGCAAAATCCAAAGAGCGCAGCAAGATCCAGGAAGAAATCCGGGAGCTGAACAAGGAAAGGAATACTTGGCTCGTCGAAGAAAGGAAAAAGAACAGCCAGGCCAATACGCTGGATGCCGTATTGACCGAAGCCTTCAGAAAGCAGGCCTCTTCAAACGGATTCAGTTTTGCGGAATGAGGGGAATGCCCTGATTCCAATAGATCCGGCGTTGTTGAGGTGGACCCTGATAACAGCATGCCGGATCTTTTTTATCTGTACGTTTATTTATTAAATTTCCGGAAAGGTAAATATCAACTTATAATCGGCTAGTCAAGTTTATCCAAAGACATAGATCCTGAACTAAAAGATCCAATCAGTTCATTTTGACAATAGCTTTATTTCGATCTTAAAATCAAGTAATTTTTTCTGTGTTTTTCCGTAGTGTATCACCAAGACCAGATAAATTAAGAAGTGGCAATGTAAGAGTCTTATATCCTGACAATGACGTCAAGCTGGAAAGGTAAGCCCGTAAATAAGGAAAAAGAATAGCGCTACTATTGATATAAAAGTAATTTTCAAGGGTTTTCAAGGATACATGCTGTTCGAACCCAAAATTTCCTATAATCACAACATTTGCTTCATAATCCTGAGTTTTAACATTACAGGTAAGTTGTAATTGAAACTGCCTTTCTTTTTCATTTAAATAGCCTTTTGGATCGATATCCAATCGATCAATTCCTTCTGTATTCTCAGCATCCGGACCTTCAATTGAATCTTCGTCTTCCGGAATAAATAGACTAATGGTTGAATGTACGACCAAGGAATTTAGAAGCCTGAAGCCAGCTTTTTTGGGTTTGACCATCTAACAGCAGCTAATTAATTTCTCATTCTCTTTTGTATCCTCTTGGTAGGAAAAATCATTCCCGTGATCAGGAATTTTTATACACTTTATTGCCGGGGGTGGGTGAATGGGTTTATTTACCATTATACCTACAATATTCTTTTTGAAAGAATAGGAAGGTTGATTTTGGCCAGAGAATGTGATATATCCTTGTTTAGGCCTAAACAAAATATTTATTAGGGGTGAATCTGAGGAAATAAAACATAAGTTTCCATCGAAGTATCCTCGGTCGAACTGCTCATGAAGTTGATATTGTAAGTGAGCCATATCGTCACTTTCGTGTAGTTGTTGAGGTAAGATAAGAATGAAATGTGTTTCATCACCCATCACCTCTGATTTTTTATAACTGCAGAAAACACCCGGGAATTTTTTCTTGATCTCTGCCATACAAACTTCTATAAACTTATCGGTCTTCATTTCAAATAGAGTTTCTTTAATATATGTATTATCTTTTCACCTTGTTTTAAAGCCTGTTGACTTTGTACAAAATTAATTAATTCGTTTTCATAATCCCCCTTTAACCTAAGCACTTTTAAACTGTTGAATTCGTTTTTCACAGCATTAGCATCTCGATGGCTTTTCAGTTTAATAAAATCGTAAACAAGTTTGATCAAAAATTCGTGGGAGCCTAAAGGTTTTATAGCCTTCTTTCTTCTTTTATTATTTTCAAGATAATATAGTCTTGTAATTTTTTTATCATCGAAGGATTTTATAGTGAATAGAACATGTTTGGCTGTTTGAATACATCCATAATAAATACAATGCACGCTACATGAATAATATGTATAATCCCTGAAAAGTAACTTTGCGGCTGCAAAATTCTGTTTTGCTTTCAGACTTAAAAACGACTCTTTTTCCATCTGCTGTACGCAAAAAACGAACTAAAAGTTCGATTATTACTTTAAAATTAATATACAATTATATTGATATTATTTAGATGTTGCACATTGTTAGACGGTTTTTTTGATTTTGAGAATGATGTGATTATGTTTATGTCGGCATAATAACCATGCTTGGTCCGTTATTGATGTAGTCTTTTGGAAAGGAGGAAAAATGTAAAATTTTTACTATCTTCATTACAAAACCCAACTATCATGAGTGAAAGAATTCCCGATTACGGTCCTGTAACCGATTATATGACCAAAACCCTGATCACTTTCAAACCTGAAACAGACATTATGGAGGCCATTCTGACCATCGTGGAAAAACAGATCTCCGGAGCCCCGGTGGTCAATGATGCCGGAGACCTGGTCGGGATAATTTCCGAAAAAGATTGCCTTAGAGTACTCGTCGGTCCGGATTACCATGAAACGCCATCCTATTCCGGAACGGTGAAGGATTTTATGAGCGCCAAGGTGAAAACGTTAACTTCCGATCAATCCGTTTTGGACGCGGCTTATGCCTTTATGAATTCCAATTTCAGGAGATTCCCGGTCATGGAAAAAGGAAAACTTGTCGGACAGGTCAGCCGGCGGGATATCTTAAGAGCCGTTAACGAAAATGATCCTCCTAAGGAAAGACGGGTACCTTCCAGTTGGGAAGGACGGGAACCTGCTTAACTTACCCGGATTTTGCTACAATCCTTAAACATGGCCTAGGGGATTAAATGCGAATTTGCGTTAATATTACGTCAGAATTGCGTCAATTTTGTGTTGAAATTAACACAAAATGTATATTGACCCTGAAAGTACCGCCTTCCGATCTTTAATAGTCGAGTTATTTTCTCCTTTTCTTGCCGGAAAAGTTGTCAAATGAATATGACAAATCGATGATCATTTATAATAATTTACTTTAATTTGCGTTATTAGCTTTTGACAATTATGGGGATTGCCTTATAAACCCCGTCCGAAAAAATGAAAACTATCAAGCCACTGGCCCTTTACAGTTTGGTTATCATTCTCTGCGCTACAGCGTTCGAGGGCTGTAAAAAGGGCCCGGAAGATCCTGCCTTTTCCTTGCGTTCCAGGAAAGCCCGTCTGGTCGGTGACTGGGAAATCATTACTTATACCGTAGAGGGGGAGAATTATTTAATGGAAACCGAAACCCTCCAGCAGCATGATTATTATTGCGGTAATTATACCCTGGTCAATGAGCATGAACGCAACATTACCATAGAAATCGAGAAAGATGGTGATTTTGTCATCACTACGGAAACCAAAACCGATCAGACCAGGGATTATACGCCAGGATCGGGTTGTGGGGATGCCACTTCGACTTTCGAGAATACCGCTGAAGTAAAAGGCGATTGGGATTTCGGCGCTGGCATAGGGGATTATAAATCTAAGGAGCAGCTTATCCTTAATGTTAAACGTGGAGCGCCTATTGTTATCGATATTGTCAAACTGAGCAGTAATGAGATGAAGTGGTCCGGAATGGTGGATGGGGAGTATATGGAAGCCACGCTCGAACCGGATTAATAACGATATGATACATCAAAGAAACCGTTTACTCCATTTGGTACTATGTTTCGGCTGCCTGGCTTTTTTATGGATGGAAACCGCCTGCCGGAAAGGTGAAAAGGATCCCTGGATATCTTTCATCCCGCGAAAAGAACGGGTTGTCGGCAAATGGGAGGTAACCCGTTTTAAAGAAGACGGCAGCAATATCCTTGATAATAATAAAATGTATTATTATTTTAACCGGGACGGTAGCATGGCCATCGAATCCAAGCCCGAGGGAGGATTGGCAGCGGTTTATCATGGGAAATGGAATTTTACCTCCACCAACAATAATTCCAAAAAGCGCGGTAGTATTGTATTTGTTTTAGACGATGGTTGGAGTGAATTTTATGAAATGATAGAATTATCCAATAAAAAAATGGAATTGGAAGCAAAGGTCAATTCGATTAAGATCGAAATTAAAATGGAAAAGGATTGATGGAATCCGTAAGACTGAGCAGCAGTATTGGCCAATCCCGTTAAACCGGAGTATCACTTTAAATCATCAAAAAATGAAAAAATTCTTCAACTCAGCCACCTGGATGTTGCCCTTATGTGTGATCCTGCTGGGATCCTGCCAAAAAGTGGAGCTCCCGGAAAAGACCAATTCCAGCGTTAAAGAATCTTCGATCGTAGGCGCCTGGACCGTTACCAACTATACCATCAACGGGCAGGATCAATTATATACCCGGAACGAATTTCAGAATTACGATTACTGGTGTAACACGAATTATAACGACATCACAGAAACGAATATCGTGTATACCTATAATTTCAATAACGAGTCCGGTCTGGAAATACGGAATGCCAGAACCATAAGCCGCACGCTGGATTATATCGATAATTTCAATTGCGATGATGTGGTAACGGTTAC
>JANQFB010000247.1 GCA_028278085.1 Chitinophagales bacterium
GGTGACTGATAGACAGCCGGTAAGACAAGCAGATACCGCTGCCACCGACATTTTTAAAGGATGCTTTATCCTTGGGCAGGAGGATCTTTTTCATTTTAAATTTCTTCGACTTCTTGACCGGCAGATCATCCAGGTCGAAGTACAGGCTTTCATCCTCCAGGTAGGCAAAAACCTGGTGGTTGACCGATGCGTTTTCCCGTTCGACAGCTTTTTTAATCGCATCGATCTGGGCATCGGTCAATAGGCTCAGCAGATCCCTTTGTTTCAGCACTTCCCGCCAATCACTGCAAAAGATGTAATTGAGGTTCTCCATCTTCCCATCCAAACCGAAAATGATCGGAACCCCGGATCCTTTTTTCGGATAGAATTCCAGGTAGTTTTTTTTATTGATGATGGCATAATCGTTAAAGCTAAAGAAGTTGGAATGAGCCATTTTGGCGAGGGTCTGGTCATTCATGATATCTTTTAAGCGGATATTAACGGCAATCTTATCTTGTGCCTGGAGGTCAGGGCACAGGAGAACCAGCAGGAAGAGGGCTAGCAGGTATTTCCAGGAAAGATATTTCAGGAAGACAATCATTTGGGCAACAACTCAATCAATTAATTTGGTAACTACATATATATCTATTTTGTTTTTAAGGTTTGGGAACACCTAATAAATATACAACAAATTACGGACTAACTTTTCATCAGCAGGGGCAAATTCCAAAACTTCCGCAATCGCAAAACAGAAATTAACCATACGAAAACAGCCGGTATAGCTCAAAGACCTACCGGTAATGTTGATCGGCTAAAGAAATAGCCTGTTTTATGATTTCCAGTCCTTCTTCGATCTGATCTTTGGTGATACACAAAGGCGGGGCAATGAAGATCCAGTTCCAACGGACAAAAGTAAACATGCCCAGTTCCCTGATCTTTGCGGCCATTTCATTCGTCAGGGCCATCTCTTCCGGTTTGGCATTCCACGGCACTACGGGTTCTTTCGTTGCCCGGTTTTTTACCAGCTCAATACAACCCAGCAATCCTGTATTGCGCCAATCCCCGACCGACGGATGCTCACGCTTCAGGTCTTCCATTCGACCATCCAGGTACTCCCCCATCCGGGCGGCATTTTCCACCAGACCCTCCTCTTCATAGATCTCCAAAACAGCATTGGCCGCTGCACAGGAAACCGCATGTGCGGAATAGGTCAATCCCAATGGAAGCGCGGTATTTTCGAAATGCTTGGCGATCTCTTCCTTGACCAGGATACCTCCCAGGGGCAGGTAACCCGCGGTGAGACCTTTGGCCATACAGAGGATATCGGGTACCACTTCATGATGTTCTATGGCAAACATTTTACCGGTTCGGCCAAAGCCGCTCATCACCTCATCATCGATCAACAGGATCCCATACCGATCTGCAATGGCTTTGATCTTTTGCCAATATCCAGGGGGGTATTTTATGCAACCCGACGACCCGGATTCTCCTTCCAGAATGATGGCGGCAATACTATCCGGGTTTTCAAACCGGATGACCCGCTCCACATGGTCCGCCGCACGCCGGGAACATTCTTCGGCAGAATCGCTCCCCCATGGACAACGATATACATAGGGATTTTCTACATGAATTACATTGGGCAAAGCCTGGCTGTCGATGGGGTGTTTCCGGGGATCACCTCCGGCCGACATCGCTGCATAAGTACCGCCATGATAGGAACGGTATTGGGCGATGATCTTAGGACGCCCGGTATATACCCTCGCCAGTTTGATCGCATTTTCGATGGCTTCC
>JANQFB010000249.1 GCA_028278085.1 Chitinophagales bacterium
AATAACCAGGAATCCTTCCAACGCCTGGTGCGGCTCCTCGACACTGAAGGAAGCTAAAGTCCGTCAAGCCTGGCGCCAGATCCTTGGTAAATACCTCAGAGATCAAACCGGGTTTCACAAAGCGCTTACCGGGATGAAAACGAAATTGGCCATCGAGTCGTTAACCAGGAAAATGCAGAAATACTTGGCCGGGTCTTTAAAGGCTTCCTGGAAGGCGATTTGTTTATGCTTTTGGATCAAAGATTTTTCTACAAACTCCTCCAAAACCGAGACACTTATTGACCAGTTCGCCTGATAATCGGATCTGTTCAGGATCATCTGGCCTACATTTACCGGATGCTGATGGGCAATAAAGATGGGGTAATCCGAAACCTTTTGGTTAATGATCTCTTTGACAACCTCTTGCAACGAATCTTTGTAAAACCGGAGGTCCTCCTGCAAATTATCGAGTATCGTTTTATCGACCGTTGACATCTTCTTCAGGGTGTGTTAAGGTTAATGATACGACATTTTCAATATGTGCGGTATGGGGGAACATATCCACCGGCTGGATAGCTTCGATGGTGTAATGTTGCCCCAGCATCTGCAGGTCGCGGGCCTGGGTGGCAGGGTTGCAGCTAACATAGATGATCTTTTTCGCACGGATACGGTTGAGCTGTTCGATAACGGCGCTATGCATGCCTGCCCGGGGCGGATCGGTAATGATAACATCGGGGATCCCGTATTTCCGGACCACGGAAGGTGTAAATACGGTTTTCATATCTCCGGTTAGGAAGTCGGCATTTGAAATTTGATTGAGCCTGGCATTTTCCCGGGCGTCATCGATGGCAGCAGCGACCTGTTCGATACCGATGATCCGCTGGCAGTCTTTGGCCAGGTACAGCGCGATGCTGCCGATACCGGTGTACAGGTCGTAGACGGTTTCCGTTCCGTTGAGCCCTGCAAAGGCCTGGACCGTTTCATATAAATTCAGCGCCTGGGCGGTATTGGTCTGAAAAAAAGAAACCGGCCCGATCCTGAATTTGACATGTCCCAATTGCTCGGTAATATAGGGTTTACCCGAATGGCATATCATCGGCAGATCGGAAATGGTATCATTCTTTTTGCCATTGATCACATAGATCAACGATGTTATTTCCGGGAATTTTGCCGCTAACGCATCCAGCAGGCTTTTGATGGCAGGTTTATCGTCGTGGAAGAAACTGAGGATCACCATTACCTCGCCCGTCGTGGTGGTCCTGATGATCAGGTTTCTCAAAAAGCCTTGCTGGGCCACCAGGTCGAAATACGAATATTCATGTTCCAGCGTATATGCTTTGATAAAGTTGCGGATGCTGTTGGAAGGTTCGGCCTGCAGGTAACAGGTCTCGATATCCAATACTTTGTCGAAATGCCCGGCTTTGTGGAACCCAACACCGTAGCGACTGCCAAGATCTTCCCCGGAATCGATCTGTTCCCGGGTCAACCATTTTTTGCTGGAAAACGTGAATTCGAGTTTATTCCGGTAATACCGGTCCTGCGCTCCGCCTATAATGGGACGGATCTCCGGCAGTTCGAGTTTGCCGATCCGTTTCAGGGCTTCCGACACGGTTTTTTGTTTGAAAAATAATTGCCGGTCATACGTCAGGTGCTGCCACTTGCAACCACCGCATTCACCGAAATGGCTGCAAAAAGGCTGGGTTCGTAGATCCGATGCTTTGACCATCCGGCTAATGCGTCCTTGCCAAACAGATTTCTTGCGACCGGTTAAGCGGATATCCACCACATCGCCGGGTACGGATTGTTCTACGAAAACAACCCTGCCCGATTGTTTTCCCACGCCCTTTCCATCATGGGAAATATCTTCGATCAGTACGTTTTCCAGGATTTTTTGACGGGCCACTAGCGGTTGATTTTAGTCCTAATGTCGTAAAAACTGCAAATTTATTCATTGTTTGCCGGATTTGAGCGCCGCTAAAAAGATATACAATTGGATAATGCGCAATAATTTATAGATTTGTTAATCGGTGCTAACCACCTGCCTTTCCCTTGGATAGAATATCGGCATATAGCATTATTTTTCTGATCATGGGGTTGATTGCCTATGGCCTCATTTGTGTGGATGTGCTGTTCGATTTTTATCCCACCCTCGACATACGGATCGGTTTGAATGCTTTCTGGCAGGGGACCTGTCTTTTTGCTTTTTTCTCCTGCCTGTTAATATACATGACCTTCATTTTCGACCGGAAGGAATTGTTCAACATGGAACGATTGTTCCTATACCTGACCGGGGTGGGTATCTTCATTTTCCTGTTCAATTCCCTGTCCACTATCTTTTCCTGGTTTGAGATGAAACATCCGCCTACACCGGTAGAATCGGTTATTTACAACCTGATCAGCTTTTTCCTGCTGGTATTTCATTATGCCAATTGCCTGGTGCTGTTCAAAAAGCTGGTGATGGTGGGCAAAAACAAATGGGTGATCATTTCCTGGCGGACCTTTATCCTGCTCTTGCTGATCGCGCCGGTTTTCAATTACCTGGATCTCGTCATACCGAAAAGTATCGTATATGCCTACCTGGGGCTTGCAGCGGCCCTCGGCTTATTCCTGTCGTTCCGGTTCAAGTGGGTTTCCCTGCTCAATGCCAGAAGCAAGCTGATCAATATCGGCTTATTGTTGATCCTGAACTTTATCTCGGTTCAAATGATCACCTATATTTTCCGGGAAGATACCGGACATTTCCAGCACTTTGAAGCGTACCGGAATGTTTTCCTGTTGATGATCTCCGGGTTCGTCGGGGTATACGGATTGTTTTCCATGGTCGCCTTGATCTTTAATTTGCCGCTGACAGCCGAAATGGAAAGAAAAGCCTCCGAAATAAGCAGTTTCCAGGAGATCAGCAAGATTATCCAGGATAAAATGAATACGAAGGATATTTTAGAGGTGCTGCTTCATGCCTGTATCAATAATACGGAAGCCAACGGCGGATGGCTTTTGCTGAATAACGGGGAGGATAAAAAATCTGATATCGTCAAATCGGAGGAATTGTCCATCTACGATATCCGGGATATGAACAAGATCATTACGGAGCACTATATAGTCTCCTCCCTCGAACGCCAGTACAAGTATATTCCGAATGCTGATAATGAGGAGGCCTTCAGAGGTTATGATATGCCTTACAAGTCCCTGCTGATCTATTCCCTTCAGGCCGACGAGGAAGAGATCGGCAAACTAATGCTGGTCAAATCTTACCGGAGTGGTTTTGATGAATATAAAATAAACCTGGTTAAATCTTACCTCGAGCAAAGCACCATAGCCATAGAAAATGCCAACCTCCTGAGCGAACGGCTGGAGGGAGAACGGTACAAAGAAGAGTTAGAGGTAGCCCGGAGAATACAACAAGACCTGTTACCGCAATCTTTTCCGGAGAGCGCTAAGATCGATATCGCCGCTTATAGCAAACCGGCCAAGGAAGTGGGTGGGGA
>JANQFB010000281.1 GCA_028278085.1 Chitinophagales bacterium
ACAGGTTGCATGGTTTATTCTTGTGGCAATGAATTCTTTCCCGAGGGTTTTTATACTCCTGACGATTACGAATATATACATTTAGATTATGCCAACGGATTTAAGTCAGGTTGCCGGCAAAATTGGTTGTTATGCAACCATATTAAGCAAAATCCCATCTTTATTTTATGATCAATAAAAAATCTAATCCCGAAAAAACGGCTAAACAATTAGCAACCTATGGTGCCATGGCTGCTGCAATGCTTGGAATTACAAACGATGCAGATGCAACCATTCAATATACCGATATCGATCCGGATACATTAATAACGGGACATGGTACCGTTTATGATCTGGATCTGAATAATGATGGTGCGGATGATTTCCGGTTTACTTTAAAAAATATTAACAGCACACTATTTGCATCCAGAAGCATTAAAATACAGCCATTAGGGGACAATCTGGTATTAGCTACGCATTGGTTAGACGCCAAAAAATTGGAAAAAGGTGATATTATTGAAACATCTGCAAACTGGGGCCCCCAATATGGGATATTACCAATGGCGGAATTTTACTATACGTATTCTCACCGGTCTAGCGGAGGTCCTTTTTATAATGTAGATGATAAATACGTAGGTTTGAAACTGGAAGTGAATAACCTACCGTTTTATGGGTGGGCAAGAGTTGATTTTGTAGGAGCGAGCAAGATAACGATTAAAGATTATGCTTATGAAGATTCTGCCTATCATCCTATCCTGGCTGGTTACCTTACCGATGTCCCGGCAGACACTGTAACCTCCTTAGTTGCCATAGATAAATCGGATCACGGAGATAGTCGTGACCTTCAAATTAGTTTTAATAAAGTAGCAGATGAATCCACTATTGATGGTTACAGAGCATTTGTGGTCAAATCGTCAAATTCCGGAAACTTTGATCTCACAGCTGCATTAAACGTAGCTCCATGGAGATTCCTTGCAATCAGCAAGACAAACAATAATATTACAATGGATTTAGGCAATTTAAGTGAAGATGTTGATGGGGACTTGATCTTGAACCATATCTCTTACAAAGTGTTTATTATGTCTTTGGAAAATGGAACCCATAGTGGTGTTAGTTCATTGGCAGCATCAAATGAGATCACCCTATATAGTCCATTTGCCTATCCGGTTAATAATATTAAACTGGAAGATTATAGTAATTTTCAAGATGGCAGAGATATACGCGTTGACTTTAATAATGCATTAAATGAAAATACTATCGCCCATTATCGCGTAATAATGGTAAAATCAGCCGATGCTGCAACCTTTGATCTTAATATGGCAAATAATTTGGCCCCCGGAAATTATACAACCGTTCCTAAAGTTGGTTATCCTATTCGTACAAATTTGGATAGTACTGCCACCGATAAAGATGGGAACCTGATCCAACCTGGGATTGGCTATAAAGCATTTGTCCTTTCCGTAGCTGATGGAATGCTTGCAACTGTGAACACTTTAGCAGGTGCTTCCAATGAGGTTACGCTCGTTCATACTGGTGTAGCTGAAAAAGTTACTATTGGAAATGTCAGTGACATTGATAATTACCAAGATGGTCGTGACCTTGAAATAGAGTTTTACATAACGTGGGATGAAAGTACAATTGCAGAGTATCGGGCCATTGCGGTGAAAGACATAAATTCTCCTGACTTTGATATGACTGCAGCGAACTCACTTATGCCAGGTAGATATCAAACCTTTGCAAAAACCGGGAGCAACATAACAGGAACTTTTAGCAGCAATTCACTTGATTCCGATGGGGATCCGATTAGAGAAAACATAGATTATAGGATCTATATTCTATCAGTAGCAGATGGTTTTCATGCCGTGACAAATGCTTTATCGGACCCATCACAACCAATAAAATTAACGCATACCATAACTACCGATTCGGTTACCAACGTCATTGCCAGTGATATAGACGATCATAATGACGGGCGAGACCTGCAGGTCAGCTTTTCAAAGGTATCTGATGAAAGTAAGATTGACCATTATCGGGTTTTGGTTATTAAATCCGGATCGGCTCCCGCTTTTGATTTGAATACTGCCAATGATGTTCCTGATGAATTTTCTGTTAAAATTCAAAAAAGTGGTAAGGATATCCTGACTACTCTTGGCAAATATGCAAAAGATGTTGATGGTGCCTATATTAGAGAAAATGTACCTTATAAAATTTTCATTTTATCAATGGCAGATGGTACAAATGCGGGTGTAAATAACCTTTCCAAGGCTTCCAACCATTTAGTATTGACCACTATGACATCCGGTATTGAAACAGAAAACCGCACCGAAATCAAAATTAATCCAGCGGATCAATTGTTGCATATTGAGATCTCACAAAGGAAAAATCAAACTGTAAACGTGGCTATCTACGCATTAAACGGACAACTACTAGATCACCGTCAATTTGAAACAGATCACATCCGGTTCCGACCCAACCTATCCCCTAACAACATCTATATCGTCGAGGTAAAAGCCGGCGCTGAACGCATGGTTAAAAAGATCAAATTCTAAAGAATTAAGCCATTTTTCATCAAATCCGTCACAGATTTACCCTATTTTGTCGAAAAAACACCCCCAAACCCAGTAATATCAGCATTTCAGCGAACTTTTAAGTATCCATGCCGGGGCCATTACATTGGCATTTCATAATACTACGTCACAATAGCGGGATTTTGATTGGAAACGGTCGCTTTTATTGGACTCAGTCGATTGGCTCCGATAATCCTTTTACTTTTCTTTAGTACCTGACTTTGTTTACCGGATTTTCTAGTAAATTTTCATTTTTACTGCCGTGCGCTTTTTTATGGAGAAGATTTTCATGTGCTTGGGCCGGTTCAACTTTCAATTTTACAGTATTCGCAATTAATTTTCCGATTTTCCTGCACTCGCCTCTTCCTCGCGACTTTGATTTGATCTTTAAATTGACCTTTTCCTGGTAGTTGGCCATTAAACACCTCGTTTGGCGTAAATCCATATAGCGCTCCATGAGGTTTTCCTCTATGATCCGGGAACTATAGTGGAGCACACGCCCGCACGCCCATAATACCTTTCATTGCTTAGGGAAATTTCGAACCGATGGCTAAGGCCGGTCATCCACTACTTCCATCAAATAAATGATCTTTTCCGGACGATAGATCTCCATGGCATAGCCGGTTTTCAGGGAATGCTTCTTTTTGTAGGCTTCCAGGGCAGGATAGGCTTTGGCGATCCCGATCATATAGGACAACTGGTTTTTGAACGGGAAACGGGTAACCAGGTACGACTTTCGGGGTATTTCCCTGACCTCCAGGCTTTGCGGGAGTCCGGGGATCTTGTCGAAGTCTTGGCGACGCAGGAAGCAACCGGCTTCGCTATGCCATTTTTCTTTTGGCACCAGGGCGGGATCACTGTAAAATATAGCTGCTATGCTGGCCGGGGTTACCTGTTGTTCTTTCAATAATGCTTCCACTGCACCAATGGTTTCCGGGGTTTGATTGAAGGCGCCGGTTTGGGTTTGGAATACGAAATGATAAGGACCGTGCGCCGCTTCTTTGACGGTCATTTCCGTGAATAGCCCCATATACGCAAACGCTCCAAAGGCTAAGGCCAGCGCGATGGATAGGATGATCAGGATATTCCGGAGCAGGTTCATGATGCCTGGGTTTTGGCCATTAAAAAATCACGAACCATTGCTAACAAAACTTCGGGGGCATCGGCATGTACCCAATGCCCGGCTTGAGGGATCGTGGCTAATGTGGCTTCGGGGAAAACGGATTGGATCTGCGGCCAGTCTCCCGGATCGATATAACCGGAACGCCCCCCTTTGATGAACAAAGTATGATGCCCGGAATGCCGGTTTTCAGGTAAACCGGACCGGATCTCTTCATAGGCTTCCTCGATAACGGGCAAATTCATCTTCCAGCGGTATCCATCAGCTTCTCTGGTAAGGTTTTTTAGCAAAAACAGCCGAAGCGCCTCGCCGGGAATGATCCGGGCCATCAAAACTTCCGCTTCCCGGCGACTGCCAAGGGCCCGGGGATCGATCACCCCCAACGCTTTAAATACATCATCGTGTCCGGGAGGATAACTTTTCGGACCGATATCCACGACCACCATTCGTTTAACCCGGTCCGGATACGCCGTGGCAAAATGCATGGCTGTTTTACCACCCATAGAATGACCGATCAGGTGGGCGCCGGAAATCCCATGCCGGTCCATAAAATTCAGCAGGTCGCCGGCCATAACATCATAGTTCATCTCGGGATGATGCGGCGATCGCCCATGATTACGTTGATCCGGGGTAAATACCCGGTACTGCTCAGAAAGCCTTTTAGCCAGGGTTTGCCAATTGTCCAGGGAGCCGAGCAATCCGTGCAGGATGATCACCGGATCACCAACATCCCCAAAGGTTTTATAATTCAGTTCCACGACCGGGGCGTTTGTACAAAAACCATGTGCTCCTCAGCAGTGAATCGCTGTTTCAGCGCTTCGGAAGAGGTGGTGGAAGGGAAGATCCCGAAAACCGTAGCACCGCTGCCACTCATAGCCACATATATAGCGCCTTCCACGTAAAGGGCTTCTTTTAAACCGGCCAGACCGGGATGTTTTTCAAAAACCACCGGCTCAAAATCATTGACCAGAACGCCTTTCCACTCGGTTACAGGTTGCCCGATGATCTCACGGATCGATATATCCCGTTGTCGTGGAACGATACCCTGGTAGGCTTCTTTGGTGGGAATGTGGATACCGGGATATACCAGGATGATCACATAGGCCGACAGATCCAGGTCGATCTCGTTTAACAGATCGCCGGTGCCGGTGGCATAGGCAGGTTTGTTGCGGATGAAAAACGGGCAATCACTACCCAGCGCCCCGGCATATCGTTCCATGGTCGCCACATCCAGGCCCAGCTTGAACTTTTCGTTGAATAATCTGATCACAAAAGCTGCATCGGAGGAGCCGCCGCCCAAACCGGCGCCCATTGGGATAACTTTATGCAAATGCATATGAACCGGTGGGAGATCCATATCCTGCCGGAGCAACTGCCAGGCTTTCCAGCAAAGGTTCTCCGTGGCCAGACCGTCGATCGCCAAACCGGAGGTATCTAGTTTCAGGGAAGCGGCTTCCACAGCTTCCAATCCGTCGGACCACTGCACCGGGTAAAAAACTGTTGCAATGTCATGAAAGCCGTCCGGCCTTTTGCTCAGGATATTTAAACCGAGGTTGATCTTGGCATTGGGAAAAACAACCATATCAGGGGAGTAAAAGTTTTAACGCCTTGGGTCTGGAAGATCTGTCACCATTATTACAGCACCTATTGGAAATCATTTCATTTTGCTCCGCTTCACCAGGTAAGGAACCAGGATCTGTTCGTAATCCTTATTGATATCCGCTTCAATGAAATCAATCTTGTACTGGGCGCATTTGAGCCGGAGCTCCTTTTTAAACCGCTGCATTTGGTCGACATAATAGGATTTGACCTGGTTGGGTTGTAGTTTGATCTTTTCACCCGTCTCCACATCGATAAAAGTATAAGACCTGTTCTCGAATTCAAAATCCAGTTCCAGGGCCTTGTCGATCACGTGAAAAAGGATCACTTCATGCTTATTATACTTCAAATGCTGCAGCGCCGAAAAGGTTTCTTCCATGTGGTCCATATCATCCATCATATCGCTAAAAATGATCACCAGCGATCGTTTGTGGATGCTTTCGGCTACATGGTGCAAAGATTGCGCTGCCGCTGTCTTTTTATTTTTCGGGTTATTGGTGAGTGCATCACTCAGTTGACTCATCTGCAGCTTATGATGGACGGTGGAGGATTTCGCCCCGGACTGGTATTCCAGTTGATCGGCAAATAGTGTAAGTCCGACAGCATCCCGCTGACGTTTGAACAGCTTCATCAATGCTGCCGCGGCAATCACGGAAAATTTGATCTTATTGATGGGTCGGGTGGTCGTGATCTCGGGAAAATACATGGAAGAGGAAACATCCACCACCAACTGGCAGCGCAGATTGGTTTCTTCCTCGAACTTTTTTACGAAAAACTTATCCGTCCGGCCGAACACCTTCCAGTCGATATCCTTTATCGGATCGCCGGGATTATACAACCGATGTTCGGCAAACTCAACCGAAAATCCGTGGAAGGGACTTTTGTGCAGGCCAATGATAAAGCCCTCCACCACCTGCTTGGCGATCAGCTCCAGGTTGTCGATCAAGTACAGCTCTTCCAGCTTTAATGAAGGATCCACTTATCAAATATCGAAAAAAAAGCCCTCCTGGTATGTAGAGGGCTCATTTTCTTTTATCAGGGAAGACTAAATATGACTTTGCAATTTTTTTTCCAACACATTTTTGGGAACTACACCCACCTGCTTATCGACTACTTCACCGTTTTTGATAAATAAGATCGTGGGAATATTCCGGATCCCGTATTTCGAAGAGATACCCGGATTGTCATCAACATTCACTTTTCCGATAACCGCTTTACCGTCGTATTCGGTGGCCAATTCTTCAACAATAGGTCCGATCATTCGACAGGGTCCGCACCATTCGGCCCAAAAATCAATTAAGGCTACTTTTTCAGAATCCAAAACCATATTCTGAAAATTATCGTCTGTTAACGCAATTGCCATTTTAAAAAGTTTTAAACATGAATGAATTATTTCAACAAGGGCTTCTCCGGAATTTTTTGTAACCCTTCAAGCCTGGATCATACCCGATCAACCATCTTTGCGGGTTAAACCGGAATAATCTACAAATATCTTAATAAATTTTCTCCCCGGAAAGTTCCCTGGGCTTAATTTAGCTTATAGGTCAACACCTTGAGGGCTTGCAGGGCTCCGATCATTTTATCGCTGATATCAACCTTCAGGGTTTTGGCAAACAGGGAGATCGCATAATTTTCCGTCCGGTCCAGGATCTGGAATTTCAGGGGATACTTCCCCGGATGTTGCTGGCATAAAACTTCCAGTTGCTCGATCAATTCCGGCGTCAGGTCGGATAGGGATAAGTTTACCGTCATGCTTTGCGCTTCCTGCTCTTTGATCTCCGATAAAAGCTGCATGCTGCCGATCTTAAGCTCATACTGGTCTTCGGAATTATAGCGAAGCTGATATCGTCCTTTGATAAAAACGAGCTGCCCTTCCATGAGAAAGTGCCGGAATTTCAGGTAGTCTTCCTTGAACAGCATCATACCAAAAGTCCCGGAATAGTCTTCGACCGAAAAGCTGGCAAAGGGATCTCCTCTTTTGGTGGTCCGGTGTGATACCGACTCGATGATACCGGCCACTTTTACCGCCTTATTCTTATATTTTTCCAACTTATCCAGGCTGCTGGTGCAAAAATGCTCGACTTCGAGCTTATAATCGTCCAAAGGATGCCCGGTAAGATACATACCGGTAACCTCCTTTTCTTTTTTCAATAGCTCCATAGGCGACCACGGATCGCATTCGGGCAGGCTCGGGCTTACCGTTTCTGCCACCAGGGTATCACCGAATAATGAATTTTGAGCATTGGCAAGATTCAGTTGATAGGTATTGCCGAATTTCACCGCCTTTTCCATGGCCGTAACCTGGTCGCCGTTGGCGGTAGCAAAATATTGCGCCCGGTGGATGCTTTCAAAACAATCGAAGGCGCCGGCGGCAGCCAGGCTTTCGAAACATTTTTTATTGACAGCCCTCAGGTTGACCCTTTTGGTAAGGTCGAAAATGCCGGTATAGGGCCCTTGGGCCTTCCGTTCGGTTACCATCTCTGTCACGGCAGCCTCCCCGACGCCTTTTATGGCTGACAAAGCGAACCTAATCTCCCCATTCTTATTGACCGTAAAGTTGACATTGCTTTCATTGACGTCCGGCCCCAGGGTGGGTATATCATGCCGGTTGGCTTCCTGCATGAAAAAGCTGACTTGTTTGACATCGTTCATATTGTGCGTGAGCACGGCTGCCATATACTCGGCCGGGTAATGGGCTTTCAGGTAAGCGGTTTGAAAGGCCAGAACGGAATAGGCCGCCGAATGCGAACGATTGAAGCCATAACTGGCAAATTTGGCCATGATATCAAAGATCTCTTCGGCTTTTTTCTTCTCGATATCCTTGGCTTCGGCGCCTTTGATGAAAACTTCGCGCTGCTTGTCCATTTCTTCCTTCTTCTTCTTACCCATGGCACGCCTCAGGATATCCGCAGCGCCCAGGGAGTAGCCGGCCATGATCTGGGCGGTTTGCATGATCTGTTCCTGGTAAACCATGATCCCATAGGTAGGCTTCAGGATCTCTTCCAGCCAGGGGTGGGGGTAGTTCACCTTTTTCCGGCCATGTTTTCGTTCGACAAAGTCAGGAATATAATCCATCGGACCCGGCCGGTAAAGGGCATTCATGGCAATGAGATCTTCTATGGTCGTCGGTTTAAGCTCCCTTAAATACATCCGCATACCTTCCGACTCGAACTGGAAAGTGCCGATGGTATCGCCCTGTTGGTAGAGTTCGAAAGTTTTCTCATCATCCAGGGGAATTTTATCGGGATCGATAACCAGGTCATGGTTTTCCCGGATATTTTCGATAGCGGAATCGATGATGGATAAGGTTTTCAGTCCCAGGAAGTCCATCTTCAGCATACCGGCGTCTTCAATGTATTTGCCGTCGAACTGGGTAACCAGCAGGTCAGCGTCTTTGGCTGTGCAGACCGGGATATATTTCGTCAGATCATCCGGTGCGATGATCACCCCGGCAGCATGGATACCCGTATGGCGGGTGGAGCCTTCCAGCACTTCCGCAAATTGCAGGGTTTTGCCGGCCAGGGGGTTAA
>JANQFB010000299.1 GCA_028278085.1 Chitinophagales bacterium
CTTTCGCCTTTTTTCAATCTCCGCCAGGCGGCTTGAAGTCCCACCCAGGTGCCTAGTGAGAAACTGACGCAAGTACTGAGTTTCTTTACCGTCCTTCAACCGGTCGCGCGAGGCCATGAACATATCCTTTCGGAAATTGTAGTTCATATCCGTGCAATCAACATGGATAAGTAGATGGTTTTTCAGCAAGTTCATCTTTAGCGAACGTGAAATGAACTCGGAAGTAAAATGTCCCTGTACCTGCCCATTCATGGAGAACAGCACTGACATGTTGTTTTTGAAGTAGCGCCTTCGAATGATGTCGCGGGTTTCCTTCACATTATAATCTTTCACCCGGCCTTTGAACACAAAGCAAGAAACCTTCATTTTCCCGATCCGCTCGTCATCAAAGTCGATGGAGAACTTATCTTCCAGATATTCGTGCTCCTCTTTCCACAAACGTTTGCGGAGTCCAAAGAGATCGGTTACCAATACCTTATTGTTAGGGTACCGAACGGCCGTATCAACGGTAAGTAAAGGCAAAGCAGGTTCGAATAAATGCTCATTGATACTTTGGTTCAGATCCTGGGCAAAGGCGGAGTACCCGGAGGGGAACTGATAATCGTATAATTTGATGATCGTACCCGTTTTGAACTTTCTACTGTTCAGTCCCAGATCCAGCTCCGTGATCGGAAAGGAGGGGATTATTCCATCTGGGCACCAGTATTCATACCAAGTCTCTTTGCTTCTGTCAGCATCTGTCTTTTCATGTTCCCGGATCAAGGTGAAACCAAAATCCCCTTTGCCGTCAGGATATCAACCTTGTTTTTCTTATTAAGTGAAAGGAAAGTATCTTCGAACCGCTCCGGGGGCTGCCCCTCCCCATTGTCGTAAATGACCACGCAAGTAGGATAATTGTGCTTTTTTGATTTTGGCCCTTTTCCATCTGCCAGGATCTGAATTTCTTGAGCCTGCGCTCTTCTGAACTCATCCAAATCCCAATTATTGTTGGGGAAAAAGCGCTCAAGAGCCTCCTTCATGGAGTTCGGAGCTTCTTCTGATTTCGGTTCAATCCCTTCCTCCAAGCATCTTTTGGTCAGGATTGCATCGATCGAATTGGTGATCTTTTCGATTATCGCAGCAATGGGATTGGATTGCTGGTTTTTTACAGTGCTGAAGTTGGAAGTGTCGCCTCCGAGGGGGAGCCAGTTGGATGGGTTGGTAAACACAGAATGATTATCAACTATTTTGCTTACCTCCTCTTCGCAGGTGGCTTTGTAAAGAGCCTCAAAAAACTCTTCACAATCAATAGTTTGATTATCAAATGACGCTGCCATTTATTGGGGGTGTTTTTGTAATTGATAGAACCGCCTAGTTCGGTTGTCCAAATGGTTTGAATTAAGGCAAAACCAATTGACAGACTGTTGAACCATCTCAGAAGCATTTTTCCCTTGTAAATTATTCCCTGACAGGAAACCATTTTGTATAAAAGTTGCATCACGAGCATTGAAAGTTTTCTCCACCAAACCATAAATGGAAGAAGTCCGCTGAGATTCAAATACACCAAAGTGATTTTTATGATAATCTAAGAGTTGCGAGTTGGGGGCCAATTATTGCTGCTTTAATATAAATTATTTGATCAAGCTCTGTTCCAGTCTGACTCAAGAAGAGGTTCTTTGATAACTGTATGGATTACAGGTTTTTGAACACTTTCAGACTGATTTTTGCTCATGTGAAGAGACAAAGATATAATTATTCAATAACAACAAAAGCATATTTACATATTGATTTATCTATTTTTAAACGCAAATATAATTTATCCGGCCAGATTTCAATAACATACTATCCATCCACAACGAAATCAACCCCAACAATACCACAAGCATCCGCGAGCTGGGTAAGAAAAGCGTAGAAACTTGTCTCTCACAGGCAGGTATAGCAGGCGCTCCGGCGGCCAAACAAAAATTTGCATCCCGGTTTTTCCGGTGGCTTTGGTGAAAAGGCTTTGTTCAGTTTAAAACTGGAAATAAATAAAAGGCCGTTCGCCGGTTGGCCAGCAAAGGTACAGCAGCATTCCCATGAAAATAAAAGCTACTACCCTTTTCCACAGGATCAATTGACTGATATACTGGTCGATGCTTCCCACGCGCCAGGAAAATATATGCAAAACCAAAAACAGAACCATCATCATTAATGGGAATGGCAATATTTTACTCAATCCCATGTAGCTGATGGAAAAGTTAAGATCAAAAAGGACAAATTTCTTCAAACTACCGATCAAGGCGTCTTTTCCTTCATTCCGGAAAAATAGGAGAGAAAAAAGCCAGCAGAATTGGGTATAGCCCCAGGATAGTAACAGGTCCTTACCGATACCCAACCATCTTTTGTTCATGCAGATCCGTTCTGCAATAAACACCAAACCCATAAAAATACTCCATAAGATAAAATTCCATCCGGCGCCATGCCATAAGCCGGAAATAAAAAAAACGACAAATAAATTGGCGTACATCCTGTATGGACCGGCTTTAGATCCTCCTAATGGGATATATAAATAATCTCTGAACCAGGTCGAAAGCGAAATATGCCATCGATGCCAAAAGGATCTCATGTTAACAGCGAAATAGGGATGATCGAAATTCTCGGGCAACCGGTATCCGAGCATCCGGCCCAGGGCAATGGCCATATCCGAATAACCGGAAAAATCGCAATAGACCTGGATATAAAAAGCAAAAGCTGCTAACCAGACGATCAGGCTGGTATATTGATCGGGATGGTTATAAATAGCCGCAACAAAGTAGCCGAGATTATCAGCAATGACCACTTTTTTAAATAAACCGCGCAAAAACAACAATAATCCCTCCTGGTCAAATTTCAAATGAGCCTGTCGCTCCAGTTGGGGGAGAAATTCCCGGGCCCGTACGATAGGTCCGGCAACCAGTTGAGGAAAAAAACTAACGAATAAAGCAAAGTCCAGCGCCGATGTGGTGGGAGTTAACTTCTTGCGGTAAATATCGATGGAATAGCTAAGGCTTTGAAAGGTGTAAAAGGATATACCGACCGGTAAAATAACGTTTACCGTAGTCCAGGAGGGCTGGTAACCCATTAACCGGAAGATGGCCAGCATATTATCCTGGAAAAAATTATCATATTTAAAAAACACTAATACCAATAAATTAGCGATCAGGCTTAGGGTCAACCATTTCCTGGCCGTATTTCGATGGGTTGATTGATAAATTTTCCGGCCTGTAATAAAATCAATGAACGTAGAGTAGAGGATCAAAAAAATAAAGACCGGGTTGAAACACATGTAAAATATATAGCTGGCTGCCAGGAGTACCAGCTTCCGGGATTTGTGTTGCCTGAAAACCAACAACAACACTATTAAAAGCAGAAAAAACAGGAGAAAATGAAAGGTCTGAAACAGCATACCGGTAAAAACATTAGCGGGTTAGGGCGCTTACTAGTGAATCGATTACCTTGTTTCCCCCGTTGACATCGAAATGCATAGGGTCAATGAAGTCTTCCCGCTCCAAAAGACTGTGAAAATTCAACACCGGGATATCCTTCGCCAGCAAACCGGTATCTACCGCATTGCTAAGGTTACGAAACCACAAAGCTCCTTTCGATGCATTTAGCCCCGGATGTTGAGGCAACAAAACAAAGATGATACGACGCCCATTTTTCCGGCTATGGTGATAGATCCGTTGCATCAACTTTAACCGGTCGATATCGATGGCTGTACTGGAAAATTTTTCATGGAACAATTGCAGTTTTCTTTCCAGCACCGGTTCACGCAGCTCTTTGGAATAAGCATAAGGCAAAAATAAGTCTCGGCGAGCCTTCTCAATATTAAGATCTGAACGGATGAAACCTGTCAAATAAAAATTGAATGCCGTTGGAATTACAAACCGCTTATCCAATTCAATTTGAAAACTACTAGATTCCAGGCATTTGGCCAGATTCGGAACATGCAGCCCGGACAACAGATCCTTATGCGTCGTGGTAAACCGGAAACCATTATGATGCCAGGCAATATATTTCTGATAATTGACGCCCACCGGCTCAAATAGGTGAACGGGCTCCAGGCAAAACAGCATCGTTTCAACCGACGCCGGCAGTTCCGTTTCCAGGAGCATGGCCTCTAACAGGCTTTGACCGGCAGAAGCTAAATTCCATACCAAAGGCTGATGGTCCAGTTGCCTGCTGATCCGCCGGGCATCCAGGCTTAAAGCAACACTGTTACCCAGTATGACAACTTCCGGCCCTTTATCGGGATGCCCGTCAATGGCCTGGCGAATAGCATGAGGACGTCCCCCCGGGCCTTTGGTATAGTTGAAAAGATAATGGGTGAGTACCATCGCAATGACCATCCCCGCTATCAGGCATAACAATAAGATCAGAAATTCACGGCTACCTATAGTTCGTTTTTGTTGCAGCATGGATATTTCGATGACTAAAATAAGGATGGATACAAGGCAGCATCAGGCATATTTACACTACTTTACACTACAAGGTCATCAACCGGACGAATAAACCAGCATAAAGCTATTAAATAAGTCCCAATCCACCCACCCAAAAGAGTCGGGCGATTATGCTAACTTTGCGAGGGCAATACACGGCCAATGATCATTTCCCATAAGCACCGTTTTATTTTTATTGCCATACCCAAAACAGCCTCCCACAGCATCAGAAAAGCGCTTCAACCCTTTTTGGGAGCCGAAGACTGGGAACAGGAAGAGTTATTTTCCGAAAAAAGGCTCCCAATCCCATCCATTAGCACAATGGGCCATGGCCATATTCCCGCCACCCGGATCCGGCCGCATCTGGAACAGGAGATATGGTCTACTTATTTTAAATTTGCCTTTGTCAGAAATCCATGGGATCGTTTTGTTTCGGCCTGCCTGATGTGGCAGAAAGACGACGACAATTTCCAATCGGATCCGGAGGCCTTTATGCAAAAAGTTTTAGTCAACAAAAAGGCCATGAAGCATTTCCTGTTTTACCCGCAACATCATTTTATCTGTGATAAAGCAGCTCATTCCTTGGTTGATTTCACTGGGAAATATGAGACCCTGCAATCGGATTTCAATACCATCACTACACAAATAGGCCTTCCGGACATAACACTCGAAAAGATCAATGCCTCGGTGCGGCAGCCCTATCGCGATTATTTTACCGGGGATTGGAAGGAGATCATCGGAAAGATCTACCAGCAGGATATCGAACAATTTGGCTACCGGTTTTAATGGATCAACCCCCAAACTAAACCTCAAACTCTCACTCACACCCTCACTCTCCAACTCTCACTCACACTCTCACTCTCCAACCTCCAACTCCCCGTCACCCTTAATATGCACCAATCCCCCATCTCCCGAGTTGATGATCAATTGCCCACACCTCGCCTCTCCGCTCAGAACCACCGGCTGCAAAGGTGCTACATCCTTCCCTGGGACCATCACAATATGCGATGAATCCGGCACCACCACGCCATCCCAATTGTGGGCATTCGTCCACAGGCTATCCTGGCTACCGGTCCACATAAGGGTATCGCCGGTAACGGGGAAATATCCCAAAACCGTCTGCCCATAGATATCCGTGATCTTGAGTTGAAAATCCGTGGAATCGTAGCCTGCGCCTAAGTCGTTGACCACCATATCCAGCACATAAACCGTGGTATCGAAAGTTATGGGATGATGGTTATAAGCGCCGGGAACGGTATCCCTGTTCGGGGAGGCAGGATAAGATACGGGCATATCGTCTTTGGTGCTGTTGTACCGGCTGAGCGCCGTGGAACCGCGGTTAAAGCTATAGGCATACATCGACAGGCCGGAGATCAGGTTATGATGATCGCGGTCCGAGCTGTCGCTGACGTCCTCGAAATCGAAATAGCGGTAATACGTTCCGTTCCGCACCTCGATGCGCCGGATATTGACCTGGTTATAGGGAAAAGTCAATCGGAATAAAGCACTGTCCGCCCAACATTGCAGCAATTCCATGCGAACGGTATCCAGTTGGGCATGCAGGTGAGTGGCGCTATCCGTAGAAAAGATCCGCATCACATGCATATTCTTATAATCCGAGCCCGGTGCCCCTTGCTCATAGCGCTGAATGCTCAGATGCAAATGCACCGTTGAAGTATGGCCACTCTCCCCTACCACACCGATCGTATCGCCTCTTACAATACGGACTGAATCGGCCGGTACTGTTTTGGCGGAATCCGTCAGGGTATGCAGATCGCTCAGGTGGCGGTAGTTGATATAGATCGGCCCCCAGCTCTTGTCAGCCCGGAAAGAAGAATCACATTTCACCCGGACGCTTCTGCCGGTTCCCAGCGTTTCCAGGTAAGCATCCGTACTGTCGATGATCTTGTTGATCACCCCGTCGCACATACTGATAATATGATACAGGATGGTGCTGTCATTATAATCCGTGCCACCATAAGACACCCGGTAGGTGATATCCAATCCCTGGTGGAAATCATAATTACCTACATTGCTGCTCGACGTGGATTTATAGCGAGGCCCGAACAGCGACATAAAATACCGGTTGCTGTATTGCGGTTCATAGCCGCTTTCCGACAGCACATCCGCCCTCACCGGCCATAAAAAGCCATAATCCGGATCCAGTTCCACTTGCGGCAAGAGGCCGTTGAAAAAAGTGTCGATCGACATCACCTGACTCCATACGGGTGAACATAAACACATCACTAGGCATATGCTAATAAGTGGTTTCATGTTGGGTCAAGTTAGCATTATTTATCAAATCGGTCAATTTTTTTGGTAAAGGGTACAGGGTAGTTGGATATGGGTATTGGGATTGTATGACCATCCCAATACCAAATACCCATATCCCTGTACCTTTTACCCTGTACCTAAATTTGTTCGTATATTTATTCATAGAAAAACTATCAAAATACTGCTGCTATGCTGACCAGATCATTTATTATGCTTGCTATTTCGATACTTATTTGCTGGAAGCCCGGCATTGGTCAGGCAACTATTTCCAAGCCAGAACTCATCACGAAATCAACCTATCCCGGATGGTATTTCCTGAAACAAGGGACCAACATTTCTGCTGAAAAATTCTTCGACCAATTTGGTGAACAATTGGGCCTGGGTGTTCATGATCGGATGCAACTGGAAAAAACGGAAAAAGACCGATTGGGTTTTCATCATTATCGGTTCCAACAACTTTATAAAGATATCCCGGTGGAAGGCGGTGAATTCCTGCTGCATGAAAAAAACGGACACCTGCAGTTTGGCAATGGGAAATTGATCCCGGGGCTCGACCTCGATCCTGTTCCTGCTGTTGCAGCGGACCAATCGGTCCGTC
Organism: Chitinophagales bacterium; assembly: GCA_028278085.1. Taxonomy (GTDB): domain Bacteria; phylum Bacteroidota; class Bacteroidia; order Chitinophagales; family JANQFB01; genus JANQFB01. The sequence goes on from JANQFB010000299.1 coordinate 7,312, forward strand.
ATGCTCTAAAACATATCAATGCTACAAGCTACATGTGGGAAGACCCACAGGCGACAGCAATGCTCCGAGACATCAAAAATGACCCTGACGCCAGTTTTTACCCGGTACCGGAGCTGGTTCTGATGAGTCCGGGCTACGAAAAAGATCACAAAGCCTACCGGCTGGCCTGGAAAATGGATGTCTTTGCCGCTGCACCGATGAGCCGGCAATATGTTTACGTGGATGCCAAAACCGGTGAAATTTTCCAGACCATCGACCGGATCCATACCGGTGAGGCAACCGGTATCGCAGAAACAAAATACAGCGGTACCCAAACCATTATCACGGATTCCATATCTCCCAATCAATTTATTCTAAGGGAAAGCAGCCGGGGCGGAGGCATCGAGACCTATGACATGAATACCGGCACCAGCTATGGCTCCGCGGTCGATTTTTATGACAGTGATAATTACTGGAACAATGTCAATGCCGAGCAGGATGAAGCCGCCACCGACGCCCATTGGGCTACGGAAGTTACCTATGATTATTATTTGCAAAAACATAGCCTGGATAGCTATGATGGCAACGGTTCCAAGTTGATCAGCTATGTCCATTACGATCAGAATTATGCCAACGCCTTCTGGAATGGTAGCTGGATGACCTATGGGGACGGAAGTGCCGGAACAACTGCTTTCACCAGTCTGGATATAGGGGTACACGAAGTGACGCACGGCGTTACGGAGTTTTCTGCCGGACTGGTTTATTTAAACGAACCCGGCGCTTTGAACGAATCCTTCAGCGACCTGTTTGCAGCAGCGGCAGAGTTTTGGGCGGATTCAGCGAATGCCGATTGGCGGGTCGGGGAAGACGTTACCACCTCCGGCAATGGCCTGCGATCCATGTCCAGTCCAAATATCTTCCAGGATCCGGATACCTATCAAGGCTTTTTCTGGAAAACTGGCACGGCAGATAATGGAGGCGTTCATTCCAACAGCGGGGTGCAGAATTTTTGGTTCTATTTATTAGCCCGGGGTGGATCAGGCACCAACGATAATAATGATGCCTATAATGTTACCGGGATCGGGATCGAAAAAGCCGCTGCCATTGCCTATCGAAATTTAAGTACCTATTTAACCTCCACCTCCGAATATTTCGACGCCCGGACAGGCGCCATCCAGGCCGCAGAGGATCTCTATGGCCAATGTTCTCCGGAGGTGATCTCCACGGCGGAAGCCTGGTTTGCCGTAGGTGTCGGAAATCCCATTGCCGACGACGACCTGTGGTTACTGGAGCTCGAATCTCCGAAAACCAGTTGTGGTCTCTCCAATGCCGAACCGGTTACCATAAAATTCCGGTACAACGGCTGCTCCACACCTTTGCCGGCCGGTCTGAAAGTACCCTTTACCTTCCAGCTCGACGGAGGTCCGCAGGTCAGCGATACGGTCACTTTATCTACACCGATGAACGGCGGAGATACGTTGAATCATACCTTTAATACTACGATGGACCTATCGTCGATCGGTGATCATTCCATAAAGTTGTGGTCAGCCTATGCAGCCGATCCGGAAAAATATAACGACAGCCTGGATGTTCACATTGAAAGCAAGTTACAGCAAAACACGGATGTTGGCGTCGTTGACCTGATCTCCCCCAAAACCGGCTGTAACCTGACCGGCGAAGAAGAAGTGAAGATCAATATTCAATTCAACGGCTGTGACCTCCTGCCGAAAGGAACTGATCTTGAAGTGAAATATCAGCTTGACGGTCAAAACGCGGTTACAGAAACCGTAACGGTACCCCACGACGTGGATCCCGGTGAAACGTTGATCTATGCCTTCGATGCACCCCTCGATCTTTCCACACAGGACGGCTATTTGCTGGATGTGCAAACGGCTTACACACAAGATCAAAACAGCAATAACGATGCCTTGAATGGTAATGTGATCAAGCATCCATACACCCTCATGGACAAGATCACCTTTACGGATACGGTTAAGGTGGCCGACTCTGTTATTTTCCTGCCTAATACGGAATCCGATGTGTACGTTTTTGACAGTGCTGCCCATAACAGTGATTATGGTTTGATCATGACGGGTGGCGATATCGTTAATTACACCGGAGACCTGGTGATCCCGACGGAAGGCAATATCTGGCAGGTGAACGAACCCTTTTCTGCCAAAGCTTGTTTTTGCGTGGATGCTTCACGCATGAGCACCGTTTTATTATCGTTCGACCTGAAGCAAACCTATTCCATATTATATTCCGTTATATTCGGGATCGACAGTGCAACCATTGCCAGCAGTTTCCGGATCCTGGCCAATGGCAACCAGGTCGAAGGTACCTTTAATCCCTCCACGAATATCGATGATCCTTTTGTCCGGCATGAGATCATCCTGGATGATTATGCCAACAGCACTTTTGAATTATGTTTCGAAACACGCAATTATTTTAGCTGGACCCTGGATCCCTGGCCCAACAGCCAGGGCGATAATGCATTTGTGGATAATATTGAAATATCGGGATTACCCAATGGTATAGCACCCAACCTGGGCCTTGAAGACGGCTTGCTAAGCGTTGTTCCGAATCCTGCTCATGATTTTGTGACCCTCCGGTTTACCACGGAAATTGACGAATCATTGGATATTATCCTTACCGATCTTCCGGGCCGGGCGTTATTTAGAGAAACAGTTCAACTACAGTCCTCCGATAAAAGCCTGGACATCGCCCATCTTCCGCCAGGGATCTACCTCATCCATGTTTCCGGAGATTCTTTCCAATGGACGGATAAGGTGGTACTCGTCAGATAAGACAGAAGACACCGGAATAAGAACCACATCACGAATAATCTCTGGAGTAGTGTCACCCGCCAATTGGCGGGGACACTACTCCAGAGAGGAGCACCAAACCTCGTTTCGCAAATAATAATTCCCCCGGTACGAATAATAACCACCATCGGGCAAATAATCAAATGGCAACATAACTGGGACCACGGGGGCTTAATTTAGACATCATTAGCAACCAAAACCCAGTATTATGAAAAATCTTATCCTTTTACTATTCGCAGCCTTCTTAGGTGGAAAAGCATTGGCCTGCCACGGATCATGTTTGGTTTACCACGCGGCCTTCACCATGACAGACGGAACCGTATACACCGGTTATTTCGAAGTTTCGGGCCACAATGAACCCTGGGTTGAGTTGGATGAGACAAGCAACAGCAACGCCTATGGTAATAGCGATAGTCTCTTATCCCTGGTTTACCGCCTCTGCGGTGTGTCTGAAAATGAGCGGTCCGCTACTGCCGGCGATCACCGCTTTACCATCTATAAAAACTATTACCTGCCCGAAAAGCTCAAAGGGAACGATGAATTCCCGATCCGCCAATTCGGCCTTATTGCGGCAGAGGAGAAGATCGACCTGGATATTCATCAGATCCGTTCCGTTGAATTCCTGGAAGTTAGACCGGCCGAACGCGACTGGCTGAACAGCGAACTGGTCGAAACGACCGGTAATATGATCCGGCAAATATACCAGGGACCCTATCGTAATTATCATTATATACCTTACGCGTCGGAAAGTACGGAAGGATACCTGATGTTGAACTTCAACCCGGAACTTAACCGGTCGGCGCTGGAAAAGCTGGGGCAGCAACTAAATGTGGAACAGGAGCCGGAGGCTTCCAAACAAGCCCTGGAACAGCACGGGGTACTATTGGTATATGTATGGGCAGCACCTTAACAGGCCGGATTACCGGGTAGCGGTCCGGCGTTTCCAGTCGAAACCTTCCGGTACAATGCCGGTTTTGTTCTTGCACGAGCGGGGCTTCAGCGCCATACAACTGCTTAAAAGAAGGGTAGTAAGGATCAAGAGCACTAATCTGCTAACCATGTGAAGGATTGACTTTTTTTTATTCTTATGGCTCTTGCCTGCTTATAACTGC
>JANQFB010000317.1 GCA_028278085.1 Chitinophagales bacterium
GCAATCTCTATAATGCAAACATCAGCTCGATTTTCAGCAATACCGATCGATATGGTGTCAAAGAGCTTACCGGCAATATTTATACCTATGATCGGTTGAACAGGCTTAGCAGCACATCTTATGCCAGCTATGATCCCGGATCCGGATCATGGTCAAAGCCCGGTGATGGTGATGACTATGATGCCAGTTTCATCTATGATCCGAATGGAAACATCCTGGAACTCGTACGAAATGCCTATGGCGCCGGTAATTCGGAGATGGATAAACTCCGCTATGGTTATGAAAATAAGGCCAATGGCTATGCAGAAGACAGGAACCGTTTACGGGAATTGGAAGACCTGACAGCCAATGCGAGCATTGATGGGACCATGGATGATATTATCGGCTTACATTCCTATGAATATGACGGTACCGGAAATCTCATCACGGAAACAGAACCCGATCCTGTCAATAGTGATTATCAGATCGAAACAACCGTCAATTGGTCTCCGAATGGCCTGGTTAAGCATGTGGTCAAAGAACGGAAGCATAAAACCAATACCAATGATGTAACGGAGATCCTGAATATGACTTTCAGGTATGACGCTTACGGTAACCGGGTTCACAAAGAAGTTGTCAGGGATGGAGATGAAAAAGGAAGCTATTACGCCCTTGGACCCGACGGTTCGGTGATGGCTATTTATGAACGGGAATTAAGCACCGACGGTACCCAGGTGGACTTCAAGCTGAAGGAGCGGCCTATATATGGGCAGGATCGATTAGGCCTGGATATTCATGAAATAACACTTAAATCGGTTGCCAGCGACCAATATGATCATAACACTTACGAGGGTTTCGACCTGGATGGGCTTGACCGGAAAAGTGAATACCGGAATTGGATATCTGCGGCGAATGCTGAAATTCAACTGGATGCTGCCAACAAGGTATGTCAGACGAAGATCAGGGATATTCATTTTTCGAATGGAGGTATCGATGTCGAAAGCGTTCCACCGGAGTTAATGTTTATGGGGAAAGTAACCAATAATGTCGTGATCGCTGAAGATTTGGAGGGTAACCGGCAGTTTTTTGCGGCCGTAGCGGATGAATATTATGGTCAGGAAAATGCTTTACTGATTTTCGATAAGGATCATCAGCTCTTGAAAGGATCGGATGGCTTATTGATGGAAGCTTCGGCTAAGGCTATGGTGATGAAAAAGCCGGGCATCAATAATATCTATTTATTGTTCACGATCGATGCGAATGGTAATCCTAACTACATGGAAGTGGATATGGATGCTCAGGGTTTTGCTCCAGGCGGGGATCCACCGGCAGGAGCTGTTGTCAACACCGTACAAATGGATTTTTCCGGCAATTACGGCCGGCATATGGCGGTAGTGGAAGACCGGACTACCGGGGAGCATATCGTATACATGACACGCTACACCGATCCAATTCTTGCCGGTCAGTTGGGACAAACGGAAATTCTGGCATGGGTATTTACGGATGGTGTGGTGCCTTCCTTGCCGTTGCCGGTGGCTCAGTTTGAAAGCCTGGATGAAACAGGTAATGGAGCGTTGCAGATCTCGAAAGATGGTGAAAACCTGGTGTATTTCAACCGGAAGTTCAGGATTGGAGCTTTTGCACACCGACAGGCGGATGTACGTAGCATGATCCTTTCACCGGATCGCCAGAGTATCAGTGGCAACCCCGTTGCATTTCAGGCTAATGCCGGAGGTAATTACGGCAAAGGTACGGCCGATTTCGGTTTGAATAAGGAAATGGTATACTTTGGACAGCAGTCAGTGTTCTTAGACCCGGTAACGACCGAAGCAAAAAATATTTGGCATTATAATACTACCTCATCGGGACTTACCAATGTGTTTGTGGGTTTCACACATGAATATGGTGAGATCAGGAGAGGATTCGATGAAAAGTTATATGTGGCCAGCCGGGAAAGTGAAGATAAAATAAGCCAGGTTACACCTTTGGGAGGAGGGATCTTCGATGTCCAACCGGTTACGTTGACCGGCACACCTCAAGCCGGGTTGTTCGGTAGTTGGCCTACTCAATCCTTCAGGATAGCCCCGGTTGATGATAACATTTTTGAACGCTCAGTTGACAAGAAGCTATATGAGTTGAAAGATCACCTGGGTAATGTACGGGCTGTGGTCAGCGATATGCGGGTACCGGTGGATGATAATTCGGATGATATCCCTGACCGGTGGGTAGCCGACCTGGAGAGCTATGTCGACTATTATGCCTATGGCATGATGATGCCCGATAAAAAGGCTTTTACCGGGAAATACCGGTATGGCTACCAGGGACAGGAAAAGGATGATGAGATCAAAGGGGAGGGCAATGCTTATAATTTTGGCAGCCGTAGTATTTACGATGGCCGTGTAGCCAGGTTTGTATCGGTCGATCCCCAGTTCCGGAATTACCCGGGCATGTCGCCCTATGCTTTTGCGGCCAACAATCCCGTGGTGTTCGATGATCAGGATGGAGAAGGAGCTATCGACTTCCGTCTGAAAGAATACCTCAGCGAAGACTCTTATTATATGACAGGCCTGTTGGCGGGCATTGGTGACGGACTTATCGAAACAGCAGACCTGCTGATCGGTGCGGCTAAGTTCAATATGGCCATCAACCCCTTCCATCCTTCACTGTTTTTCTATACGGATGAAGCGGCACAAATGAGAGCCGATGCTTACGAGATCGGTAAATTGGCCATGAACCTGGTTACCGACGATGAATTACGGGCCAAGGTCTGGACAAACATCAAGAAAGAGTTAGGCGAATGGTGGGATCAGACTACCTTCCAGGGTACCAATGCGGAGGCTGGTTACCAGCATGGGAAGATCGTATTTGATATATTAATTTCATTAGTTGGCGTAGGAGAGGTGAAATACTTGCTGAAGACGGGACAGTTCAGCGTGAAAGCTTTAGGAAAGATAGCGTTATCTAATGCGAAAAAGCAAGTAAAATCGCTTAAACCATGTGGATGTTTTACAGCAGGGACATTAGTGCTTACACGTGAAGGCTTTAAAAAGATTGAAGAAATCAATAGCGGCGATTTGGTATGGGCATTTAATGATACTACCGGGAATTTGGAATTAAAGCAAGTAATATCCACTTTCAAAAGAAAGTTCGACCAGATTTTCCAAATATATTACGAGGGTGAAATGCTGGAAGCGACGCATGAACATCCATTCTATGTTGAAGGGAAATGGATCAATGCAGACAAACTAAAGGTCGGTGATAGCCTGACTTTATGGTCCGGTGGTAAAGTGGTAATAGATTCCATTGTAATTGTAAATGGAGATTTTAATGTCTATAATTTTACCGTTGAAGAGTTTCATACCTATTATGTCTCTACAAGGAAACTATTGGTACATAACGGAAAGCCTTGTGACTTTGCTCAGGTTGGTAAAATTTTAAGATGGGAATTAAAACACGGTGATAATTCTGCCAAAAAAATCGGGGAAATTAAGCAAAAGATATTGAAAGATGGATTAGAAAGTATGGACCCCATTCATGTATTTCAACATGGAGATGAAGTCTTATTGGTAGATGGACACCATAGATTAGCTGCAGCAAGGGAATTAGGACTTACCAATGTCCCGGTTAAGTATTTAACAAAGCAAGAATTTAATATTGCAGCAAAGCAAATGGGTAGATTTAGTACGCCTGAGGCATTAAGTGTAATCGCAAACCGAAAATCCATTAAAAATGGAGTGGATGTTCTTTC
>JANQFB010000338.1 GCA_028278085.1 Chitinophagales bacterium
AATTCGTAGGCTTCCGGGTATTCCTGCATATGGTACAGCGCGAGCCCTTCCCATAACCGGAGATAGCTGTCGGCCGGATAATATTGGCGGTACTCCGAAAGGCCAAAATAATTTCGCTTATTCCCGGTCCCTATCCACGCTTCTGCTGCTATGATCTCAGGATCATCCTTCCCGGTAACACTGGTGATAAAATGCTTGTTAGCTGCCCCAATGGATTCCACGAACTTGCCCATTCCCGAATGCTTATCTATCGATGCCGGCAACCCTTGTGTTGACCACTGCCGGGTGGTTTTCGGAAGTTCCATCACCCGTTGATAGATCCTGTGAAATCTTTTAGCGGAATTGAAGCCGCCGAATACTTCCCGGGCATGCTTTTTGGCATTTTCACTCATCCGCTCCAGTTCTTCAGGGTGGTGATATAAATACTCCAGCGCCTGGCTATAGGATCCATGGCTTTCTACGTGCAATCCGTTATAATTATGGATAACGGCATCCCGGATACCACCCAGGGGAAATACTACGGCCGGTATCCCGGCATAAAGGGCATCCTGCAGCGCCAATTCCGCTCCCGGAGGATCGCATAAGGGATAACCAAAAACATCCATCACCTCGAACTCCGACCGGATATCCTGGACGAAACCTTTAAATTCAAATTTATGAGCAACGTTCAACTGATCGGCTTGTGATCGCAGTAAGTCCATATCTCCCCTGCCGCAAACGGAAAATTTAACACCAGGGATATTAACTGCCGCACTCATTCGGATAAAATCAGGATGCATTTTAACAAAGTCTGCCGTGCCGATATATCCGATATTAAATCCGGGATGAGGTTTTTTAACCAGGGGATCCAATCGATCGAAATCGGTGGTATCCGAGACCCAATCTGTTTTTTCCGATCGGATATTTTCCGGGAGACCCCGGATCACCGGGCATTGATAATTGAATTGGCAACCCGCCACGACAAAATCTGCGATATCGACCAGTTGCGGGATCATAATATTTGGCCAGCTAACCCCGGCCACATGAACAAATAGCACCATACGCATGGGCGGCAGGTCGTTGGCTCTGAGAAATTCATACACCGGGGGATTATTCCACCAATCGACCTGTACCATATCTGCCGAAGCAATTTCCCGGTAAAGGCTTTCTTTATCTAAGCCTGCGAGATACCTCATGCCGGCATCTTCCGCCACCTCCCTGGCTTCTTCACCCGGTAATAATGAAATGACCGTATGCTCGTATGGACCGATCTGCTTGATGTTCTTAGCGATGGCGCTGATCGACCTGCTGGCTCCGGCATAACAGTAATTTTTAATAATATGGAGTATTTTGGTCATAACCGTTAAATGATTTACATGATCGCTCAGGAGGAAACCCCTGAAACGGATAGGGATCGCTCCATTTTCCGGACTATCGGCAACACTTCTTTCCCAAACCTGACCATTTCTTCGGTTTTGGGCCAACCTGATAAGATATATTGCGAAACACCCGCTTCTTTATAGGCCATGATGGCCTGGGCAATCTCGTTTGGCGTACCCACAAATGCAATAGCCGGAGCGCCATAAGCCCGAACCGCACCATTCCACAACCAGGGCGTAAGCCATTCTTGTTCGGCTTGTTGATAAACCTGTTTGAACGAAACAGAATCCGAGTGGCGGACAAATTTATGTTCCTTTTTTTTCTCCCTGATCTCAGGATCCAGGTTATGGATCAGGGCTTCCGCTGCTTTGATGGCTTCCGCCCGGGTCGATCTTACAATCGCTGACATCCTCAAGCCCACATCCTTGCCGGCATCGAGCACGGGTTTCCCTGCTTCAGCAATTTCTTCAGGCCTGGCCGCCAGTCGCATCCAGCAGTCTCCCTGGCTAATTGCCAGGTTCCTGGATGCATCTGATCCACCGGCGATAAAAATATAAGGATGCTTTCGCTCCGGAGCTACAAAGGGCGTATGCAGATTCCCCTGCTCAATTTTGAAATACTCACCTGTAAAATCTACCGGGATATCACCCCTCCAGAAAGCATGACAAATACGCAGAAATTCTTCCGTCCGGGCGTAACGCTCATCATGAGACAGAAAGTCGCCATAATATCCTTGTTCAACCGGTGAATGACCGGCCACAACATTTAATAAGATCCGGCCCGGATATAAGGCAGAAAAGGTATTGACCTGTTTAACGAAATAAGTCGGGGTGATCAATCCTGACCGGACCGCTACCAGGAAACTGATCTTTTTGGTGAAGGGCGCTATACCACTGGCCAGTAATAAGGGATCGGGCTTTCCATAACTAATATCCACCAATAAGGATGAAGCGCCGGCTTTTTCGGCCAGTTCGCAAAATTCGGCCTGGGCCTTTACATCGGGTAAGCCGACAGGTTTAAGCTCCAGTTGCCTGGCACGTGTCCACCCTTGTGTTTCGCCACCTTGTAGTAAACGCCAATGAAATTGAACCGGTTTTGTGATCATTTTTCAGCAATCTTTTGTGGAATTCGACTTTCCATGGCTCTGACCAAAGGCAGCACACCCCTGGAAAAATGTATCATTTCAGCATCATCAGGCCATCCCATCCATAGAAACTCCGAAATACCGATCAGTTTATAATCCATGATCGCTGCGGCTACTTCCTCATAAGAGCCCACCAGGGCAATGGCGGGAGCTCCAAGGTAAGGTACGGCGCCTGTCCATAAACAAGGGCTCAGCCAATCTTCTTCCCGGTCACCCATATGAAGAACCGAATTGAACGCATGCGACACGGAGTGCTTCTTAAAGTCACGGTGCACCTGCCGGGCATCCGAACCCAGCCGTTCTATCATCGCATAAGCATCGGCTAAAGCCTTTTCACGTGTTGGCCTGGTTAATATGGAGATCAAAAGGCCGATAGATGTTCCGGATTGTAGGACCGGCAAGATCTTCGGAGCCAATAACTCCGGAGCATCGGGCATCGTGAGCAGGCAATCACCATATTTCATGGCCAGGTCGATCGATTGTTCGGATTTTCCGCCGAAATAGATCTCCGGCCTCGCCCGGTCCGGTGATTGGAAAGGAGTGTTGATCCTTGCCTGATGAACCTGGTAATAGTTGCCCCTGAAATTTACCGGTTCCTGGTTGTCCCATAATGCCTGGCAGATAGCCATAAATTCATCGGTTCTTTCATAGCGTTGCTCCGGTTCGAGAAAATCTCCGTAATACCGGTGTTCTTCCGGGCTGTGACCGGCGATAACATTCACACAAACCCTTCCCTGGATCAGGCAGGATAAGGTGTTGATCTGTTGAACAAAATATGTCGGAGCCACCACACCCGACCGAACCGCGATCAGAAAGTTGACCTTAGGCGTGACACTTCCGATAGCAGCCGCCAACGAAACGGGTTCCGGGCGGTGGAAGCCAAAGGCTGTCAGTAAATGTTCGATGCCACATTCGGCTGCTTGACGGCAAAACGCATGGTGGGAGGGAATATCGGGAACACCGGATTGATCCTTCCGGGCAGTTGCACCTTTGAGGTGAACACCTACGGACGACATGCTCCAATGAAATCGCAAAGGTTTTTCCGGGGGCGGGTGTTTGGTCAGCGGTTCCATGCAAAGGGCTTATGCCAGTTCCAGTTTTTTATCTTCAAAGAGCCGGTTTATCAGGAAATTGATCTTATCGGCATAAGTCCGGTAAGCATTTTTTCCTTTCCCATAGGGTTTCGGAATATTATCCTCAGGATCCAGGCAAGTTGTTTTAAACGTAGCTCCCGGAAATTTTCCGATCAATTCGATCCTTTGTGATTCTGACATGCACCAAATGCGCTCCGCCTGATGGACCTGGTCTGCTGTTAAGGTCGATGCCCGGTGCTCCGGAAAAGGTATTTCCATTTCTGACAAAACAGCCCTGGCATCCTGTAACATGGTCATTCCTTCATTGGCATTGATGCCCGCACTGGTGATCTTTAAGCCGCTTCTGACCGGGTTCAGATCTTGCTTTTGCAACGCCAGTTTCACCTTATGCCAACATATGGCCTGTGCCATAGGCGAACGGCCGGTGTTTCCGGGGCAAACGAATATGTAGAGCTTCGGACTTCCAAAGTCATCAGCCGTACGGATCTGACGGTAGGCCTTCCATTCCGGAATGCATAAAAAGCAAATGGCGATGAGGAGTATGCCGGCGCTTATCAATTGCGTATCCGAATAAAATAGCTTCCCGAACAGGAAGGTCAGGAGCATGGAAGCTGCAACCCCGGCTAACAAACTGGCGGTTCGATTCACCGGTATGCAAAAGGTATTCTCCCGGTGATCCAGATATATCCTTGAACCGAAAATGTACAGGCAGGCATATAACGCTCCGATTATCAGAGCCGGAATAAGGTAATTACCGGTAAAAAGATCCCTGAATCCCGCCCGCAGGTCAAGCATGATCTGACCCTGTCCGATCGCTGCCAGTATCAGCGGTATCAAAATGATCGCTGCCATGGCAACCAGCATTTCTTCCACAAAAAATCGATATTTAGCGGTTTTACTGTTGGTCTTTGCGAAATAGGTCATGAACTGAAGCCTGAAAATATACCCGCTCAGGTAAAACCCGATGTTCAATGCGGCCAGCACTGTTAGCTGATAACCACCCTTTTCCATGAAAATCAACATCAAAGCCAAAAGACTTAATCCAAGTGCGATCCACGAATACCAATGAACTTTTCTCTGGTGCAACAGGTCGGTAACCGGGGACAGGATCAACACCCCGCCCCTCATCAATAATGCAGCAAAAACCAGCGATATTCCGGTAAAAGAGTAAGCAAGGGTAGTGGTCATGATAATAAAAGCGGTGGCCAATCCTGAAAACAGGGTCCACCGGTTGGTCGCAATGGGGAGCGGGAACCCAAAGATCTTCACCGATCTTGCATACTTCCACCATCCCATCAGGCTCATCAATACGACTAACATGACCATGATGCCAAGGTCCACGGCCGGCAACAGGCTAAAACCGGTGATAACCTTTTCATGGCCCGGCCATAACCCGGAGCTAAGCATCTTTGTGGAGGCGGCATAAGGAACATAGAAAACAAAATATCCCAACGCCAGTCCCCAAATTCCCCATGTAAAATTTATCCCGGAAAGTTTCATTTGTTGTATTGCTGCATTTCTTTGCCGTTAACAGGTTCCTGGTCCTTTTTTTCCGGCACCTCATTAAAAAAAGATCCGTCATAATGTTGTCCTAAGCTGGCTTTACCGATCATGGATAAAAGATGATCATCGTTATCATGCCTGATATAAAATGAAAGATCCCGGTAGATCAGCTCCAACCGGCTGGGCTTGATCATGGAACGGGCGCCACAGGCATGAACAGCATGGGTTACCGTATCCATGGCCAATTGTTCGATCAGGTAGCGGGCTTTATTCCCGGCCAGTTTAGCAGCTTCATCCTGCCCGCTTTCCCAAAGCCGGGCGACATGCCGCAACCATAGATTCCCGGTTTCCAGGTTAAGCGCCATCTTGCCGAACCTGTGTTGGATATAGGGGTCCTGCTCTTTTGCCTGACTTTTTACATATTCCTCCGTGAAGGTATAGGCAGCTTCTGCGGCCCCCAAAAATGTGGTCGCATATTGTGGTGTGAATCGTGTTTGCCATTCTTCTGTCATGAATTGACCTGGCTTCCCGATCAGATTTTCATTGGGTATAAAGGTGTTGTTAAAATCCACGCGATAACTCACCGATCCTTTCATACCAATGGGGTCCCACCAGGAATCATCGAAGGTGACGGATGGATCGCTCAGATCACAGGCAAGCATTAACACCGATCCCGGCGAATGAGCCGCATGCCTGGCCCCTCCCGGCCCCCTGGTGTTGACCAACAGAATGGCCCAATCCGCAGCACTGGCACTGGTAGCAAAAACCTTACTGCCATTGATCAAATATCCGCCGTCAGCAGTTTCCAGTTTCGTACCAATAGATTTTCCGGGTTTTTTATGCTGGGGTTCCCCGCTCCAGGCGCTCCAAATCTGCCGCTGCTGCAATACCCCGTTAAACCAACGGGATTTCTGTTCCGCATTCGCGATGTTGTCAATGAGTAACATCGCATTGGCATGTCCTTCCCAGCACCGGGCCAATGACAGATCAGCATTAGCCAGCGCTTTCGTGATCATCCAATGCGTATAGATATCACCTTTGTGATGGCCAAGCCCCAGCCCTCCATATGATTCGGATATTAACGTCGCCATCAAACCTGCGTCGAACAGGTCATCAAAATCCTCGGCCGGGAAAATGGCTTTTTCATCATAATAACCCGCCCGTTCGATGAACTTGCTTTGCGCCAGGGTCCGGGCCGTCTGGATCAAGGCCTGTTTGGATCTGCTTGTAACTAATTCGTCCATGTCATTGGTTTAATGTTCCGGCTTTTAACGATCTTCAGGACTTGTAAAAAAATTCCCGGATAAAACTATTAGCATCGGCTTCCCCGGCTTCGATATAAATGGCAATTATGATCAAGCCCTTGTTGATATTACCTGCAATAAATATCTTATGACCATTGACCAGAAAACCAGCCTGAAAAGCAGTAGCCTTTCCGCCTTCCGGTGACGAAGCATGACAAATGACCGGTTGCGTGCCCCAGTTGCCGGGTATCACGCCATCTTCGGCGCCCCTAACACTGATCTGTAACCCCTCGTCCGATTCCTCGAACACATAGGATTCAATACCCTTGGTCTCCGGCCTCGAATTTTTCCAGGAACCCAAGAAATGTTTATAGCTAATCGTGTGATTGGATATTTGTGTTTCCATATGGATAAGTATTTTTATTGATGATCATTATTGTCGATGATAAAACTCCCGGGTATAGTAGTTTTGCCGGCCGCTACCATCATTGAATGTTGTATAGGTCTGTATGACCAGCACCCCTAATTTGACATTGGAAGATATTTCCACCGTGATGTCATTGAATTCATATTTGGCAAAGAAGGCTATGGCGGTCGGAGAATTGACAGCATCCGTGAATACCGTACATTCGGTTGTTCCCCAATCACAAAGATCCGGTTCACAGGCCCCATAGGCTTGAAGGATCAATTGTTGATCCCGGGAGCTTAGTTCTGCCTTAACGATCTGCCCGGAATCTTCTTTGGTATTTTTCCAGCTCCCGACAAACGTCGAAAGATCGACCTTTAGATCTTGTTCCTTCACAGGGATCAGGTCATCCGTTTTAGTGTGTGTTAATGGATTGCTTAGGTTAGTTGACATGATACATTTATTTGTTGTGGTGAGTTTTGCGTGTTTGGGAGGCTAGCCAGGTCCCGGGCCAATTCAACCGGCATGATCCTGCCGGTCATTTTCCTGAATTGCTCCCTTACCTGAGTGATCAGCATCGACCGGCCATCTATCACAGGTATTCCTGATAACAAGGCTTTTTTAACCAGTGGCGTCATTTGGCTGGCATATGCCATATCAATAATTAACTGCCGGCCGGAAGTTCGGTATAGATCGAATGGCATGGTATCGCCATATTTACCAATGGGTGTGGCATTGACCAGCAGATCGAAACCCTTGATCTTGAATCTGTTCAGCGGGCAAAATCGAATGCCTAATTTCCAGGCTGCTCGCATACCACTTTCCGGGGAACGATTGACCATCAACACCTCGGCGCCCAGTTCTTGCAGGGCAACAGTGATGGCCCGGCCGGCGCCACCGGCTCCTATAACGGCCGCTTGATAACCTTTGACCGAAATTCCCATCTGGCGGATCGTTTCTTTTACCCCAAATGCATCGGTGGTACCGGCAAGCCAATGACCATTTTCCTCAACCATCAGGTTACAAGACCGTGCCGCAGCCGTTACCGGATGGACGATCTTATCGGCAAATTGGCAACTTTGTTCTTTAAAGGGTGAAACAACAGTCATCCCTTTAATAGTCAGCCCCAGGGCTTTTAAGGCTCCCTGATCGATAAGTTCACTTCCGAAGGTGTTGAAGTTATCCATATGAAAAGGCAGGAATAATGCCGGCATATCCAGCGCCCTATAGGCTGCATTGTGCAACCTGGGCGACAATGATCCTAAAACAGGTCGGCCGGTTATCCCATAGATCTCTTGGAAAGGAACCATTTCCGGGAATCCGTAATCACGGATCAGTTGATCTATTGTAAAAGCATCCGGGCTATGATCCCCTAACCGGCCATAGATCATGGGCGAACCGAAATATGGGGCCAGGATATCCGTCCAAAGGCCCAGGGCCCCCTGTGTACAGACAATAACATCGGTACTTTTACTCTTTTGAAGCAATTGTAAAGGCAACAACACGGAAAGATCATCCGTCGGTTTGGCGATGAACTTATAATACCTGGCGCCGATGTTCCTGAATTGCTGTAAGGATTGCAAGGCTTGATCGACCGGTTGATCAAGCTTGTGTACGATGATCCTCTTGTCGCAGGGGATATGTTCTGTCAACTCCTCGACCAGATCAACCGAGCTATCCAGTTCGATCAGATCGAAATGCTGGGAGGCCTGCCGTAAACGCGCTATCCTTTCCTCCTGCCCGCCTTCATATGCGCCGAACAGCTTGTTGCTGCGTAAGGCATAGATAGCTTTCCCGCTGAAACTGCGCCTTTGGGAGATCGCACGATGATCATCGGACAACAGATCGGCCCTGACTTCCAGCCAACCCCTGCGATCCTGCAGTCGGTCCAGTTCTTCCGAAGCGACCCGATCATCCGAAACGATGCTTCCGGTCAGGATGGTATTATGTGATGCCGTTTTCAAAACTTGTTGCTCATTGGATCATATCCACCAGGATCATTTCTTTTTTCTCCGGATCCGCGGCAGTAATGTAAACCCTTTCGGATCCGATCCTTTTATTGATGTTATAACTTACCGGGGGGATCAAACCGGTTTGAAATACATACATATTTTCCAGGCGATCGATCAGTTTCTCCCGGGTCAATGCTCTACCGGACTGACGGATGGCCTCCACCAGGATCGTTGCTGATGCCAGGGCATTCAATTGACTGTTTAGATGTTGCCGGTTCAAATTGTATTGCCGGCACAATTGGGCATAAAACTCCAGGGCATGTGCTTTACGGTCTGTTAGCCAGGTCGGATAGGCCATAAATACTTTGTTTGTAAAAGCAGCAGGTATGGCAAAAGGGTCGAGGCCCGAAAGCGTAGCAGGGATCAGTACAACCGGTTGCCAGCCCTCATGGTCCGCTTCGATCAAAAGCCGGTTGCCAAAAGCCGGGGGACCTATATAATAAAGGATATCGCCTGCATGATGATCCAGGCTCCTGACCAGGTCGTTCGGCGGTATCCCATCGGGAGTAAATGATCTGTTAAGGACTTCTTGGCCTTGTTGTACCAGGTTATCCCGGATCGATTGCGCCAATTGTTCCCGGTAAGGGCTACTTTCATACAGGATGACCACTTTTTCCGGAGCATGCCCCATTTTTTCCAGGGCGAATTCCCCCAGGGCCTTGCCCAGGTTGGCAGCGCCAGGATACAGGTAAAAAACAAACTTGTTTTCAAGGACCCCGGTAAGGGGAAAAGCTGATAAAGCACCAACCACAGGTATTCGATAGCTGTTGGCCAGGGCTGAAAGCTGGTGGTCGACCCCATTAAACGAACTTGCTGTTAAGGCAAAAATATCCGTTTGTTCCAGGTAGGCCTTTGCTCTATCCAAAAGATCGGCATTTTTGTTTACCGAAGATGGCTGCTTTAAAACGATCCTTCTACCATAAATGCCGCCATTGTCATTGAGCGTATTAAAATAGGCTGACAAGATCTTCCATACCTGGTCATTCCTGGAAGAAAAGTGTGGATCACCTGGTAACAATACACCGATATTGATCGTCGTATCCGAGACTCCGGGTTCGGTTGAATGACCCAATTGCTTTAAATATCCGATCAACTGATCCATATCTTCCCGGCTCATGCGGTATCTTGGCATAGCCTGGTGCAAAGCATTGCCCGCAGGATCCAATCCCATTGTTATCGCTCGTTTGAGGGTTTGCTCATCATAAGGAGGATGAACCCGGCCATTGGTCCGGATCGATTCATAGCTTTTGGTTAACACTTTCCATCGGATATCCGAGGGCACGACACCACCTTCCGGCTTTCCCCGGCCGTTTGCCCCATGACAATTTAAACAAGGCAATACCGCTGCCGGGACTTCTACGGCTGACATGATCGCCAGGATATCCTGTCCGGTCGTGCTTTTTCCCGTTGTATAGATCATTTTGCCGGCATCCTGGGCTTCTTCTTCGGATGGTGAAGCGGGATAATGCCAGCCCAGACCGATAAAGGAAATCCCTATACCGAGGATCAATAATTTTACCGGGAATTTTTTACTCATCATTCGCATGAATGGATGGCTATCATTCATCAAATATTATCCGTGATCATTGATCACACTTTCCAAAACCTTGATAATCTCTTCGGCAGGTGCCAGGCCATTGGCTTTTTTCCATAATCTCGTGGGAACATTACCGATGAGGATAATGGCATCATGCTGTTCCCGGTCGGCCACATATTTACCGAACTTTTTCAAAACCAGGTTGACATTTTCCTGTTCCCCGGAAAGAAAATACCAGCCTTTACGGGCATTGAACCGGGCAGCATAATCGCCTAATATTTCCGGTGTATCGTTGGTTGGATCAACGGTAATGGAGATCATCAATACCTCCTTACCCAATTTATCGCCCAACCAGGCTTGAACCTGCTGCATGGATTGATGCATGGCCGGACAAACGCCGGTGCATTCCGCGAAAAACGGATTGATGAAAACAACTTTGTCTTTCATCAGATCCTCATAAAGTTGCATCTCCTCACCAAACTGGTTGACCAGTTTAACATTGGTAAAATAACCCAGATCTTGCTGATCCGAAGGTGCTGAAACCGCGGGTCCATCATCGATATAGCCACTGAGCTTTTCAGCCAGTTTTGCCGGATCGGCCAGGCCATTGGTACGTATCCAATTGTTCTCTCCTTCTTTTCCCATTAATAGCAAGGGCGCATGATCTTCCTTCAATGGCGTAAAAACCTTAAGGTCTTTGAGTAAGGTTTCCACCGTGCTTTTTTCTCCGGTTAGTAAGGTCCAGGCCGGGTGGGGATCAAATTTTCGGCTCCACTCCTTCAACCGTTCCGGTGTATCGGTTACCGGATCAAGGCTGATGGATATCATGACCAGGTCTTTTCCGATATGGTCTTTCATCATGTCCTGTAGCTTGACAAAATTGGCACCCAAAGGCGGACAAATAGTAGTACAGGTGGTAAACAGAAAATTAATCGCCACAACTTTGCCCCGGATCAGGTCATAAAAACTCACCGATTGCCCGTGCTGGTCAATAAGTGTTGCATCGGCAACCTTCATATCCCCTACCTGGATGATGGCTGTTGAAGTTTGGGTTTTTACGGAACAACAACTACCCTTAGGTTTTTTTTCCTTATGGCTGCAACCGGCTTTTTCACATGCCTGGTGTGAATGACCGGCCATATGATCTTTTGCGGTATGGCAATCGGTCGCTTGTTGAGCCTGTCCGTAAAAAGGTATCGCAACTGTTGTTGAAACCAAGAGCAAGAGACCGCACCAAAAATTTAAGCGTTTCTTTTTCATCATTCTTGTTGATCGTTGTTAATCACATTTAATACCCTGTATTGCGGATTGTTCAGGGCAAGGCCTTTTGAAAGACATTCCGCATAGATATAATAAACACCGGCTTTACGAAATGTGAAAGTGGCTTTATACGTACCATTATTTTCAGGTTCGGTGGCCTCGAGCATCTGACTGCCGTAACCGGCAGGGCTCATGGCCATGATCCTGACATCGGGCAATCCGGTTAAGGGTTCCATCACTTCCGGATCCTTCAGCCGGATCGCCAAAGCGTATTCGCGGCCTACAAAAAGGGTCTGCGCACCGGGGAGATGCTCTACCTTCAGGGCCCCTA
>JANQFB010000343.1 GCA_028278085.1 Chitinophagales bacterium
ATTCGAGCTAAAGAATTATGACCAGGAGATGATCAAGGCCAAGAAGAATGCAGCGGAATTCCTGTATAACCATGCGTTGATGCTCCTGCGCAAGAAAGACCGCTTGGCGGCAAGGGATGCCTACGAGGAATTGCTGCAGGTAAAAAAATACTACAGCACTTTCCGGGATGTGGATCGCGCCCTCGAAAAAGCCAGGGAATTGGGAACCAATAAAGTCTTGGTGACCATGATCAATACCTCGGGTGTGCCGCTCCCGCCGGGATTTGAAAAAGAATTAACGACCATTAGTGTCCAGGAGCTGAATAAAGATTGGCTCAGCTATCACACCACCCGTGTCAAGAATGTCAACTATGATTACCACATTACGGTGAAGATGAAATCTATCCGGGTGAGCCCGGAGCGGATCCGGGAAAAGGAATTTACCGAAACCAAACGGATCGACGATGGCTGGGATTATGTCAGGGACGAGGATGGAGAACCCAAAAAAGATAAGGACGGCGAACCGATCCGGGTGAAAAAATTCCGGACCATCTCCTGCCGGGTTGTTGAAGTTCACCAGGAGAAGATCGCCACCATTGCCGGATCCGTGGATTACCTGGACAAACGGCGGAATCAACTGGTCAGGAGCTTCCCCATCGCTACCGATGCGGTATTTTCGGATCTCTCTTTTGTCCCCTATGGCGATCTGGATGCCCTGTCGCCCGAAACCCGCAAGAAGATCAACAAAAGGCCCTTGCCTTTCCCCAGTGATTTCGCGCTGCTGATGCAGGCCGGCCAGATCCTCAAGCCTGTGGTGAAAGACCTGGTTTGGGATAATCACCGTTTGGTGAAGTTTTGACATCACTCCCCCAATTGTACAACCTTAATCGGTGATGATCAGTTTGTCGGTAGTGCGCAAGCCGGATGGATGATGAAGGCTTATCCAATATATTCCGGCGGGCAGGTCATTTTTAGGGATGCTTATGCTAGAATTGTTCAATCCTGAAAGGTATCTGACCCGCTCTCCCTTGATATTGAAGAGGGAAACAGCAAAACGACCCTGTAAAAACGCCTTGGGAATGGTAATGGTTGTATAAGCATGAAAAGGATTCGGACTGATGCATAAATGTGCTTGTTCCGGTGATGGATGGATTGCCGAAGAAATTACCGGCGGATCACAATTTTCATCACATGGCATCGCGGTAGAATCACGGACAAAAATCATCAGGCTAATGTCTTCATGTATAACCGTATTGAAAGTATATACGCTACCTCTGAAAGTTATGAGATAAGGCGTACACCTGAGATGACCGGGCTGCGGGGTCCAGCGAAAAGTCTTTTTAAGGTAGGTGAGGGATGACGAATCTGTTTCGAAGTGTCCGTTGTTTCCTCCGGTGAACAATTCACCGTATGCATTCAAGGCTACGGAATCGGTGCTTGCCTGGTAAGTAAGATCCAGTTGAATACTGTCATTTAACCAGACGGTGTCTGCATACCGGTTATTTGAATCCTGTGGCCAGGCAGTCAGGCCGGAGAATTGACCGATAGTAGCGGTCTGGGTAATATTAAGCTGAAAATCCACGATCACCGAACCCACCTGTTCCTCGTTCCTGCATTCGGTTATGCGGATGGCTAAGGTATAGGATCCGATTGATGAGGGATTATCCCAGGTGAGTTCTCCGTTGATAGGATCCAGTGTTACGCCGTTTGGAATACTGTAACCGGCTATGTCCTGTCCGTTTTCGCCTTTTACGGCGACCAATTCGAATGCGAGCAAGTCACCATCCTGATCAAAAGCTGCAATATTTTGCCGGAACGGTTTTCCGAATTCGGCAAATAAGATGGGAGCGGCCCCCAATGCTACCGAATTATTGAATGCACCGAAGGTTGGTATATATAATGCTGACGCTAGGTGAAAAGGGACATTTGCCGATGCCGGAATGTTCAAAATATTTGCATTCCTGTTCGGGTCTTCCATAGACAATACATAATGTCCGGGGGAAGGATAAGTATGGATGGCTCTATAGGTATTCCTTTTGATATCGTATTCGATAAACTCCTCCGATTCCCTGGGTATCCTGGTTTGGGTTCCATCTCCCCATTCAAGCCATAACGTATCCCGGTCCGCCGGGACGCTGCTTGCCTTGGTATAGGTAATGATCGTTGCTTCATAGGTGAGCCCTGTTATGTGTTGGTAGACAATTGTTCCACCCATGTTGTGGGTGGCATACAGATCGCAACAGGAGATCAGCAAAAAGAAAATGGCTATTCTTTTCATCGCTATTAAGATATTTAAGTTTCTCTGATTACCTGCTGTCTACTGCGTTTATTTAATACGAATTTTTACGTCATTTATTATGGCAAGCAAACATTTGTCGGTTAGCTGTTTTTCGGTAAATTGTATGCCCTTAGTATATAGATGCCGAAACAAGGATATTTTACGGGATTTTTGCTATTCCTCTGGGCCTTTGCCGTAGCTCAGGAACCCTATTTCCGGAATTTCGATGTGGATGACGGCCTGCCGAGCTCAACGGTATATTATGTTTTTGAAGATAAGGATGGCTGGATATGGCTGGCAACGGAAGCCGGAGTGAGCCGGTTCAACGGGCGTACATTTGAAAATTTTACCACCCTGGATGGCCTGTCGACCGATGAGGTATTAACGATACACCAGGATTCCAGGGGCCGGATCTGGTTTTTAACCTGG
>JANQFB010000352.1 GCA_028278085.1 Chitinophagales bacterium
CCATAAATTATAGCCCCCCCAAAATGCGCTGATCCGGGGGTGTTTTTTACCGCTATTATCCCCCGGAGGATTGCCCCGAAAACTCTGCTTATCGGGTGATCTGAACCCGCTGTTTGTCTAAATGCGCCACATACAAAATCGATTTAGAAAAAAGTAAAAAAATGCGGATATTTGTAAAGTTCGCTACTGTATCACCAATCCTTATGAAAATGAAAGAACGAACTTACAGGCTTGCCGCAAGCCAACTATGCCTGTTATTACTTTTATGCGCTATTAGTTATGGGAACGTCGTTCCAACGAATGGCCCGGAGATCGAAGAGGCTTCCTTTATCCGGCCGAATGCTCATTCGGCGGTGCCCTTATTTGTCCACCTAAAGCCAGGGGTTAAGATACCAGGTGCAAAATTTCCGTCATGGTTTGCCGAACATATGAAGACCGGCGCAGGCCAAAGTTTGAAACTGATGAGATCGGAAACGGACAAGCTCGGTCAGGTGCATGATCGTTATCAGCAACACTATAAAGGGATCCCGGTTGAAAGCGCCGTATATATCGCTCATTCGGAAAACGGTTATGTCCGCAAAATGAATGGTGTTTTTGCGCATCCGGTTAATTTGGGGTCAACGGTAGTCCTGTTGGATGAAGCAGAAGCGCTTGCCCGGGCCTTGGAGCAGTATCCGGCGGATCGATATAAATGGGAGCTGGATGCCGAAGAAACCTGGCTCAAAAAGTTTGAAGGTGATCCGGCGGCTACGTATTATCCCAAAGGGGAACTGACCATATTATCGGCTGCGGTATTTCATCACCTGGACCGGGATTTTTTAACGTATAAATTCGATATCTATGCCCATCAGCCGTTGAAGCGGGCGGAGGTATTTATCGATGCCCATACCGGACAACTGGTATTATCGTTTGACGGTATTCATACGGTCAATAAGTTAGGATATGGAGAAACCCGGTATAGCGGTGTGGTGGAAATTATGACTGATAGCCTGGGCCCGGGGCAATTCGTGCTGCAGGAATCGACGAGGGGTAATGGTGTAGAGACCTATGACCTCAACCGCACCACCGATCTTGGATCGGCAGTGGATTTTGAAGATGATAATAACTATTGGGATACCAAAACCGATGGCGACGATGCAGCCATCGATGCTCACTGGGGCGCGGAAATGACCTATGATTATTTTATGCAAGTGCATGGCCGGAATAGCTATAACGGCTCCGGGGGAAAACTGATCAGTTATGTACATTATGATCTGGGATATATCAACGCCTCCTGGCACGGCAGCTATATGGTTTACGGAGATGGGGGCAACGGATGGGGACCGCTGACGGCCCTGGATATTTGCGGTCACGAGATCGGGCATGGTGTAACACAACACACGGCAGATCTTAATTATATCAATGAGTCTGGCGCCTTAAACGAATCTTTCAGCGATATCTTCGGAACAGCGGTCGAATTTTTTGCCAAGCCCAATGAAGCGGATTGGCTGATCGGGGAGGATATTGTTATTCAATCCAATCCTTTACGTTCTATGGAACGCCCCAACCGCTACAGTGATCCGGATACCTACAACGGGCTTTTCTGGCATACCGATCCAAGTGATAATGGAGGTGTACATACCAATAGCGGCGTTCAGAATTTTTGGTTCTATATTCTTGCGGTAGGCGATACCGGGGTTAACGATAATCATGATCCTTACCAGGTAGCTGGTATCGGATTGGAGAAGGCCGCCGATATAGCGTACCGAAATTTATCGGTTTACCTGACGCCATCTTCCGATCACTCGGATGCCAGGTTTTATGCCATCGAAGCGGCCAAAGACCTGTATGGTAATTGCTCCATAGAACATTATGAAACCGAAGAAGCCTGGTATGCCGTAGGCGTTGGAGATTCTTCGACATATGGGGTAAAAGCCATGTTTAGCCTTCCTTCCGATACTTTATGTGAATCTCCGATCTCCCTTAGCGTGGAAAATAACAGCACTTACGCCACCAATTATCTCTGGGATTTTGGGGATGGATCGATCAGCAGCCAGGAAAACCCCAGCCATACCTTCTCCGATACGGGGACTTACCAGATCACGCTGATCGCCAACGGAGGTGCTGTTTGTGGGGCAGATACGCAAAGCCATATGGTAACGATCTACGAGATCAAGGCTGATTTCGAGTTCGGGCAAGATCCGGTCTATGTCGGCGATGTCGTTAAGCACTACAATACCAGTAAGGGAGCCAGCAGTTGGATCTGGCGTTACGGCTCCGGTTTTCAAAATTCTCATGATACCTTAATGTTCCGTTATACCAAACAAGGAGCCAATACGGTGAGCATTACGGTAACCAATGATAATGGGGCCTGTGAAGAAACGGCTTCCAAAAGCACTTTTGCCTTCTTTCATACCGGGATCCGTGAGCAGAAAAACGGGATTACCTTCCGGGTCAGCCCCATTCCGGCCAGGGATCGGATCTTCCTGGAATTCCAACAGCCCGAAAGCCTGGATACCAGGATCACCGTATTGAATATGGTGGGGGAGGAGATGATCGACTACTATCCGGGACAAACGGCTGCCATCCGGCAGAGCCTGGATCTATCGGATCTCGCCAAAGGCGCTTATATCCTGAAAATTAATTCCGGTGAACAGGTCTATAGCCGGAAGATCGTCGTAGAATAAGATCGATCGATTGCTAGCTCAAAGCCCCACTTTTGATCTCATCCACTACGGATGGGTCAAGCAGGGTCGAGGTGTCCCCGAGATTTGAGGTATCTCCTTCCGCAACTTTCCGCAGTATCCGGCGCATGATCTTTCCCGATCGGGTTTTGGGCAAGCCGGTAACGACTTGTATTTTATCGGGCTTGGCGATCGGGCCGATCACTTCGGTAACGGTGCGAAGCACTTCGGAACGAAAATCATCGGTGTTCGGCGGTTGCTCATCACAGATCACATAGGCATAAATACCCTGCCCTTTTATATCATGCGGATAGCCCACGACGGCGGATTCAACGACATTCGGGTGCTCGTCGATAGCGTCTTCCACTTCTGCCGTACCGATACGGTGGCCGGAAACATTGATCACATCGTCTACTCTTCCGGTGATCCGGTAGTATCCGTCCTCATCCCGTTTACAACCATCCCCCGTAAAGTAGAGGTTGGCATAGGTGGCGAAATAAGTTTGATGGCAGCGGTCGTGGTCGCCATAGGTGGTGCGAAGAATGGAAGGCCAGGGGAACTTCATACACAGATTTCCCTGGACATCATTCCCGTGGATCTCCTGTCCGTTGCTATCGACCAGGCATGGCTGGATGCCGGGTAAAGGAAGGGTGGCATAACTCGGCTTTAGCTCGGTAATTCCCGCCAGCGGTGAAATAAGGATCCCACCGGTTTCGGTCTGCCACCAGGTATCGACGATGGGGCAATTGGCTTTACCGATCTGCTGATGGTACCATTCCCAGGCTTCTTCGTTGATCGGCTCTCCTACGGTTCCCAGCACTTTCAGGGAGCTTAAGCGATAAGGATCCACAAATTCCTGTCCCTGGGCCATCAAAGCACGGATAGCGGTGGGCGCTGTATAAAATATGTTGACTTGATATTTATCCACGATCTGCCAGAACCTGCCGGCATCGGGCCAGGTAGGGATCCCTTCAAACATCATCGTTGTGGCGCCGGCCAGCAGCGGCCCGTATACGATATAGGAGTGGCCCGTGATCCAGCCGATATCTGCCGTGCACCAGTAAATATCTCCTTCTTCATATTGAAAAACATTCCGGAAGGAATATTCCGCAAATACCATATAGCCCCCGCAGGTGTGAACCACCCCCTTGGGTTTTCCGGTCGATCCGGAGGTATACAGGATAAACAGGAGGTCTTCGGCATCCATTGTTTCGGCAGGGCAATCTGTGCCAGCTTTTGCCAGCTCCTCATGCCACCAGAGATCCCGGCCTTCTTTCATGGATACGTCAGCGCCGGTCCTTTTAAAAACGATGGCTTTTTGGATGGTCGGACAATGTTCGAGCGCTTCATCCACGATTTTTTTGATGCCGATCACTTTAGCCCCTCTGTAGGCTTCATCGGAAGTTAAAACGATATTGCAGTCGGCATCCTGTATTCGGTCAGCCAGGGATTTGGCGGAAAATCCTGCAAAAACCACGGAATGGATCGCGCCGATACGGGCACAGGCCAGCACAGCGATGGCTAGTTCGGGTACCATGGGCATATATATACATATCCGGTCTCCTTTTTTACCGCCGTTTTGCTTCAATACATTGGCAAACCGGCATACCTCGGCATGCAATTCCCGGTAGGTGAGGTTCACGGTGGCTTCATCCGGATCGTTGGGTTCCCAGGTAATAGCGACCTGGTCGCCGCGTTCTTCCAAATGCCGGTCCAGGCAATTTTCGGTAATATTCAGTTGCCCGCCAATGAACCATTTGACATTCGGCTCGCTGAAATTCCATTCCAGCACTTTATCCCACTTTTTTTGCCATTGAAAGGTCCCGGCCATGTCGGCCCAAAAGCCTTCCGGATCATCGATGCTGTTTTGATACTGTTCCCTGTATTCTTCCAGCGTATTTATCTTCTGTATCATGATGTGTTATTTTTAAAAATAAAGTTAAATATTTTTTTTAAGGTCTGATAAATGCCGATCGAAGGGTATCTTGGTATGGTATTTGATTTCACCATACGGTCTATAATTGTTACATTTATGCCATAAAAACAGTGTTATGAGATCTAAGGCAATTTTCGGGATCCTGGTATTACTGGCCGCCTTAACGGGATTTAATAGTTGCAAGAAAAGAGGCTGCAAAACCCCATGTGCCTCTAATTATGATCAAAGTGCGGAAAAAGATAACGGAAGCTGCCGGGCCTGCACCGATCCGATAGCGATAAATTTTTGTCCGAACGTACCGCATGATGACGGGGAATGCCTGTATCAAAGGACTTTCTGGGATGATTATGATGGTACCGGCTGGATCGACCTGTGGGTAGCGGATGTAGATACGTTCCCTTTTGTGTACGTTTATGAAGGCCGGATCGATTCCTTTTACAAAGACACCGTACCCGGCTGCAATGATCCCGGCCCGACAGTTGCCGTATATCGCAGGGCAGGCACTTACGAGATCGAGTATGAAAATGACCAGGGCAATCTGTCGAACGGATTTGTCATCTTCCGGCCGGAGGGTTGCCGCCTGTTCGAGATCCATTATTGATGGAGAAGACTTTTAAAAATTTCAAGATACTTTCTAATGTCGTCCTTAGCTGAAATTGCCATGGAATCGCCCCTGGGACCGGTGCTGATCCGGGGGACGGAAAAAGGGATCACCACTGTCGATTTCTTCGAGGCAAAGCTAGCTAACCAATCAGCAATTCCGGCCTGCCTAAAGGAGGGGGTAAGGCAATTAACGGCCTACTTCCACGGTGATCTTCAGGCATTCGACCTAACCCTGGATTGGGAGGGAACGCCATTTCAGCAGGAAGTCTGGAAAAAACTACTCGATATTCCTTTCGGGAAAACCGCCGCTTACCTGGATATTGCCAAGAAGATCGGGAATCCCAAGGCCGTCCGGGCTGTGGGCAGCGCCAATGGTCAAAATAAAATTGCCATTATCGTTCCCTGCCACCGGGTGATCGGCTCCAACGGAAATCTTACCGGGTATGCAGGAGGTTTATCCAAAAAAAGATGGTTGCTTGCCTTTGAGCGGAGCCAGATACAACCCACACTTTTTTAGCGGTTCTGTTATTTATCAATCCATCTTCTCCGTTTACCCCTCGCGCCGGACGATTTGATAAAAACCAAGCGCTATCTTTTGCTAAAACCTGCATTGTTTCTTAAATTTGCTGAAAATTACGCTTCACCTAAATCAGATGAACGCGAGCATCGGTAATTTGGACTTCCCCTCTAGCGCTTTAAATCATCAAATCTAACATCATGAGAAAGATAGTTTTACCATTATTATTAGTAGTATGTGCCTTCCTGCAACCGGTATCCGGACAAGATGTCCTGTTAGACGAAGATTTTAGTACCGACCCGTTCGGCAGTGGTAATTGGCAAACGGAGATCGGAGGAGGCCATGGTTGCCAGATCAATTTCCAGCATGAGACTGACGGAAATACCCTGTTCAACATCGATCATACCGATTATGTATTCACTTCCAGTTTCTGGCCACAACCCTGTATAGCTGATATTGCCATGATCAGCTCCGGCATCCCGGTCAATGCCCAGGGCTATGATATCCTTACCCTGGAATTCGATCACCTGCTTAGCGATATCAATAGCACAACGGTTGTTACGATTTCCGTAGGCAACGACCTCACGGGATGGAATGATGTAGCGACTTATACAACGGATCAGGGAACCTTGCACGGTACGGCGCCCTTCAATAACACGCCGCAACATGAAACGATCGATATCTCTAACTATATTTCTGATAATGTCCAGTTGAAATTCAGGTATGAGGCCGATAACGAGGACTACTGGACCTTCGACAATATAAAAATAACCGCTCAGGGGGATCCCAGTTGTGCCTCCAGCGAAGAAGTTTTTGTGACGGATATCGCTTTTTATGATCGATCGGTTACCCAGGGCACCCTGCTCGACGGTTTGTATGATCTGCCGCCGACAATGGAATACCATGAGAATAATCCGCACAACCTGGTTCAGCCCGGTAAAAATGTCCGCTTCAAAGTGCAGGTAGAAAACCAGCAGATCAGCGGCCAGTCTATTGTCGGCGGGCAATGTAAGATCCGTATCGACGGACTTTTTATTACCCTGATCGATAGTGTATCCGGTTTGAATAATGTGAGCTGGAACGACAATGGTTGGTCGACCGATGAATTCGAAATATGGGTCGACGCCAATACACCGGACAATCATATTTTTGAATTTCATTGCATTGTAACGGAAGGCGCTAATACCTTTGAAACCAAATGTATCCCGGTAATCGTCAATGCCTTGAAATTCGGATTGACTTCTATTGACGACGATTCCAACCCCGACAGCGACGGCGATAATGACCAGACGGTAGAAAGTGATGAAAACATAGAATTTCTGCCGCAGATCAGTAATATCTCCTCCAAGATCGCCTATAACGTTATGGGCGAGTTGGTAGACCTGGACAATCAATCCGAAATATTTATCTGGGATGGCATCCAGGGAAGTAGCGACAGTGTATTTAACACCACCTGGTACAACCATAATTTTGGCAGCGCACAGCCGATCAATCCCGGTGAAAACAATGTACAGCCACAGTTCGATTTTGTGTTTAACTATGGCTATGAAAGCACCTTCAACTTCACCCTCCATCTGATCACGGCTGCAGGCTATGATCTTTTCGAGACTCAGACCAGAACATTGATCCGGGCAGCGCTGCCTTTTACCTTTAATTCGGGATTCCCGAATATTTCTGTCGGTATAGCGGATCCTCCAACTCCCGGAAAACTGCTGATATATCCAAACCCCACCGCGGGTGCGATCCAGGTCAGGCATGGTTTACCGGACGGGCAATCCCTTGACATTCAGGTGATCAATATGCTCGGAGAGACCGTGTACCAGGAACAACGGCCGTCAAACGACAAGGTATTATCGCTGGATATCGGTCAACAGCCCGAAGGCATTTATTTTCTGCGACTGCAATCCGGTGAGCACCTCCTTCTGCAAAAGGTTGAGTGTTTGAAGTGATAGAAAGTATTTCCAGTGTCCCCGCCAGTTGGCGGGTGACACTGGAAATAATTCGGTAAGGGTTTAATAAACGATCATCTTGCCCTGGCCGATCATCTCTTCCTGCCGCTTTACGCGGTAAATATACATTCCCTTACTCAGGCCTTCCCGGTCCAGCATATGGATGGTATGGTTCATTATTTGATGCCGGAGTAGTTTCCCATTAAGGTCATATACCGTCAGTTCAATGGGTGCGGTCATTAAGGCCTCCGGTACATAGATCGTAGTAGTGGTAGTGAAGGGATTGGGATAGACCCGGATATCCTGGTGAGCGATACTGTTCTCAGCGATCATTCCCGTGGTGGTATCCGGGGGGTTTCCGGTTGTATCGATGTAGCTGCTGTCGGTAATACCGTGGAACCATTGAACAAAGAAATTCTGGTTGTCGTTTTGGTTGCGGAATCCCATTCTGATCGAACTGGTATCGATATTATCGCCCGAAAAAAAATACATGGTATAAAGTTGCGTGTCGCCCGGTGCGAGGAATAGCGTTGTGGTATCCACATCCGGTGACAAACATGCATCCAGGCACATGGAACTTTCCCAATCCGGGGCCATGTTATTTTGTAAGCGCCTGACATCGATCAGGACGTCGCTGGTACTATTATTGATCAGTAAACCGGATCCGTAAAGTGTTTTTCCGGGTGCGCCATACAAAGTATCTGCCGAAGCCAGGATGAATTCGAAGGAGCCATCTGCCGCACCTCCGCAATTCGAAGGATTCCCCAGCAGGCTGTCGATATCGCAGATAATATCATCGGGGTACTTATTGAACCATCCGTGCTTCACAAATACTTTCCCGGTTGTATCAATGATATAAGCGTTTTGCGGGGCAGGACCGTAATGCAGCCACCAGTTATTGCAAGGTCCGTCGATTAACACCGGGGCATCGATGGTTATATCATTCAGCAGATCCGAAACAATAGCCTTTTTTTCACCGTAGGTTGTCGGTTGGTCATACAAGATCCCCTCGTTGATGTTGGCCTGGGTGATGTTAATGAACCCGAAGTAGGGGCTGGTATCGGTCGGATGCGCCTCAACCGTGTACACAATAAATGTTGTCAGGTCGTTGCCATAAGTTTGAACAATATCGTTGATCAGGGGGATCTTGCCCCGGAATACCGGACAGGTATAGCTGCCGGTGATCATCAATACCGGTTTCCCGGTTTGTAAGGCAGATCGCAGGTTAATGGAATCGCCATTCAAGTCATATAGGGTGAAATTCGCTGCGGTGTCGCCGGCCTGCAACCCGGTCGCATAATAGTCACCGGTGTAAATGGGAATTGGGCAGATAGCCTCGTTATCCGAGGGGAGCGCCCCAATGCCGATCGAGGGATCTAAGTATAAACCCTGGGCGTTGACTATGGTGGCGGCTAACAAAAATAAGATGAAGCATATCGTGGGGAAGGTGTAGCGTATATTCATGGTCGGTTCAAATTTTTTGGCTTAAAAACAGGATCTTGATCTCCTTTGGGAACAATGGGTTAGACGGCGGATTTGTCCGAAGGTTTAAAACTATACAACATTCGTCGGTCGAAGTCCAGAGTGGAGGAGGGAGTTAGTCCTTTTGATCGTTATTGATCGCCAGCGGTTCATTTCCAGGTACCGATTGTTCCATCATTTTTTGAAGGGTTTGTTTCAGGGCCTGGGGATCAGGATTATCGTTCAACTGCTGTTGTAATTTCAACAGGCCGGTTGCCATTTCCATTTTATGGGCGGCTATTTCCTGTGCTGCCATGGCCCCGGCATCTTTTTGGCCCTCATTGGATTGGCTCCCTGTTTCCCCTTTGATCATGGATTCGATGGTATAGATCATCCGGTTCAGGATCCGGTTGACGGCAGTTGTGGAAAAACCACCCAGAAAAGCCAGGCATAAAATGGCCACTTCATGTTCGATGAACATATCCTGTTCGACATTGACGGGAACGATCTGGGTAAGGATCAATCCGGCAATGAGACCCAGGACAAACCGGGTATAATAGGTGGCATCATATTTCGGATCATAGGTATTGCTGGCGATAAAATTTTTGACTTTCAGCAATGCTGCAAAAGAGGCGCCCAATCCTGCAGCAGATAATTGAAACAACAGGTTGATCAATAAAGGTAAGCCCGAATGATCGAATAATCCTTTAAAGTTCTTATCATCATTCACATGTGGAGACAGGCTCAGTAAGATCATGGCGGTGAGGCTGATGAGTGCAATAAGGATCATTCTCCGGGTGAGCACGATCGGCCCCAAAAAGGCCCAAAATTTTCCTGTTTTTGCAGCATTTTGGATGTATAAGATCGACCGTGGTTTGGCCGGGGCAACAATATCCGTGAGCTTGTTATGTATGTTTGCCAGGTTTTTGATAAAATTATCTTTTTGTTCCGTGCCTGCGTTTTGCCAGGAACGTTCGATCTGTTCGAGCGCCAAGACCATATTAGGCGGCACCTTCATGCCTGAGGTCAAGGCATAACTGGTCATGCCTTTGCATTCACTCAGTAATTGTTGTCCGATAGACTGATCGTTTGCTTCCATAATGGATAGTCCGGTTAAAGAGGATATATACCCGCAATTGGATACCTCGGCTTAAATATATGAATTCATGTTTAATTTCCCTAAAGTGCTATCGATCACAGGAGCAGCAATGAAACTCACCGGTCAGATCCAACCGAACAATGATCCGGTGTACACCAGGTACAGGCTCAGCAGCAGTACACCGCTGGCCCGGCCGAATTTCCGCATAAAGATCATGATCGGAAAGAGCAGGAAAAAGATCCCGAACATCCAATACACATCATAGGCCATGGTGGGCTCGTTGACCGGGATCTCTTTGACCAGGGCGGTAATGCCTAAAATGGCGAATAGATTAAAAATGCATGAACCGATCAGGTTTCCCAGGGCAATGTCGGTTTGTTTGCGGTAAGCAGCCATTCCCGAGGTAACCAATTCCGGCAGGCTGGTGCCGAAAGCGATAACCGTTAGGCCGATAATCCGCTCGCTTATCCCCATCCGGGTAGCGATCCTAACGGCTCCTTCGATCAAAAAATCCGCACCATATACCAGGCCGACACAGCCCCCCGCTACCAGCACCCCGTTCACCCATGCCGGACGCTTACCTTCCTTTTCCAGTTCATCTTCATCGGCGCTCTTCAGGTGCTGTCGCCGGGATTGCCTGATCAACCACCAGCCGAAGCCCAACAATATCCCCACAAATAGTAAGCCTTCCCAGGGCCCGATCATACGGTCATAGGCAAAAATGTAAAACAACAGTCCTGCCAGGACCATCATCGGCCAATCGATCCTGATGGAATTGCTGCTGACCGGGATCGGGAAAACGATAGCCGTCACCCCCAGGATCAGCGCGAGATTCGCAATATTGGACCCGACCACATTGCCAATGGCAATATCCGTATATCCTTCCAGGGCGGCTTTTAGGCTTACCAGTAGTTCCGGAGCGGAAGTACCGAAAGAAACGATCGTCATGCCGATCACCAGGGTGGAAACCCGGAATTGTAAGGCTATACCGACAGCGCCTTTAACCAGCGCCTCTCCACTGAGTAACAACAGAACCAAGCCGCCGATAAGATATAAATATTCCATAGCAGGCGGCTGTTCAGGATGCTTTTAGGAAAAACCGCTCAATAGGAACCATGATCTTGCCGAAATTAAAATGCTGGATCATCACAAAGTCCTTATTCTCGTTGATCAATGCAAAATAGCGGTCTTCATCGAATTTCACCCGGTTGCCTCGTTCGTCGAATTGGTATTTTGTCCTTTCCGTAACGGGCTTAAAAAACACATTCGCCTTTTTGGTAAGCCCATCATGGTTGGTTACCGCTACCCGGAGAAAGGGTTGGGTAGCCAGAACAGAGTCTTTTTTGCCGTATGTGTTTTCATATCCTTCGGCGTTCAGGCGGTTGAAGTAAGTTAGGTATCGTTTGGCAAAAAGCTGATCCACAGACTGGCCTTCGAAGGAAAGGGAATCGTTTAACGGCCGGACCCGGACACTATCCTTTTGTACCACTAAAAGCTCGAAGGAGTGTTGTGGTTTGAGGGTATATTCCAATCTTACCTTTTTGATCTGATGGGGTTTGTACCGGAATACCGTTCGGTCGCGCCAGGCGGTTTCGTCCAGGAAATAGCGGCTGCCCGCATAACCCTGGAATCCGGGAATGTGAATGACATAAGCCCGCTTAGCATTTTCGAGGATCATATTCGTGCCTTTGTTATCCGGTGTGGGTCCGCCGACATAATAAGCTTTCAGCAAGCGGTTTTCCCGGTCGTAGACCTCGACCTTCGTGGCATCCGTTGCCAATAGCTTGACGACATTATCATGAGCCGCTTTGGTAACCGGGTAATCGACCCGGATATTTTTCAAAGTCCTCAGCAATAGATCGATGCCATCTTCACGGACTTTATATTTTTGGTTGACCATCCAAAAACCGCCGGTGCGTTCCAGGGTGATCTCCAGTTCTCCCATATCGGCCATAAATATCTTCCCGATGGCCGCTGTATCGTCGATCGCGAATTGCTGTTCATCCTGATCCAGTGTTCCGGAACGGTCTTCGGCCACCATCCACCAGGTTATGCCGGCCAGCAGAATGAGAACGGCCAGGTATGTAAGGGTTTTTTTCATCGGATACTATTTTGTCGTATTTCCGGCCGGTCAAGGATCACATCATATACTATATATGCTTTAGCGGGCATATTTTTTCTTTCGTACAAATTTATAGGTTAAACCGAAAACCAGTATCAATATCACAGGCAAGAGTACATTGATCAACTGCCATTTGACTTTGGAGGACCTGATCGCCGCCCGGTCCAGCATGCGGAGCTTTACTTCTTTGGATCTCGTTTCGATCAGCCGGGCATCATCGATCAGGAATTCCAGGGCGTTGACGATAAAATCCTTATTGGCGAAAGTCTGATCGGTAAACCGGTAATAGCCCAGGGGGAATACCATTCCGTCGGCGTTAATATCGTTTTTGATCACGTCCCCGTCGGCCACTACGATCATTTTTGTGACCTCACCCTGCTCCCTGAATTTGAGTTGCTGAACGGTGTCGATCATGGCCAGGGTTTTAGGCGCCAGCCGGTTCTTGAAGACGGAAGAGAAGGATCCTTCCAGCAATACCGCCACGTTTTGAAAAGGTATGTTGAATTGTTCCGGCTCTGGCTTTGCCCGGGCCAGCCCCAGGTTTACCCTTACCGGGCTGAATAAATGCCGGCTATAGCGGGAAGTTTGCAGCAGGATACGCTTGCTGATGTTTTTAGCCCCTACCGTATCCAGGGAGCCCGCGAATTCCGTGGCAATACCATCGAGGTTCTTGACAATAGCATGATTATCCGTACCATTCAGGATCGGGAAAAAATACCAGGGATATAGCTCTGTTTGCGGGATATCACCCTGGTAACCGATCACCAGGGGCACCGGGTTGCAATAAACATCCTGGACAAGGCTGGGGTTTATCCGCACCCCATATTTAAAGAGCATATCATCCAGCTTCAGGTCGTAAGGTTGGGCAAAGAATTCGTTTTTCCCCTGTAAGCTGTCCATTTCCGCCTGCAAAGGATCGATGAGCCAAAGCACCTTACCGCCGTACATGATATACTGATCGATCTTGTATTTGTCCGGTTCACTGAAGCGGAACCTCGGTTTGGCGATAACAATGGCATCATAATCCTGCGGAATGAACAATTCATCGGTAAGATCCAGGCGGATCATCTGGTAGAATTCCGATAAGGTCCTGGCCACATCGGCGATCTCTGTTTCGGTCAGTTCACCATGTCCCTCCAGGAATGCGAGTTTGGGTTTGTCAAGCCGGGTGATGCTTTTGATGGCCTTGGCGAATTTATATTCCAGCATAGCCACGGAGGCATTCAAGGCTTCATGCGGGCTTTGGCCTACCTGGTTTTGCAGGAGATGAACCGGCAACTCGCGGTCTC
Source organism: Chitinophagales bacterium (assembly GCA_028278085.1). Lineage (GTDB taxonomy): Bacteria > Bacteroidota > Bacteroidia > Chitinophagales > JANQFB01 > JANQFB01. The sequence goes on from JANQFB010000352.1 coordinate 13,640, forward strand.
TGTAACGGAAGATCGCGCCAGGAAAAATGATCTTTTCGGAGTATTCTTTGTCTCCCCTGACTTTCAGATTGGTAGGCTGCAAGCCTTTTTTGACCAGTTGCTCATAGATCTCCTTTTTTTGCTGGTCATTCGCATCTTCAAAGGGGTCGATGAATTCATATTCTATCCGGTGGCTGCCGATAGCTTTGAATTCGTTCAGCATTTCCCGCGAGCTATTGCTTAAACGCTTGAAACCGGCGGGGAAATCCCCTTCCAGGTATACTTTTACAAAAACAACATCTTCCAGTTCTCCCAGCAAACTTTTGGTGGCATCGGATAGGGTGAAACGCCGTTCTTTGGTGAGGTCGAAGCGGTGATAGGTATAAGACGCGAGGATATTGATCACGACCAATATGGCCAGCATGATCAACAACTGCAGGGATTTCTGTAACCCGGGATTTTGCCGCTTCTCTTTTACCATGTCCTTTTTTCTATGGTTATTTTAGCCAGCAGGATAAATGCCGTGATCAATGTCCCGAAGTAGATGAGATCACGGGTGTCGACCACTCCCCGGCTGATGGAGGTGTAATGGGCATTGATACCGATCAGTTGAATGATATTGTCGACCTTCGCATAGAACAGATCCAGGCCGCTGATATAGTCGAATCCGAGGTAAAAGAAAAAACAGAGGAACATGCCGATCAAAAAAGCGACGATCTGGTTATCGGTGGTTGACGAAGCAAAAAGGCCGATCGCTACGAACGTAGCGCCGAGGGATAAAAGACCGATATAGGAGCCCCAGGTCGCGCCGGTGTCGACATTGCCGGGAGGGTTTCCCAGTTGGTAAATGGACCAAAAATACAAGAGGGTGGGCAGTACCGCGAAGATGACCAGAAAAAAGGCCGCCCAAAATTTGCCGAGGATAATTTCCAGGTGGTGCAGGGGTTTGGTAGCCAGCAGCTCCATCGTACCGCTTTTATATTCTTCCGCAAAGGATCGCATGGTGATGGCCGGTATCAGGAATATAAAGATCCAGGGCGCCAGGGTAAAATAGCTGTCCAGTGTGGCATAGCCATAATCCAGCAGGTTGGTATCGGGAAATACCCAATTAAATAAACCGGTTACCAACAAGAACAGGCCTATGGTAATATAACCGATCAGGGAGCTGAAAAATGCGGCGATCTCTTTTTTGAATATGCTGATCATCGATTATCCCCGGGTTAATTGGTGAAAAATATCTTCCAGGCTGGTCGTTTCCTGTTGGATGGTGAGCAGGGTGAGCTGATTTTCGCGGGCATATTCGGAAATGGCATGCCGGATATCCTGTCCGGAAGATAGCGACCACTTGTGGTTACCCAGGGATTTGGCATCTTTCACCCCTTTGATCTTGAGCAAGGATTCCCGGCTGACCTCTTCCCCGAATTCGACCAGGACCCGGTTCGCTCCTTTTGCCTGCTGCAGGTTTTCCGTGCGGTCGTCGGCTACGATCTTTCCTTGATGGATGATCACTACCCGGTCGCATACCGCCTGAACCTCCTGCATGATATGGGAGGATAATAACACTGTTTTTTCCTGCCCCATTTGTTTGATCAATTCCCGGATCTCTATCAGTTGGTTCGGGTCCAATCCGGAAGTGGGTTCATCCAGGATCAGGACTTTGGGATCGTGGAGCATGGCTTGTGCCAGGCCTATCCGCTGGCGGTAGCCTTTCGATAATTGACCGATCCTTTTTTTTCTTTCCGGCGATAAACCGGTCAGCGATATCATTTCATCTATCCTGGCGGAAGCCTTTTTGCCCAGGCGGTGCACCCCTGCCAGGAATGCCAGGTATTCCCTTACATACATATCTTCATACAAGGGATTATGCTCCGGCAGGTAGCCGATATGCCGGCGAACGGCCATCGGATCCTTCCTCACATCTTTCTCCGTTACCCAGGCCTGGCCGGAAGTCGGGGGCAGGTAACCGGTGATGATCTTCATGGTCGTGGATTTCCCGGCGCCGTTAGGCCCTAAAAACCCAACCACTTCACCGGGCTTGACTTCGAAAGAAATATGATCAACTGCTTTTTGAGTGCCGTAGATTTTGGTGAGCTTTTCGACTTTAATGGACACCGTTGTACCTGCTTGTTTTTTGGTATGCTAAGATAACAAATCCGCCGTTAATAAAACCGGAGTTGCTGCCGGATGAGCAACCATGCCGGGGCTTTATCGATTTCATATTTGGCAAACTACAAGTATCTTTGCCGGTATGTCGAATAACGCAGATCTGTTCAAAAAAATTATCGCTCATTGTAAGGAATACGGATTCGTATTTCCCTCTTCGGAGATATACGATGGCTTAAGCGCCACTTATGATTACGGGCAAAATGGTTCCGGGCTGAAAAATAATATCAAGGATTTTTGGTGGAAGGCCATGGTTCAGTTGCATGAGAATATTGTCGGTATCGATGCGGCGATCTTTATGCATCCCACCACCTGGAAGGCTTCCGGGCATTTAGATGCTTTTAACGATCCCCTGATCGATAATAAGGATTCCAAAAAGCGCTACCGGGCGGATGTTTTGGTAGAGGAATACCTGGAAAAGATCCGGGCCAAGGTCGATAAGGAAGTGGGCAAGGCAGCCAAAAGGTTTGGCGACAGTTTCGATGAACAGGTCTTTCGATCCACCAATCAAAGAGTGCTTGACAATGAACAAAAAATAACGGCCATCAGTGAAAGGCTCCGGAAAGACCTGGAAAATAACGACCTTGATGATCTGAAAGCGATGATCGAAGAGATCGGGATCGCTGACCCGGTGTCGGGTTCCAAAAACTGGACGGAGGTGAGGCAATTTAACCTGATGTTCGATACGGAATTAGGCTCTGTGGCGGAAGACGCCAGCAAGATCTACCTGCGTCCGGAAACGGCCCAGGGGATCTTTGTGAATTACCTGAATGTACAGAAAACCGGCCGGATGAAGATCCCCTTCGGTATTGCACAAACCGGGAAAGCCTTCCGGAATGAGATTGTCGCACGCCAGTTTATTTTCCGGATGCGGGAGTTCGAACAGATGGAAATGCAATATTTTGTTAAGCCCGGCGAAGAGTTGAAGTGGTACGAGTATTGGAAAGAAGCCCGGATGAAATGGCATAAAGCGCTCGGTTTTCCGGCGGAAAAATTTCGTTTCCACGATCACCTGAAGCTCGCCCATTATGCCAATGCCGCCTGTGATATCGAGTTTGACTTTCCCATGGGCTTCAAAGAGCTGGAAGGGATCCATTCGCGGACAGATTTCGACCTGGGTAAACATGAGGAATATTCCGGTAAGAAACTACAATACTTCGATCCGGAAGACAATACCAGCTATGTTCCTTATGTGGTCGAGACATCCATTGGCCTCGACCGGATGTTCCTGGCGGTAATTTCACAGAGTTACACCGAAGAAAAGCTGGATGACGGCAATGAACGGGTCGTGCTCAAGATCCCCCCCTTCCTGGCGCCGGTTAAAATTGCCATTTTCCCTTTGTTGAAGAAAGATGGCTTGCCGGAAAAGTCACGGGAGATCATGGATCTGTTGAAGATGGATCACCATTGCCTGTATGAAGAAAAAGATACGATCGGCAAGCGATACCGGCGGATGGATGCTATCGGAACCCCCTATTGTATCACGGTCGATCATCAAACCCTCGAAGATCAAACCGTAACGATCCGGGAGCGCGACAGTATGGAACAGGAACGGGTGAAGATCGACCAACTGGCCGCTATCGTACACGAAAAGGTGAGCATCAACAAAGTCTTGCAAAAGCTGTAAGGCCTGACCGCTAACCATGCAACAATGGTTAACATATGGGTTGTTCCTGGCTTTTTTGCCTTTTATGGGGTGTAAAAAGCCCCAACCTGTACCGGAAAGTACTTCCACCGGAAATATCCAGAACAGGCACCTGGAGGTTACGGTAACCCATTATTATATACTCGATTCGATGGCCCGGGATTCCGCCGTCAGCCAGGCCCTTATCGACCTATATATTACCGAAGAAGACCGGATGTTTGAAGAAAAGGTGCAGCGAAGCGCCTTCACCGATTCCACGGGAAAGGTGTTTTTTGAATTCCTCCGGAACGACCGGCATTATGTCCGGGTTAGCCATGATATCCTAGGCATTAAAGACGCGGAGATCAATACCCCTGACCGGACCACCTCTTTTTTGTTGGTGGATTATGTGGATTAGCAACGAGCTTACCCCAGTGTCACCCTGCCAGTTGGCAGGGGACACTGGGGTAAATGCTTTTATTCGCCTTTTTCCCGGGTCCCCGCCGGGTGACCCGGGAAAACGTAAAAAGCATTCCACCGGCGGAATGCTTTTTTCGAGGCAACGAATGATCGCCTACGGTAAATATAGCACCATTTACAGCTTTACCTCACTACCGAAACTTTATAGCTGATCGCTTCACCTCTAATCGTTTTCACCGATAATATATATAATCCTTCTGGCAAATGGCTGATATCTATGGGGTAAGTCGCAGCATTAACCTGGTGCCTGGCATATACGGTTTGCCCGACTACATTGGTCAATTCAACGCTTTTTTCCGTTTGATCCGGGAACGATAAGTTCAGGATGTTTTCCGCCGGATTGGGATAGACCCGTATATCGGACCGGTCAAGGGTTAGAACCTGGTTGCTTTGCGCCTGAACCGTAACGGAATCAGGCAGGTTGTAGGTTGGGAGAGGTATCCCCGTAGCATTGACCATCGTTACATTTTGTATATCGAGCTTTAAGAGTCCGCCCTCGGCTTTTTGTTTGCCGGACAAATTATCGATAGTAATGATGATACTGCCGATGGTGCCTTGCCCGGATACGGTGTTATGATCAATACGGGTCAAACCTACATCGATCTTCCCTTCATTGAACAAGTCTTTCCGGAGGCTTATCATATCTGTTCCTTCCGTGCCGATCCAGGAATTGTTGAAATCAATATAAACAGACCCTGAATCTACCAGTGTATTGTCGTAGGTAATGCTGAACGCCAGGCCATATACCTCATCAGCAGGGATATCGATGGAACCCAATACAATGGTTCCGGCAACGGTATCGCCGGATTGGGCGGTTTCGGTATCCAGCTCGACATACAATGGCGGATCATTGGGATCTCCTTTCGAATGAATATTCGCCTTGCTATGGGTCGATCCGTAATTTTGGCTGATGGCCAGGGTATCATCCGAATCAATAGTTCCGCTGCCATCGCAATCGGTATGCTTGAGGTTAACACCGTTGTTGAGGGTGTCATCCCAGTTCATGGCTACCTGACCGATCCATTGGGTGCTTGCGCCTAGCCTGCCCAGGCCGAATTCCCCATAATGTAAACCGATCGGTATCATGTCCTGGTTATCGGCAACACCATCATAGTTAGCATCGCCGGGCCATACCGAATCACACTGGGTTACGATCTCAAAGGAGTCGATTACAAAACAACCATTCACATCGGTAACCATCAGGGTATACATCATATCGGAGCCGGCATCACAAACGTTGGGATTGTAGACAACAGGACTGCTTAGGTTTACGGCCGGCATCCACTGGTAAGTATAGGGAAAAGCCCCGCCGGTTACCTGAGCCGACAGGATTCCATCACACTGGCCGCAGGAAGGATTGATCGCGGTAATATCCACCAGCATTTCAGCCGGATCATTAACGACTACCGTATCATTGGCCACACAACCGTTAGCATCGGTAACATCCACATAAAAAGTATCGGCCGCTAATCCGCTAATGGTATCCATTTGTCCTCCGGTCGACCAACTGTAGAAATAGGGTGGGGTTCCGCCGGAAACATTTACCGTTGCCCAACCGTCACTATAACCGAAACAACTGGGGCTTCCGCTGGCACCGGCAGTGGTCAACTGCGGTGGCTCCACGATGGTGAAACTATCGGTTTCCGAGCAACCGTTGCCGTCCGTAATGGTCAATCCATGTGTACCCGGTCCAAGTCCCGTAACCGTACTGGTGGTTTGACCGGTCGACCAACTGTAAAAATAGGGTGGTGTTCCCCCGGAAGCTATGGCTGTGATACTGCCGTCATCCGCATCGTAACAGGTAATATCCGTTCCACCTAAGGAAACCATTAATAAAGTCGGTTCCATGATCGTCGTGCTGCTTGTTACCGAGCAGGCATTGTCATCTCTAACGGTCACTTCATAAAACCCTGCGACAAGATTGGATATGGTGGCTTGTGTTGCCCCGGTAGACCAGGAATAGATAAAAGGAGCTGTACCGCTGGGCAATGCAGTGGCTGATCCATCACTACCTCCGGTGCAGGATACATCCGTTTTGTTGAACGACAGGGTAGGCAAGGCATGAATAGCGATATAGCCAGCCTTTGTCATATTATCCGAACCGAAAGCGTTGGTTACGGTGAGGCTTACCGAATAAACACCTGCGGCATTATATACATAGGATGGGTTTTGCAGGCCCGAAGTATTGCCATCGCCGAAATCCCAGAACCAGGAAGTCGGGTTGTTGGTCGAAAGATCCATAAAATCTATCGTTGATCCGACACAGGTTGTATCCATATTGGCGGTAAAATCAGCCACCGGCGCCTGGGCGAATATTACGGTAAACCATAAACTCAGGGCGCAGCTTATCCATATTTTTTTCATACGCATGATAAATTCCTCCATTAGAATCATAGTAATTATTTATGATAGGTTTTCCTGCTTGTTAAACAGGGTTTGAAATAATTGAACCTAAAATTACAGTGTATAATAAGAGTAAAACAACAACAATTTTTAACATTTATCGGAACATATTTTATAAACAGAACTATTATATAATACCTGTTAAATATTGAAAACCAAACAGTAATATGTTTATTTGAAAGAAAAAATGTGTCAAAAAAGTTGATTTATCGGAAAATTCTCTATCTTTCGTATGCCTCTGTCCCGGTAAATCTATTATGCAACGCAGTAAATTGATCCACTTGTTAAGCGCCTTTTCCCGCAGGGAACTGACAGATTTTGAAGCCTGGATCAATAGTGACTATTTTAACCATAACCCATTGATATGCCGTTTTTACCAATTTATACGGTCGAAATGGAAAGCGATCGAACAAGGAACGCTGCGGAAAGAAATGGTTTACCAGGCGCTTTTTCCGGATCGCCCTTTCGATGAACAAAAGCTGCGATACCTGATGACGGATCTGACCAAGCTGGCGGAAGAATACCTGGTATTCCTGGAATTCCGGAAAAACGAGGGATTAAAAAAAAGAATGTTGCTGAACCTTTTCAAAGACCGGGAACTGGAGAAGCATTTCACCGCCACCTTGTCACACCTGGAAAATGACCAGGAAAAAGAAAAGAACCGGAACAATGAATACTATCTCCGCCAGTACATCATCGATGCGGCTTATAATGATTTTCTTTCCAGGCAGCAAAACCGCTCGACGGATAACAGTCTTCAGCAAGTGGTCGACGGTCTGGATCTGTTCTATGTATCGGCGAAGCTGAAATATTGCTGTGAGATCATCAACCGGAAAAATGTATTGGCCATTGAATATGAACCCCTGCTGCTGGAAGAGATACTTTCCCACCTCCGGAGTAATCCCTACCCCGATGTGCCGGCCATCACCATCTATTACCAGATCCTGATGACACTCACCGAAAGCGAAAATGAGCGTCATTATTATAAGCTGAAAGACCTGCTGCACCAGGTAACCCCCCACTTTTCCCATGAAGAGTTGAAACATATGTACACGTTTGCCCTGAATTATTGTATCAAGAAAGTCAATACCGGCAATGTAGGCTATCTCAAAGAACTCTTCGAATTATATAAGGTATTGCTGGAGACCCGGATCATTTTCGAAAACCATGTGCTCTCCCAATGGGATTATAAAAACATTGTTTACGTGGGTTTGCGCCTGAATGAAGCCCAATGGACCCGTAAATTTATCCGCCGGTATAAAAAGATGATCCCGACCCATAACCGGGATAATGCCTACAATTACAACCTGGCCTATCTTCACTTTTATCACCAGGAATACGCCCTGGCCATGGAGTTGCTGCAAACCGTCGAGTTTACCGACATATTCTATAACCTGGATTCCAAGGCTTTGTTGCTCAAGACCTATTACGAACTGGACGAATATTTGTCCATGGGCTCATTGATCGATTCCTACAGTAATTATCTCAGAAGAAATAAGAAGATCTCCGATTACCAGCGAACCATCTACCTCAACCTGGTTAAATATGTAAAGAAGCTGATGCGGAAAAAGACAGGGGGCAAAAAACCGGTGGAAGAACTGGAACAGGAGATCAGGGCCACCAAGGAGAT
>JANQFB010000426.1 GCA_028278085.1 Chitinophagales bacterium
TTATCGACCGCTTTGATAAAGGCCCTGCATCCGCCATCCCGAAATATTCTATTTGATCACGCTGGAATTCCTGTCTGACCGGTATTTTCTAATATTGCAGTCATGCTATTCAACAGTTGGCTATTCATAAAATTTTTTGCAATTGTTTATGTTGCTGTATGGCTGCTTACCCGGTTTCGTGCCCCGGTCGGGTTGTTGAATGCCGTATTATTGGTGGCCAGCTATGTATTTTACGGTGCCTGGCATGTATGGTATTTAGGCCTGATCCTGCTATCCACAGGGGTCGATTATTTTATAGGCCTTCAATTAGGGAAAACCACAGATCCCGGTAAGCGGATGTGGCTGGCCGGTACCAGCATCGTGGTGAACCTGGGTGTATTGGGCTTTTTTAAATACTTCGACTTTGGCATTGAAAACCTGTCGCTCCTGTTACAAGCCATGGGGCTTACCCCCCATCTAAGCACCCTGGAAATATTGCTTCCGGTAGGGATCTCTTTTTATACTTTCCAAACCATTAGCTATACCATAGATGTATACCGCAAAAAGATCGAACCCCATAAAAACCTGCTTGACTTTGCCCTTTTTGTGGCCTTTTTTCCGCAATTGGTTGCCGGGCCTATTGAACGTGCAGGCCACATGCTGCCGCAATTGAGCCGTCCAAGGGCGATCGGACGATCTGATATTTCCATCGGACTGTTTTATATTATTAGCGGTTATTTTAAGAAAACCGTGATCGCCGACAGCCTGGCGCCATTGGTGGAACATACCTTCCAACAGGTTGATTCGATCTCGGGGGCAGCCTCCCTTTCAGGTGTTTTTGCTTTTTCCCTGCAGATCTACGGTGACTTTGCCGGTTATTCCTTTATCGCCATCGGTTTGGCCAGGCTCATGGGTATCCGGCTTACCCAAAATTTCAATACGCCTTATTTTTCGAGCAATCCCAGGGAATTGTGGAAGCGCTGGCACATCAGTTTATCCTCATGGTTCAAAGACTATCTCTACCTGCCCCTGGGAGGCAGCCGCAAAGGCAGAACCTATGTGAACCTGCTGGCGGTTATGGCTATTTCCGGACTTTGGCATGGGGCTGCCTGGGGAGTTATCCTGTGGGGGATCTATCATGGGATCTTAGTGATGCTTCACCGGTGGTTCGGGAGAGACTTTATCCGGGTAGAAAATAAACGGGTTTCCGTGGTCATGAATACCTTGTTGATATATCTCCTGTGGGTATACGGGATGTTATTTTTCAGGGCAGAAAATATTGACCAGATCCTGGCGATCCACCGGAACATCTTCACCAATTTCACCTGGCATGCCCAGGATTGGCAGGTATATATGATGCCCGTGATTATCTGGCACCTGGTTCTGATGGCTTATCATGGCTGGCAGCGTGCAAATGGGGATCAATTGGTGCTGAGGACGGCTCATCCGCTAATCCGGTTGGCCTTGATCCCTGCTATGCTGTGGATGATCATGGTATTGGGTTTCAGGGATCAGCCATTTATCTATTTTCAATTTTAGGGATGAGAAAAGCTGCGAAGATCATACTGTATGGATGTTCATTGCTGGCCAGTTTCGGTATCGCGGAGGTATTGCTTCAATTTACGCAAGACCGCACCCTGCATTACGGCTGGTGGTTTTCGGACGATATTCATGTCCCGGATGAGCGATTCGGATTCCGGTTCAAACCGCATTACCAGGGCAGCATGCGACATCCGGACGGTGTTTTTCATGTTCCTCTCAGGCTGGATGAACGGGGATTCCGCTCCGCATCCCAAAGCTGTACGGATCCGGCCTGCAAAGAGGTGGTTTTTATCGGCGGGGCTTCCAATATTTTTGGCTATGGCATCAGGGATGAACATACCGTACCCAACCAGGTAAGCGCCCATGCCCGCCTGCCATTAAAGGTTGTGAATACCGCCACGCCCGGCGCTCATTTGCATAGAGCCTTCCATATCTACCGGGAATTGGCTGAAGCCGGCGCCGATCCTGACCTGGTTGTGCTTTCCCTCGTCGGCATCGGCGGGTTTTACCGGGAATTGCCGGACAATCTTGAACAATTGCCGGACACACGGCCAACGGAGGATCTCTTTCGCTATCATCCCGGGAATGTGCTTCAACCCAGGGGCAAGTTGGCGGAAAAAACCGATCGCTGGTATTACCGTTCCATGATCCTGAATAAATTATTCTATCTGGCCGATACGTGGATGAACCGGCTTCACTTGCCTACCGGCGCTCCACTCAGCGGGGAGGCCCATGATCAAAACCAACGGAAGCTATTGGATCTGGTCCACTTCATCTATGCCTATTTTGAAAGCCGGAACATACCGGTGCTGTTGACGATGTTCCCCTCGGAAGGGCAGCCGGCCAACCTTTATGACCCTTTATCCGCAGGATGCCCGGATGGAATGTATCTTTTGAACCTGCACCGACAATTGAACGATCAATTGACAGGAGGATCGATAGCCGGAGATCATTTCGATATCCAACGGTCGATGCAGTACGGGGAGGCGATCGCCAAAAAAATCGATGAGATCCTTACGCAACCCTGATCAAAGTTGCTCGATCCTCAGCCACCCGAAACGGATAAATTTCCGGGCCAATTCGATTTTCATCTCATCCGCGATATTTTGTTGTATGCTACCGATAGCAACCGGTCGGTCGTCCAGCAATCGCTCAATGGCGGGGGCTAGTAGCTTGGGGAAAGTACTTTTTTTGGACTGAACGGAAATTTCAAGCATCCCATTCTGCCTGGTCATGCTGAGGTCGGGTAGTTGTCTTCGAGCGACCACAGTCTCCGGCCGGATCTTGTCAACCAGGAGGATATCTTTAAAAACACCACGGAGGTCAGGATAAGGGTATTTTTCCGGGTCGAAATTAAAGGACGATAAATAGGCCTGAATATCTGTATTATCGATCATTTCCTTCACCGCTTGCTTAAACGATCGTTCGAAGGCCTTGGGGTCCATGGGATTTAACAGGCCGTCGGGAAGCGGCGACCGGAATACTTCCGCTTGGGCAAACTCGCCGGCCATATTTTTCAACAGATCAGACCACCGGTTCGTGTAAAAACCGATAGAGATCTGAACCGAGAATTCGTCGTTGGTTCGGGCTTTATGGATCATGCCTGCCGGAACATATAACAGATCGCCGGGGGTTAAAGTCATTTGGTGCGCCGGCTTGTCTTCCAGGTTTTGTGTGTATTCCTTGAACTGGCTTCGTTGATCTTCCGTAGGCGATTTGATGGGCCAATCATACAACGACCAGGTTTTGGTACCATGCAATTGACAGACAAAGACCTCCATTTGGTCCATGTGAGCTTCCAGCGCCCAGGTGCCGGGAGGCGTTACAAAAAGCTTGGCCGTATGCCGCATGGGCAGTTCGCCGATCAAACCGTCGAAAAACCGGGTGAACTTCGGAATGATCCGCTGGGCCAGATAGATCTCAATGGTGTATCCCTGGTTGAGATAGCCGAACAGTTTTTGGTTGTCGGCAATGATCTCATTCGTCCTTTCGTATTTTTTCGATCCCGAATAATTATCCCGGGTAGGCTGATCACCCTCCTTGATCAACCGGAACAAAGAAGGGGGCAGGTTTTCGTTTTCCAGTAAGGTGTCGATATCATCGAGGTTCAACAGTCGATCATAATAATCTTCCGGGTCTCGTTGAAGATGCAGATGCTGTTGCAGCCAATACTTGTCCCTGAATTCTTCCGTTGAAAGGGGCCGGATCAGGAAAGAAAAGTTAGGGGTTTCCATCACACATTATCATTCATGCCTGTCCACGAGCGCTCAACAAACCGGCAGACAACATTTACCAATTGCTGATCCGGTCGATCAAACGACTTTGTTAATTCATGTTTAAAGGTAAGCTAAATGCCAAAAATATTTTAGTGGCCGTTCTGATATTTAGCCGGGTATCGAACAGGACGATCGAAGGCTATCCGAATTCAATTTTGATGCCGGCATGTATTCATTTCCTATTTTTCTTTTTTGAAAATCAGTTATCTTTGTGGCTTGTTTGCATCTGTCCTGGGCATAAATCGCCAAATAATACTATTTAATTAACCCCCGAATGATCTTCAAGGGTAATCAAGTCATCATTATTACAGGATTTCTTTGCTGTTTATTGGCCTGTGTTTCCAATAAAAAGTCGGTATATCTGCAGGATAAGGCGGCTAAGCAGTCACAGGATAACATGGATAACAAAACTTTCAACAGAGCTCCTGTTCCCTACAAGCTCCAGGTAGGCGATATATTATCCATTCAGATCAGCAAGTTGAACAATATCCAATCGGCTTATGCTATAACGGAGCAGTTGGAGCAAAAGCAGGCGAATGTTTCCCAGGATCCTATGAATAATGGTTATAAAATAAAGGATAACGGGCAGATCGATCTACCGGTTCTGGGGGAGATCAAAGCCCGCGGATTAACCCTGGAAGAATTGGAAAGAAATATATCCGTCAAGGCGGATTCCTTTTATACCGAACCCTTTGTCAAGGTATTTTTATTTAGTTTTTATGTAAAGGTGCTGGGAGAAGTCAAACAACCGGGAAATTATCAAATGTATCAGCATCAACCCACCATATTCGACGCCTTAAGCCTGGCCGGAGGCCTCTTGTACTATGGCGACAGAAGGGCTGTGAAATTGGTACGGACACTGGAAGGCTCTACCACTGTTAGTCATATTGACCTGACCGATCAGGCCATGCTGGAAGATCAGTATTACTTTTTGCACCCCGATGATATGATCTATGTAAAGCCCCTTAAAAGCAAACAGTTCAGTGAAAGTAACTTACCATTGATATTATCGGTTATTTCCACGATTACAGTGGTGGTCAGCTTAATTTTAAGATAGCAACACATGGCAGAAGTTTCGCACGAAATTTATGAAGAAAGGGGAGCCGATTCTAATCTCCGAAAAGTCTTTTTCCAATACTTTTCGTATTGGCCGTGGTTCATTTTGTCATTGATGATAGCCTTTGGCCTGTCTTATACCTACCTGCGTTATACCAAACCGGTATACCAGGCGGAGATGAGCATCATGATCAAAAGCACCCAACAGTTCGAAGACCCCACGGAAATGTTGTTTGGCCGGAAATTTTTCAAGCATGCCGGTAAATTGATGGATGAATCAAGGGTTCTTCAATCTTACCCTATTATCTATGAAACCATCAAACGGCAAGGGCTCGAAGTTTCCTATTACAATATCCGGCAGATCCGTACCAAGGAATTGTATGGGGAGGAACCCTTCATCATCCTGTTTGATACGGCCTATTATTATAACGAATCCACCTATAAGCCATACAATACGCTATTCACCCTAAAGATCCTGGATCACCATAAATATGAGATCTCCCTGGAAAATAAGCCTTTCAAAGAGGAACACCTTTTTGGGGAGCAGGTGAATTATAACGGCTTTGAATTCCGGGTGATCTTAAAAGACAATGCTGCGGAAAATGTTCCGATCGGGCAAAAGGTCCTGGATTATCATTTCAAGTTCAATAATATGACTACGCTGGCCCGGAATTATCAAGCCAGGTTTTCCGTAGACCCGGGGGAATCTTTTTCCAGTATGCTGTACCTCTCCCTGAGATCGACGATGCCGGATCGTGCCCGGGATTTCATGAATGAGCTATTCCAGGTATATAGCGAGAAGAACCTGAAAGATAAAAATGCCGTGGTCGACAAAACCATCAGGTTTATTGATAAAGAGCTGGCCACTATTTCCGATTCCCTGCAGTTGGTGGAGTTTAAGCTGGAAAATTTTAAGTCCAATGTCCGGGTGGGGGATATCAGCTTGCAGGGTGAACGTATCCTCAATCAATATTATGCCCTTGAAGAACAACGGGCCACCCATTTGGTGAAGCAAAAGTATTATGACTATATCAGGGATTTCCTCAACAATAATGAAAAATACGATCAGATCATTTCACCGGTGGCCTTCGGCATGGAAGACCCCATTCTCAATAAACTGGTGATCGACCTGGTACAACTGCAACTGGAGAAAAATGCGCTCACCAGCCAGGGAAATTACAGAAGTCCGGTCCTCAAAAACCTGGAAAACGGGATAGATGCTTTGCGGACGAAGATCCTGGAAAATGTCGATAATCTTATTACTTCGAATACCATGATCAGCAAGGATATCGACCAGCGGATGAGTATGATGGATATAGCTGCCCGGCAATTGCCCAATTCCGAGCGGAAAATGGTCAATATTCAGCGTTTGCTGAAATTGAGCGAGAACATTTACGTGTTCCTGATGGAAAAACGGGCGAATGCAGCCATTACCAAATCGTCGAATACCCCCGATTGTAAGATCGTAGAGCCGGTTAAGTCGAGCGGGCCGGTATCTCCCAAGCCGAAATCCGTTCAGATGCTGGCCCTGGTCGGTGGATTGTTCTTCCCTTTCCTCCTGATCACCATCCGCGACCTTTTCAATGATAAGATCAACAGCAAAGAAGACCTGGAAGCAACCACCAGGATACCCTTCCTGGGCGTGGTGCCTCACCTGAAAGATGAAGACACCGCTGCGGTCTATTCCCGCCCCAAATCATCCATTGCCGAAGCCTTCCGTATCCTCCGGTCCAACATCAATTTCCTGAGCCCCGGCAAAGGCTGTAAAACCATATTATTAACCTCTTCAGTGGCCAAAGAAGGGAAAACTTTCTGTGCCATTAACCTGGCTACGGTTATCGCAATGTCGGGTAAAAAGACTATCGTGCTCGGCCTCGACCTGAGAAAACCCAAATTGCATAATTACCTGAAAGTGCCTAACAATGTAGGGGTCAGTAATTATATGGTCCACAAGGCAACAAAGGATGAGATCATCCAGGAAACACAGGTGGAAAACTTGTTTCTCATCACCTCAGGCCCTGTGCCCCCTAATCCTTCGGAATTGCTGATGATGGACAGGATGAAGGACCTGATCAATACCCTCAAAGAAAAATTCGACTATATTATCCTGGATACCCCGCCCATCGGATTGGTTACAGATGCCTTTATCCTGACGGAATTAACGGATATGAACCTATTTATTACCCGCCAAAGGTATACCCGGAAGATCCTGGTAAAAAATGTCGATGAACTGTACCGGAACAATAAATTCGAGAACTTAAGTATTATTTTGAATGACGTGAAAGCCACCAGAGGTTATGGCTATGGGTATGGTTATGGCTATGGCTATGGTTATGGATATGGTTATGGGTATGGCTATGGTTATGGCTATTATGAGGAGGATAAAAAGAAAGGTTTCAAGCACAAGCTGAAGAGGGCTTTGAAGCGGTCAAAATAATATAAGCTTAACTTAACCCGGTTCGATTTACACATCAATTCCTACCGGATTGAACCCTGAAAACAATATAATGAAGGAAGTTATATTTCCTCGGTCCAGGAATATTGAGCAGTATGTTTTTGGTAAGGGTAGTTTTTCAAATTTAGCGGAATTGCTGGATCAGCGGCGGGCTATTGAAGATGGTCCGGTCATTTATTTTATGGACCATTATTTTTCCGGAAACCACCTCTCGACCCGGATACCGGTAAGAGATGGCGACCCCGTGATCTTTGTGGATACGACCCATGAACCCACCGTGCAGATGGTCAACGATCAAATGGATACAGTGGAAAGCATGATCGATTCCAAACCTAGTGCGGTTGTGGGCATTGGCGGCGGTAGCACCCTCGATACCGCGAAAGCCATTTCCAACCTGCTGACCAACCAAGGCAAAGCGGAAGATTACCAGGGCTGGGACCTGGTACGGGTTCCGGGCATTTATAAGATCGGAATTCCTACCATATCAGGTACCGGGGCCGAAACTTCCCGGACCTGTGTACTGACCAATTATGAAAAGCATTTGAAATTGGGGATGAACAGCCCCTTTACCATTTTCGACCAATTGATCCTGGATCCGGAACTTACAGCCACCGTACCGAAAGATCAATATTTTTATACCGGTATGGACACCTTCATCCATTGTATCGAATCCCTGAATGGCCGTTACCGGCATGCGTTGGCGGATAGTTATTCCAAGATGGCCCTGCAATTGTGCAGCGATGTTTTTCAGGCCGATGATATGTTAAGTGAATCGAACCGGGAACAGCTCATGGTTGCCTCTTATTTTGGGGGCTGCGCCCTGGCCAATAGTTACGTCGGGCTCGTACATCCGCTTTCGGCAGCTTTGAGCCTGGTGCTCGGATACCACCATGGCCTGGCCAATTGCCTTGTGATGAACATCATGGAGGAATATTATCCGGAAGAAACAGCCATTTTCCACGATTTTTTGGACAAGCAATCGATCGAATTGCCCACCGGGATCGCCGAAGGGCTGTCTGCGGATGATTTCGAACAGCTTTATTTGTCGTGTATTATTCATGAAAAGCCTTTGGCGAACGCCCTGGGGGATAATTTCCAAACCATCCTGGACCGGGATAGGGCGACACAGCTATTTCAGCGGATGTAAGCATGGCAAAATATCACAAATATGTTTTTGACGATCAGCGCAAAAAATTTGTTGGTGATTTTGAACAAATGTACCGGCAGGAACAGGTGGAGCATTTCGATTCCTGGCACCAGGAGGATAACCGGGCCATCAACCGGAGGATCGGCCAGGCGCTGATCGCAGACTATAATTTCGACCTGGTGGTCGACCTGGGCTGTGGCAAAGGAGCCTATACCCATCTTTTCAAAAAGCAGAACAACCGGGTTTATGGATTGGATATAGCCGAAACAGCCGTCAACATAGCGCAGGAAAGGTATCCGGACATCATTTTCCGCCAGCTCGATCTGGGCGATGCCGACCTGTTGGGAAATTTCTTTACCGGTCTGGATCATCCCGCCGACCTCGTCGTGATGATGGAAGTACTTTCTTACCTGGAGCCCTGGGAAAAGATATTGACGCAGATCGCGCGACATTGCCAGTGGTTTTTATGCAGCTTATATATTCCGGAAGACCCCTTGGGATTTGTGCCTTCGGAGGAAGCCCTGGTCAAAGCCGTTTCATCAGATTTTGAAGCGGAAGAAATAGTCAGTTTGGAAAAAAACCGGATGACGATCATCCTGGCCCGATCAAAACATACATTCGATGCAGCAGGAATTTAATATCAACTTCAGCGGCCGTGGCCACCTGTATACACCCGAAGAGATTGAAGTGGTTGTCAAGGCAATGACCCAAGCCGACCCTCTGACCCAGGGAAAATACAGGGATCAATTCGAGCAAAAATTTGCCGCTTATCAGCAAACCAAACATGCTTTTGCCGTCTGCAATGCCACGGCAGCCCTGGAAATGGCGGCCCAGCTTTGTCAATTCAAGCCCGGGGAAGAAGTGATCATCCCCACCCATACCTTCACCGCTACGGCTTATCCATTCTTGAAAAAAGGGGCAAGACCGGTTTGGGCCGATATTGATCCGGATACCAGGGTGGTTACCGCCGATACCCTGGCAGCAAGGATAACACCGCAAACCAAAGCTATCATAGTCGTGCATCTCTACGGATATGTAGCGGATATGCCGGCGATCATGGATCTGGCCAGGGAGCATCAGATCCTGGTGATCGAAGATGCGGCTCAAGCCATCGGGGCCACCCTTAATGGCATTAAGGCCGGAAGTTTTGGCGATATGGGTGTGTTTTCATTTCATTCCCACAAAAATATATCCACGCTTGGCGAAGGGGGTATGCTTACCGTTAATGACGATCGGTATGCCGCAGTATTACCGATGCTCCGTCATAACGGACATGCGGCTTTCAATTTTGAACGGAGCGACTATTGGCTGCCGGGCATGGGTGATGTCGACTTTCCGGAATTGAATGGCGAACGCCTGTGGCCGAATAATTTTTGCCTGGGAGAAGTAGAATGTGCCCTGGGAACAAAGTTGCTGGACCGGATCGACGATATGAATACAGCCAGGCGCCGCCGGGCGATCGATATTATCGACAGCTTGTCGGATTACACCGAATTGGTTTTCCAGCGGGAAGATTCCGACCGGCACAATTACCATCAACTGGTGGGTTGGTTTTCCAATGGGAAAAGAAACGATTTTATGCGAAAAATGGCCAACGACAAAAAGATCAAATGTATCCTTCCTTATTATCCCCTTCATCACAATTCCATGTATAAAAAGCTGGGATACGGAACGGCCGATTGCCCCAACACCGATCGTTTTTTCAGCCAGATGACCTCTTTCCCCTTCCACCATTGGCTAAGCGATGAGGAAATTGCATCCATGGTAGCCGCTACCCGGGAAGTTTTAAAGGAGCTGCGTTCATGAGTAAGCTGCTCAAGCAATGGGTTCCCCAACCCCTCAAGGGTCTGGCCCGAAAGCTAAAAGATCTGAGCTTAAAAGAGGAGGTATCCCGGACAGCTCAAATATTGGAAGCTGCCGAACCGCAGCCCCAATGGTTGGATTATGAACAATTGCGCCATTATTTCACCCAATATCCCCTCACCGGAGGCGGGATCGATGAAGGCCGGAATGATCTCGATAAATTCGGCGCCAAATGGAGTAAACATATCAAAAGCCAGTTCGGTCATCGCTGGAAAAATACGGATACGGTGTTGGAGCTGGGTTGTGGCAATGGGATGATCGGCAAATATTTCCTGGATGAAGGGAAAACCGTGACCGGTATAGACCTGAGAGATATCCGGGCGAATGCTGTTCGAACCTCGACCCTGGCTTTTCACCTCATGAATGCCGAAGCATTGGATTTTCCGGATAACACCTTCGATGCCGTTTACTCCATGGCTACCCTGGAACACATAATCAACCCGGATAAGGCAGTCAGGGAAGCAGTTAGGGTGTTGAAAAAAGGGGGCTATTTATATCTCAGTTTCGGACCCTTATATTGGGCGCCTTTCGGTTTGCATGCTTACAATGGGGTAGGGGTACCTTACTGCCACGTTCTGTTCGACGAGCAGGACCTGCGGAGGATATTACTGGAAAATGACAATGTTACGGATCTTTACACGGTATATGTAAATAAAAAGACGATCGGCGAATATCGCCGGATCTGGGCGGAATTGGATCCTATGCTGGAGTTTATCAAATACGAAGAGCTGAATAATTACAACTTTATCGACCTGGTCCGCAAGCACCCGACCTGCTTTAAGCACAAATCCGATAAGCTGGAGGATTTTACGGTTTCAACGGTCAACCTGTTAGCGAAAAAGAAATGATGGCCAATAAAGCTATCCTTACCGATGAAAGAGTATTGTGTTATTATACCGGCGATCAAGAAGAATGCCAAGATCCCTGACCAATTGGTCAAAAAGCTAAGAGGGATTACCCTGATCCAGCGGGCCATCGATACGGCTTGCGGGTTTACCGAAAAGGCAGATATTTTTGTGATCACTGACAGCCAGGAGATCTCTCTGATCTGCCAGCGGAATGGTGTCGGCTATGAATACAATAAAGAGCTCAAAGTGGATCCCAGGTATATTTTGCGGGATCTGAAAGATAGCATCGATAAAAAGGCAGCGGTATACCGGAACATTATCCTGTTCAGGGCCAGCACACCCTTGATCCGTGCTCGTGATATCCGGAAGGCGCTGGATAAATTCCTGGCCAAAGGTGCCGATGTACTGGTAACCCTGAAAAAAGAGAACCACCGCCTTTGGAAACAGGAGGGCGACCGGTCGCTGGAAAGCCTGTTGTTCGATGAGCAACAAGAGCAGATCTATATAGAATCCCGGGCGTTTATCTTTATTCGCTCCGAATATTTTCTGGCCGGCCGATCCAAACCGGAGGTGATCGCGGAATACCTGAACGACCGGGCTATAGAGATCAACAGTTATCAAAACTGGTGGATCTGTGAGAAGCTCCTGGCCAGGAAGCGGATCGTGTTCGTAGTGATGGGTTATGCAGAAGTCGGCATGGGGCATGTATACCGCGCCCTGACCCTGGCGCACGAAATTGATGACCATGAGATCCTCTTTTTATGCACGGAAAACAGCGAAATGGCGGTCAAAAATATTGCCGAGAGGGATTATAAGACCGTACTGCAGCAAAACGACCTCTTATCCGATGTGCTGGCCCTCAACCCCGACCTGGTGATCAACGATATCCTCACCACCGATGAGAATTATGTAAAAGCTTTACGCGACCAAGGGATCAAAGTGGTCAATTTCGAAGACCTTGGAGAAGGTGCCGTTTGGACCGATCTGACTTTCAATGAACTATTCGACCAGGCCTTGTTTGAAGGGGAAAACATTTGCTGGGGTCATGATTATTACTTTTTACGGGACGAATTCAGCGGCGCCAGGATCCATAGCCACCGGGAATCGGTCAATACGGTCCTGATCACCTTTGGCGGAACCGATCCGGGTAATTACACGCAAAAAGTACTGGCGCTGATCAAGGATTTTTGCCGGGAAAACGGGATCAGGATCTCCGTTGTGGTCGGCCCGGGATATAAACATAAAACGGCATTGCTGGCCTACATCGAACAACTTCCCGGGCAGGAAATTGCCTTTACCGATTCTACCAGTGTGATGTCGAGTATCATGGAACAGGCCGATATTGCTATTTCCTCTAATGGCAGAACCGTTTACGAATTGGCACATATGAATATTCCCGCCGTAGTGCTGTCACAAAATGAAAGGGAGTTGACGCATTGTTTTGCTTCCGAAGAGAACGGTTTTGCCAATATCGGCACCTTTGCCGGTAATCATATGGAAGAAAGGATCACCTCGGCATTTACCAAACTGGTTAAGGATGCGACCTTCCGGAAACAATGCCAGGAGAAGATGAAGCAGCATGATTTCATTCAAAACAAACAAAAGGTAGCCCGGATGATCGGGGCGCTGCTGGAAAGTCTTTGAGCCTGATGTAAGATGTTTCCGGTCCGGAAAACGATAAAATACTGACCACATGATCCTCTTATCGGCAGAAACAGCAGGCGCTGCCCAATACATCGTACATTTTATCCGGCATCTGGATCACCCCTATACCATCCTGGCTTCCAGGATCTCCGCATTCGTTTTTGAGGGTATTCCTCACCGCTTTGACCTATCCGGATTAGATCCTTCGGAAGTGAAACTGGTGGTGGCGGGCACCTGTATCGGCCATGGGATCGACAAAACGGTGCTGGCATGGGCTATCGACCATGGTCTTCCAAGTGCATCGATCGTCGATCATTGGTCGTGGTACCGCGAAAGGTTTATGTGGCAGGATAGGATCTTATTACCCGACCAGATATTAGTGATCGATGAGGTGGCCCTCCGGGAAGCTGTTGCTGAGGGATTACCGGAAAACAAGATGATCATCACAGGCCAGCCGGCTCTGGAGGCGATCTCGTCCAGGAAAATTTCCCTGCCGGAAAAGGAAGAATGGCAGCAATCGATGGGGCTGGATCCCGGAGAGGGATCGGTATGCTTCATCTCGGAGCAATTGAAAGATGATTTTCCCAAGGGTAGCCCTCAGTATCCGGGTTTCGACGAATACGTAGTGGTGGATGACGTGGTTGCCGTACTTCCTGAACATTATCGCTTGCTGATCAAATTGCATCCGGAAGAGGACCCCCATAAATATGATCATTTAGCAACCGATCCGAGGGTCCGGATCATCGGAAAGACCAATATTGACGCCCTTATCCGTTATGCGGATCATATTGTGGGTATGGGCTCCATCCTGCTGATCGAAGGGGCATTCTTCCGATCCGACATCGTCAGTTACCGGCCCGGGGAAAACAGGCCCTTTATCGGCAACAAGATCGGCGCTACCACCTTACTGCAGACCAGGGAAGCGCTGCAGGATGTATTTAACGGCAAAAGAATCATTAAAAATGATAACTTGCAAGGTAAATTCGACGGATCCGCCGGGCGGGTGATCGACTTTATCCGGCAACAACTGACATGAAGATTATCGGTTCCATACAGGCGAGAATGAGCTCGACGCGATTGCCGGGTAAGGTATTGAAGCCCATACTGGGAAAGCCTATGCTGTTATGGCATATCGAGCGATTGAGAAGGTCGAGATTGTTGGATGATATCATCGTTGCTACGACCGAAGATAGCCGTGATGAACCCATCGTTCGTTTTTGCGAAACGCATGACATCAAATATTTTCGCGGCAGCGAGGAAGATGTGCTCGACCGTATCGCCTCCATGATCGATACCTACCGGATCGATGTCCATGCGGAATTTTTCGGGGATTCGCCCCTGACCGATCCGCATATCGTAGATGAAACGATCGGGTATTTTCTAAAACACCGGGATCAGTTTGATTTTGTATCCAACCACCAGCAAACCACTTATCCTCCGGGCCAGGAAGTATTGGTTTATTGGGGACGCTGCCTCATCGAAGCCAATCGTTCGGTGGCCAAAGCGGATCCTTTGCGGGAACATGTCAGTATCCATATCACCCAACATCCGGACCTGTACCGGCTAAAGAACCTGCCTGCCCCGGAGCGGTATCATTATCCGGATATATACCTGGAAGTGGATACGGAGAAGGATTTCGATCTCATGACCCGTATCATCACTCATTTCGACTCGCAGGGGCAGCCACACTTTTCACTGGCGCAGATCCTCGATCACTTGCACCGGCATCCGGAATTAGTGTCGATCAACAATACCGAAAACAGGCGTTGGAAAGCCTTTCGGGAAGATGATGTTTAAAGCGGTGATCATAGGTTGCGGGAAGATTGCCGGACAATATGATACCGGAGCGGAGGAACAGGTATATAGCCATGCCAGGGCATACCAGCTTCATCCCGACATCGAATTGGCCGGCATGGCAGATATCCGAATCGATAAGGCGCGGGAATTATCGGAAAAGTATGGTGGTATTTACGGAGATCGGCCCGCTCAAATCATACAGTCCTGTCAGCCGGATATCGTTTCTGTTTGTACACCGGATGATACCCATTTTTCCGTAACCAAAAAAGTGCTGACCGGGGATATTCGACCCAAGATCATTTTCCTGGAAAAGCCGGCTTGCAGAAACCCGCGGGAATTAAAAGAACTCCTGGATCTATCTAAAGATAAGGCTATCCCCATTGTTGTCAATCATGGGCGCCGATTTGATGCTGCTCATCAGCAGATCCGTGAATTTATCGGAAAAAAAACCTGGGGAAAGCTGGTGAGGGGAGATGTATTTTATTACAGCGGCTGGCAGCACAACGGGGTTCATGTCGTGGATACCCTGGGCTACCTGTTTAACCAGGCTTTGAATATAAGTAAACTTAATGGCCGTCAGACCAGCCCCTATCCGTACGATCCCACCCTGGACCTTAGCCTTTTACTAACCAAAGATCTTGCGACCATATATCTTCGGGGGTTTGAGGAAGCATATTACCAGTTGTTTGAGTTCGATCTGAAGTTTGAATACGCCAGGTTACGGATCGAAGATTTCGGCGATCGCATTATTTTTGAAGAAAAATATATCAACGCCATGGATGAGAATGTATTGGCCCTGAAAGATCTTCCCATTAACAGCGGTAGCCTTTCCAGGATGCAAGTCGCTGTCGACGTGCTGGCAACCTGGTTAAAGAATGGTGGAAAGGTCATTGAACCCTATACGCTGAATACTATTGGAGATACCATGAAAACCCTGTGGGATGGGATAAAATATGCAGGCTCATGAATTTAACTGATCCTAAACTCGCCATCAACGGAGGAAGTCCTGTTCGAACGGCACCCTGGCAGGATAATATCACCACGGGTGAAGCCGAAAAAAAGGCCGTGGAAGCAGTGATGGACAGCGGTTATTTGTCCTTGTTCGAAGGTTCTTTTACGCCGGATCGGCCCTTCAGCTTCAGTGGAGGGCCAAAGGTGCAGGAACTTGAAGAATTATGGGCCGGTTATTATGGCGCCAAATATGCCGTATCTATGAACAGCGCTACCTCCGGCCTTTATGCTGCTATCGGGGCGCTGGAGCTGGGTTTTGGAGATGAGGTGATCGTATCGCCATATACAATGAGCGCCTGTGC
>JANQFB010000433.1 GCA_028278085.1 Chitinophagales bacterium
TCTACCGGTATACCCTGTACGACAAAGGATTGCCGGCCGAATTCCCGGATATCGAATCCCAGGGCATTGATCTCGGGCAAGAGGTCGTTCATCAGTGCCGCATCGGCGGCATTCAATTCAAGATTCTGGGGAAAAAGCTGCTGCTGGCTTAGTGACTTGTTCTTTTCAAGATTGTCTTTATACTTTTCGTACAGGATCCGTTCATGAGCCGCCTGCTGATCGATAATGATAAATCCGGACCGGATCTGGCTCAGGATGTAACGCTTATGCAGTTGAAATGGGATCTTTTCGGTATCATCGTATAAGCGTTCACCTTCCAACTGTTCCTCCTCCTCGGTATCCGAGGGCATATTCATCGCACTGGGGATGGTGATCTTCCGGTTACCGCCCTCATCGATGTCGTACAGATCCCGCCAGTTTTTAAGGTTGGCGCTATCCCTGGCGCTCCATTCGGGTTTAATTGGCGGGCTTACGGCAGGGGCTTGGGGATCCTTTCCGGGAGTGGTTGTTTTGAAGGCTTCCAGCCGGTTAAAGCTTTGTTCCTGGTCGAAATCGAGCGTTGGGGTAACGCTGTAAGATGCCAGGGAATGCTTAACGGAGGCATGAATAAAGGTATAGACCAGGCGCTCATCATCAAACTTAATTTCCTGCTTGGTAGGATGCACGTTGATGTCGACCCGGTCGGGATCGATATCGATGAACAAAACATACAAGGGAAACGACCGCTCGGGCAGCATTTCATCGAAAGCGCTGATAACGGCATGATTCAAGTAGGGATTACGGATATAGCGGTTGTTCACAAAAAAGAACTGCTCCCCCCTGGTCTTTTTGGCGGCTTCCGGTTTTCCCACGAATCCGTGGATCCTGAGACTATCGGAAGCTTCTTCCACCGGCACTAATCGCTGATTATAGTTTTTCCCGAACACCCCGACGATCCGTTGCCGGAGGTTACCCGGCCTCAGGTGGAAAACTTCGGAACTGTTGTGGTGCATGGTAAAGCTATGGTTGGGATGAGCCAGTACGATCCGGTGGAATTCATCGATGATATGCCGGGTTTCGACCGTATTGGATTTCAGGAAATTCCGCCTGGCCGGTACGTTGAAGAAGAGGTGCTTTACCGCTACCGAAGTGCCGGCCGTACATTGGCAAGGTTCCTGCTTTTTCACCTCGGAACCCTCTATCGATACAACCGTACCCAGGCTATCCTCGGTTTTTCTCGTTTTCAGCTCCACATGGGCAATGGCGGCAATAGACGCCAGGGCTTCACCCCTGAAACCCATGGTTCTGATCGCAAAGAGATCTTCGATGGCTTTGATCTTCGAGGTCGCATGCCTTTCGAATGACATCCTGGCATCGACCTCAGACATCCCACAACCGTCGTCGACCACCTGGATCAGGGTTTTTCCGGCGTCTTTGATGATCAACTGAATTTGCTGGCCGCCGGCATCGATGGCATTTTCCATCAATTCTTTTACCGCAGAGGCGGGCCGTTGGATAACCTCTCCCGCAGCTATCTGGTTGGCAATGTGGTCGGGTAAGAGTTGGATAATTTCAGACATCAGCATTCCGCGGCTTTGCTGCCGGTTTTACAGGATCCACCAAACCAATATTCCAAGGAATACAATGATCATGATAACCCGCAGGTTCGATTGCCGCCTTTGTTTGGCCGATTCGGCAAACCGTTTGGCACGCTTGAATTTCATGGCCATTCGCGGTCTGACGTCCGCAGTAGTTTGGCCAGGTTTCATTTCTTTTTCGATCGCCCGGATCCGTTCTTCCAGGTCATCCTGTACCGGATCGTAATACCGGGGCCGGTATTCAAACTGTTTTTGTACCGGAGTCTTAAAAAATGAAGGTAAACGGGGCGTGAGCATAGACATACAAATTTACGGATTTATTACGATTAAAGCGATCAGCCGTTTCTATTCAGGACACATTAGGGTAATACACAACATTGCTGTGGAAATATTTATAACCGGCAATCCTATATAATGCGTAAATCCTTTTAATTTTATGTGCTTCAATGGCAGGGGCAGCCCCGCAACATTTGCCAAAAAAAATCGAACAAATAAAGAAATTTTAAAACGACTATTCACGTTTAAATAAGTAATGCGGTCATTATTACTGGTTTTTTTATTGTTTTTTCCGGCGGTTACCATGCTTCCCTCGCAAAATGAGGAAAAGAAAAGCAGCCTTTCCGGCCCTCCATTCCTGGAGGCACAGTCAACATGGATCGACTCCGTATTTGCCTCCCTTTCATTAGAACAAAAGATCGGTCAGTTATTTATGGTCGCCGCCTACTCCAACAAAGGCAGCGCTCACAAAAGATCGATCGAGGCGCTGATCAGGGATCACCATATCGGAGGATTGATCTTTTTCCAGGGCGGGCCGGTACGGCAGGCGCGGCTCACGAATTATTATCAAAGCAAAGCCAGGGTTCCCCTGTTGATCGCCCAGGATGCGGAATGGGGCCTCGGGATGCGGCTGGACAGTACGATGAGCTTCCCGCGACAGCTTACCCTCGGCGCGATCAGGGATAATGCCCTCATCTATGAAATGGGTAAGGAGATCGCCCGTCAATGCAGGCGTTTGGGGGTACATGTGAACCTGGCGCCGGTAGTCGATATCAATAACAATCCTAATAATCCGGTGATCAACGACCGCTCCTTTGGAGAGAATAAGTTTAACGTTACCATCAAGGGATATTATTATATGAAAGGCATGCAGGACAACCGGGTGATGGCCTGTGCCAAACATTTCCCGGGGCATGGCGATACCGATAAAGATTCTCACAAAACACTCCCGGTTATCCCCCATAGCCGTCAGCGGCTCGACTCCCTGGAATTATATCCTTTCCGGAAAATGATCGATGGCGGGATCGGCGGGGTTATGTCGGCGCACCTGTTTATCCCGGCCCTTGACAGCACGCCCAACCAGGCCTCTTCGGTTTCCAAGGCAGCAGTGTATGACCTGCTCCGCAGCGAGCTCGGATTTTCCGGCCTGATCTTTACCGATGCTTTGAACATGAAAGGGGTGAGCCAGTACTATGTGCCCGGGGATCTCGACCTAAAGGCCTTAATGGCCGGTAATGACGTATTACTGTTTCCGGAACAGGTACCAAAAGCCATTAAAGCGATCAAAGGCGCTATCATGCGCAAAGAAATTCCCCTGGAGGTACTCGATTGGAAGGTGAAAAAGATCCTGAAAGCCAAATATTGGGCGGGTTTGGATCATTTTAAGCCTATCGAAACGGAGAACCTTTATGCGGATCTCAATACCCCGCAAGGAGAAATGCTCAATGCCCGGTTAACACAAGCGGCGCTGACCCTGGTGGCCAACAAAAACGACCTGATCCCTATCCGTTTCATCGACACCATCTCCATGGCTTCTGTAAGCATCGGGGCCAATCAAAAAACCGAATTCCAGCAAACCCTCGACCTGTATGCCCCGGTGAAGCACTTCCATATCTCCAAAGATGCCAAACAAGGAGATTTCAACCGGCTTTTGGAAGAATTGGATCAGTATGAAGCTGTGTTCATCAGTTTGCACCGGATGAGCCGCTATGCTTCGAGAAATTACGGGATAACCACCCGGACGAAGGAGTTCATCCAACATTTGAGGCATAAAACGGATGTTGTACTGACCCTCTTCGGAAGTCCTTACAGTCTGAAATATTTTGACCGGCTCGACTGGATACAAGTGGCTTACCAGGATAATGCCATCACCCAGCAGCGGGCGGCGCAGTTGATATTCGGTGGGATCTCCGCTTTCGGGAAGCTGCCGGTAACCGCATCCGAACGGTTCAAATTCGGCTTGGGTATTCAGACGCCGGCGCCCTGCAGGCTGGGCTATGGACTGCCGGAGGAAAAAGGGATCAGTTCGGCAGATCTCCGGGAGATCGACTCTATTGCCCGTGAAGCGATCAACGACGGCGCCACCCCCGGTTGTCAGATCCTGGTGGCTAAGAACAATACGATCATCTATCAGAAATCATTCGGCCATCATACTTACAACAAGGTTACCCCGGTCAGCAATACCGACATTTATGATCTGGCTTCCATTACCAAGATCGCAGGTACCATGCTAAGCCTGATGCATTTGTATGATCTCAACCAATTCAGGATCGATAAGCGCCTGTCGAATTATATCCCGGACCTTGACCAGTCGAATAAAGGGAATCTGCTTGTCAAGGATATTCTTATGCACCAATCCCAACTCAGGGACTGGATCCCCTTTTATATGTATACCTTAAACAAAGACGGGTATTGCGATAGCAATTACTGCTATAAACCTGATCCTCTTTTTTCGACCAGGGTTGCCGAGAATTTATATATCCGTAACGGTTACAACGATACCATCTGGAAAAAGATCGTGGATTCGAGGTTGCGGAAGAAAAAGGAATATAAATACAGCGATCTCGGCTTTTATATCTTCCAGGCCATCGCGGAGAATATCAACCAGGAACCCCTGGATGAATATGTGCAGGAGCATTTTTACGGACCGCTGGGCCTAACCACCCTGGGTTACCTGCCCCGGAAAAAGTTTCCTTTATCAAGGATCGTCCCGACGGAAGATGACCAGGTTTTCCGCAGGCAATTGATCCACGGCGATGTGCATGATCCGGGAGCGGCCATGAAGGGCGGCGTTGCCGGGCATGCAGGATTGTTTTCCAACACCAATGACCTGGCTATTGTGATGCAAATGCTGTTGAATAAGGGGGAATATGGCGGAGAACGATTTATCAACGCTTCGACGATCGAAAAATTTACCAGCTACCAGACCAAAGATAACCGCAGGGGATTGGGATTCGATAAACCCGAGCCCGATCCCAACAAGGGCAATCCTGCATCAGACCTGGCCTCTCCCAAAACATTCGGTCATACGGGATTTACCGGCACCTGCGCCTGGGCCGATCCTGAACATGAGCTGGTCTATATTTTCCTTTCCAACAGGGTCCATCCGGATATGAGTAATTACAAGCTGGTGAAACAAAATATCAGGACCAGGATACAGGATGTGATCTATAAGGCCATTCAAAACGGAACAACGGCTGCCAATGACACCGATACCACGAAGCCTGTCCATAACCTGGTTAACAAACAATGATCGGGAGAAAATAAAGTCCTTTAGGGATTGAAAACACCCCGATGTACAGTGTTGTGATCCAAAAATCAGAGATTAAGTCCGGGCAATAAAAAGCCGGAATTATTTGCACAAATGCCAAAATATATTTATTTTTCGCCCCGCAAACTGTATGATATGAAATTTGTAATGAAATCCTTATGCCTTTTAGCCGTTTTGGTTATAGTAGCCGGTACACAGGCTCATGCGCAACGTAAAGGCAAGAAGATGACCACCCCTTATTTCCAGAAAGAGAAGTCACTGATGATCAATACCGGGGTATACCTGTTTACCCCCCAGCGTACGACTACCGTACCGCTGTACCTGAACCCGGAAATGCTGATCAAGAAAAATATCGCGGTCGGATTGAAGATCGGACATTTTCAATACAAGCATTTCCTGCAGGATTCCACCCCTATCGATTATTTTACCGAATGGAATGAAGAAATACAAGAAGTGGCTTATACGCATTGGTTGGTTGCGGCCGAGGCCAAATACTTCCTTAATGACATCTTCAATAAAGGCCTGAAAGTCAAGATCCCGCAACAATACGGCTTTTATGTCGGCGGTTTTGTCGGCTATAACCTGGTGATGTCGAATAATGATGCCTTTACTACCGATCTGGAGCAAGAGACCCTACGCCTGGGCGCCGCGGTCGGATTGAAGTATCAGTATTCGAAGTGCCTGGGATTCTTCGGAGAATTTACGGTGAACAATTATGCCAGCGCTTCACTGGGCTTCACCATTTTCTTAGGTAAATGACTTTAACCAGATAACCTCTTTTTTCGTCAGGAACCGCCATTTTCCGCGGGGTAGGTCTTTTTTCGTCAATCCTGCGTATATCACCCGATCCAAGCGTTTTATCCGGTAGCCCAGGGATTCGAATATCCTCCGGATCACACGATTCCATCCGATATGGATCTCTATGCCGATGTTGCTCTTTTCCGAGGGGTCAGGATAGGCGAGGTCATCGACTTTTACAGTCCCTTCTTCCAGCGATATCCCCTTTTGGATCTTTTCAAAATCTTTTTTGGTCAATGGTTTATCCAGGTGAACATGGTAGATCTTTTTAACCTTTTTACTCGGATGCGCCAGATCCTGTGACAGCTCCCCGTCGTTGGTCAGCAATAACAAACCGGTGGTATTCCTGTCCAGCCTTCCGACCGGATAGATCCTTTCGGAGCCGGCCTTTTTCACAAGGTCTATCACTGTTTTACGGCCCTGGGGATCGCTGGTAGTGGTTATGGTATCTTTCGGCTTGTTCAACAGGATATACACCTTTTTGCCGCTTACCACCTCTTTTCCCTGGTAGTATACGGGTTCTCCCGGCATCACCCGGTAGCCCATTTCCCGAACCACTTTCCCGGAAACCGTAACCAGGCCTTTGGCAATCAGCTCATCGGCCTTTCTCCGGGAACAGATGCCGGCATTGGCAATATACTTGTTGAGCCGGACGCCTGGCGTACCCTCGTCGGGAGTGGAAGCGCGATGCTTGGGGGGCTTCATGATTCGGGCTCTTCCTGTGGGATACCGATCTGGTTGTCCTGGGGATATAGTTCTTTGAGTTTGGGGAGTTCATCCAGGGAATTGATGCCGAAATAGTCCATGAATAGCTGGCTGGTTCCGTAAAGGAGGGGTTTCCCCGGTGATTCGTTGCGGCCGGTGATAACGATCAGTTCCTTATCCAGTAGTTTTTGGATGGAATAATCGCAGTTCACACCCCTGATCTGTTCCACCTCCGATTTGGTCACCGGCTGTTTGTATGCAATGATCGCCAGGGTTTCAATGGCTGCATTGCTGAGTTTTTTCTTATTCTTATGTTGGTAGAATCCGGCTACAGTAGGATTATAGGTTTCTTTGGTCAGGAATTGCCATCCACCCCCTTTTTCCAATAGCTCGATAGCAAATTGACCGGGCTGATAGCGCTGCCGGATCTCCTCCATATAGCCGCTAATTTCATCGGCAGAGATGTCAAAACCATAAACCTGGTGCAGGGCTTCCCCGATCTCCTCTTCCGATACCGGCTGATCGGCTGTAAAAACCAGGGCTTCTATATGCTGACTGATATTTTCCATGATCGCAGCTTTGTGAGCTCGTTAAAGCCTTTCCGGCGCCTATAAAGCATGCCGGAATTGGTCCAGGAATTGAATGTCGTTCTCAAAAAATAAACGGATATCGTTGATCCGGTATTTAAGCATGGCAATCCGTTCGATACCCATACCGAAGGCAAATCCCATATATTTCTCCGGGTCGATCTTACAGTTTTCAAGTACTGCCGGATCGACCATACCACAGCCCAGGATCTCCACCCAACCGGTATTTTTACAGACAGGGCAACCATCGCCCTTACAGATCAGGCAGGAAATATCCATTTCCGCGGAAGGTTCCGTAAAGGGGAAATAGGATGGACGGAACTGGATCTGCGTTTCGGTTCCGAACATTTCCTGGACGAAATAATACAGGGTTTGTTTGAGGTCGGCAAAAGAAACCGATTCATCTACATACAGCCCCTCTACCTGGTGGAACTGGCAATGGGCGCGGGCGGAAATCGTTTCATTCCGGTAAACCCTGCCCGGGGATATCGTCCGGATCGGCGGCTGCTGACGTTGCATGACCTCGACCTGGACCGATGACGTATGTGTACGCAAAACAAAATCCGGATCCTTGCGCACAAAATAGGTATCCTGCATATCTCTTGCCGGATGGTTTTCCGGCATATTGAGGGCGCTGAAATTGTGCCAATCGTCGACCACTTCGGGACCCTCGGAAATGATAAATCCGATCCGGCCGAATATATCGATGATCTGAGAACGGATAATCGCGATCGGGTGCCTGGAGCCTAAAGGAATGGGATCGGCCGGAAGCGTGAGATCGATACCTTCGGCCTGTGATCCGGTATTTTCTTCCGATAAGTTCGACTTTAGCGCTTCATACTTCTCCTCTGCGGCCTTTTTGACCCGGTTGACCAATTGCCCAAAGTCTTTTTTTTGTTCCGGGGGAATATGTTTTATCTCCGCAAACAGCTCCTTGATCAAGCCTTTGCTGCCGATATACTTGATCCGGAATTGTTCGACTTCCTCCTGTTTTTGGGCGGCAAAGGATTCAATTTTATCCAGGATAGACCTGGCCTGGTCAAAAACCTTATGTTTGGTTGCAGACATCGTCCACAAAAGTACGGAATATCGCTATTTATCTAAAGAAGGGGGATTGAAAAAATTAGCCGTTCAACGGCTGTAGTTCGGCGCTTCCCGGGTAATCGTTACATCATGGGGGTGGCTTTCGACTTTCCCGGCCTGGGTGATCTTCACAAATTTGGCGCCCTGCAGCTCATCAATCGTGGATGCGCCGCAATACCCCATGCCGGCCCTTAATCCGCCAATATACTGAACCATTACTTCTGCCAGGGATCCTTTATAGGGCACCCTGCCGACAATACCTTCGGGCACCAGCTTTTTGATATCATCTTCCACATCCTGGAAGTAGCGGTCTTTGGATCCGTCCTGCATGGCATCGATAGATCCCATGCCCCGGTATAATTTAAATTTCCGGCCTTCGTAAATGATGGTTTCCCCGGGCGATTCTTCCACACCGGCAAAGAGGGATCCGGCCATAATGGAATCAGCCCCGGCGGCAATAGCTTTGACCAGGTCGCCGGTATATCTTACGCCGCCATCACTGATGATCGGTACGCCGCTGCCTTCGATCATCCGGTAAGTTTCGTTCACAGCCGTTAACTGGGGCACACCAGCGCCTGCCACGACCCTGGTGGTGCAGATCGACCCCGGCCCTACGCCCACTTTAACGCCATCGGCTCCGGCATCGACAAGGGCTTTAGCGCCATCCCCGGTAGCCACATTGCCGGCAATGATATCGAGATCGGGGAAGGCCTTTTTAACCGCTTTGACGGCCTCTATGACCCCTTTGGAATGTCCATGCGCCGTATCTATACAAATAACGTCAACACTTTCCGCCACCAAAGCAGTTACCCGCTTTTCCATATCATTGGTAACACCAACGGCAGCGCCGGCGATCAGGCGGCCAAAGCTGTCTTTACAGGCATTCGGATGGCTTTTCAGCTTCTGGATGTCTTTGAAGGTGATCAAGCCGATCAATTCATTATTGGATTTTACTACCGGCAGCTTCTCGATCCGGTACTTATGCAGGATCTTTTCGGCTTGTTTGAGATCCGTTCCATCCGGTGCGGTGACCAGGTTTTCTTTGGTCATCACCTCTCCTATCTTCCTGGACAGATCATCTTCAAACCGCAGATCACGGTTGGTCAGCATGCCGACCAGGATATTATCGGTGTTGATAACCGGAATACCCCCGATCTTGTTTTCTTTCATGATCTGCAGGGCTTCACCGATCACGGCGGTTTCGGGAAGTGTGATCGGGTCTTTGATCAGGCCGCTTTCGGAACGTTTCACTTTCCTGACTTCCCGCGCCTGCAATTCAACCGGCATATTCTTATGTAAGATGCCGATGCCGCCTTCCCGCGCAA
Source organism: Chitinophagales bacterium (assembly GCA_028278085.1). Lineage (GTDB taxonomy): Bacteria > Bacteroidota > Bacteroidia > Chitinophagales > JANQFB01 > JANQFB01. The sequence continues at coordinate 9,623 of JANQFB010000433.1, forward strand.
TGGCTATAGCCAAAGCAGATCCGGTAACGGTATCCATGGCCGCCGATACGATGGGCACATTGATCCGGATGTTCCTGGTGAGCCGGGAACGAATATCTACTTCACGAGGTAAAACAGAAGAATAGGCAGGGATCAGCAGGACATCATCGAAGGTAAGCCCTTCTCCGTATAATTTGTTTGTGTCCAACTGCATGCAGAAAAAATATCCTGCAAAATTAGCAAATATTTGGCATTGAAAACCGAAGCGTGGGCAAGAATTAATGATAAATTGACCCGATATTACCTAACCAGCATAACATTCCCCTGATGGTGGGTGATCAATTCACCGTTCAGGCTTTTGTATTGGAGCCGATAGATATAGAAGGCCTGCGGCAATTCTTTGCCGGCATTGAGGAATGTTCCGACCCAACCGGTTTGCGGAGAGCTGGATTCGAAAACCTTCTGGCCCCATCGGACGAAGATCCGGAGCATATAATCTTCCTCACTGACAAATCGCATCACCGGATTGAAAACATCGTTCCTGCCATCATTGTTCGGGCTGAAAGCATTGGGGAATATGGGTTTGTGGAAAGGTTTTATCCCCAAAGGATTCGAAAGGCTGATATATGGAAAGCCTTCCAGCTCATAGGTGGCTTTGATAAAATAGGTAATTTGGCCATCATCCGCACGGATAGCTGAGATATCGTCAATATAACTCAGGGTCAGGGCGTCGAAAGTATCCACCACCACCGGTATATTATTGACTTCCCTGAACAGCACATAGGACGTTACCAGTTCTCCGATGCCCAATTCTGGTTCGTTCCAGTTCAATTCTACTTCAAGGTTATTCAATTCCCGGAGCGGGGCGCCCTGCAGCAGGATCGTGTTGCCCACATTCGAGGGAAAGATATTACCACAACTATCGACGCTAACTACCCGGTAGTAGTAGTTCCTATCGGCCGGGGTAAGGTTCTTACTGTCGGTAAACTGAAAAACATTGTTCACAAAACTGGAAAAAAACAAGGTTTCGATGGTATCATCCGGATCCGTAGAAAAAGATCCCCGGAGAATTTTAAAGGCAGCAATATCCGCATCGAGGTCGGGTAACCATTCGATACTGACAAACTCATTGTTAACCGTAACATTCAGTAATTCCAGGGATTGAACAGGTTGCAGCGGCTCGATGGTCCGGGTAACTATGTTGGAATAAGAATGAAACCGTCCGCTGCCGTCTGTCGCCCGGATCTTGAAGGCCAGCAGGGAATCATAGCCTTGAATATTATAGATAAAATTCGGCACGGCGGTCGAATCGATCAGGGTATCATTCTTATAGATAAAGTAATTGCGGATCTGATCCCAGCCGATATAGGGTGTCCAATCCAGGTGCGCAGTCTGGTTGCAGATAGAATCAGCCACGGTCAGGTACATGGTTTGATGAATATTGGGGTTCCGGGCGCCCCGGTTGCCACAACTATCCATGGAAGAGAGGGTGTAAGCCTGTGGGTTGTTATTCGGAACCACGGCACTATCGATATAAACCGTATCGAAGACATCGGCAATGTTGAAGGGATCGATAGACGTATTGCCATCCGGAAAATGAAAAACGACATAACCGAATGTTTCGGGATCCACGCCATCCGCCCACTTTATCTTGATTCCATTCCCGACCACGGTGATATATTCTATTTCAGGGGCAGTAGGGTTGATATTGTCCAGGGTATCCGAAGGAACGGCCGTAAATCCCGGGCAGTCGAAGTCCGACAACATATAATAATAGATGGTATTACCCCCATTAGGGCTGGTATAGGATGTGGTAGATTGTGTGGGGATGGTAGCAATGGTGGTAAATGGGCCCGTAGGGCTGGTGCTGGATAAGATATAATAGGCGATGAAGCTTCCCCCACAGGTGACTACCGGTAATTCCCAGGTCAGAGAATCGATCTGGCCGTTTTTAGTAACACAATTCAGATCCGGTGCGGGTATTGTTTGGGCAAAAGCATATCCGATAAGAGACATGCATAATACCGTAAGGATGTATTTGGCATGGGCCCTCACAATTACAAATTTACTGAAAATGACGTGTTTTCCTGCATGCTGCCTTATCCTACCACGATCTCGGTCATTTTGGAGGGGTCAAGATATTTGGCGGCCAGGGCCTGCAATTGATCCCGACTTACCGTTTGGATGCACTCGAGCATGGTTGCCACATGGTTCATATCCAAATCGTGCAACAGCAACCCTTTAAGGGTTTGGGCCTGGTTAAAGGGGCCATCGATCTTTGTTAACAACTGACCGGACATATATTTCTTCACCAGGTCTAACTCCCCCTTGTCTGGCTTTTCCTTCTCTAAACGTTCCAGTTCGTAATATATTTCATCGATGGCAGCCTTTGTTACCGCCGTTCCCACTTCCGTGGCAATTGAAAAGTAGGCTTCATTCACATGGGCACTTATCGAAGAATAGACCCCATAGGTGAATCCCCTGGCTTCCCGGAGGTTAGACATTAGCCTGGACCCAAAGTAACCGCCGAGAAGGGTATTGAGGACCCAAAAAGGCAAATAATCGGGATGATCTTTGGGGCAGATCCTTGTTCCGATCATCAATGCCGACTGCAGGGATCCTTTTTTGTCGATCTTTTTTCGCTCCGGCGGTTTGACTGGTGCAAGCGGTGTGGCAGCAGGTTTCGAAGGTTTTGCCGGCCAATCGGAGCTGCCCAGATAGCTGTTGACCGATTCCAACGCACCCTTTTGGTAACGCCCGGATAAAATGATGCTGCAGTTGTCGAATCCGAAATTAGACCGGTAATGATCCCTAATAGCTTCGCGGGTGAGGGCTTTCAGATCCGGTTCGGCGGTATGATATGCGTATGGGTGATCTTCTCCATACAAGGATTCGCTAAAATATTTCTGGGCCAGGAAGTCATTCTTTTCCAAGTTCAGCTTCAGCTTTTGAAGCTTATTTTTCCGGTAAAGGTCGATCTCCGGTTGTGGGAACTCGGGTGTGGTCAATATTTCTTTGAGCAGAGGCAGGATCTCCGGCAATTTTCCGGTAGTGCAATATAAAGTCAGGGATGAACGGTCAAATCCTCCGGTAGGTTTTAGGGAAGCACCGAAAAAGTCGAGCTTTTCGGCGATTTCCCGAGCTGTTAGCTTAGCGGAACCTTCTTTCAAAAGATTAGCAGTGGCGGTAGATACGCCTTTGTTCTTTTCGAACCACCGTCCGGCGTTAAAGATCAGATCCAGTTGTATAACTTCCTGCGCACCGCTATTGATCTCGAAAACCGGGATCCCGTTGTCCAATTGGCTTCGCATAGGCTGTGGAAGATCGAGGGAGGAGATGGGTTTAATTTCCGGGCCGGCAAGCCTGTTCAGGGCAGACATAGGATGGTCAGTTTTTAGCATGATAATATAGTGTCGACAGGTTCCTGCTGTGGAACATATGGTTGGCCGTTTCCATCAGATCCCTGCTGTCAAGCTGCAAATAACGGTCGATCTCGCGGTTGACCATATCAGCGTCGCCAAGCATTTCCCAATAGGCCAGTTGGATAGTATTGCTCAATGTATTGCAATGGGAGAACCTCCAATAAGATTCGATCTTGTTTTTGACTTTTTCCAATTCCCGTTCCCCTACCTGTCGTTCCATTAGCTGGTCTACTTCCCTGTGGATCGCCTCATCCGCCTGCTGCATGGAGACTCCTTCCGCCAGCTTTCCTTCGATAACGAATAATCCTTCATTCAGGGATCCGGAAATATAGGCATCGACCTCTGAAAACAGCTTTTCATCCTTTACCAGCGCCTGGTAGAGGCGGGAAGACTTGCCTCCGGACAATATATCCGATAGCATATCCGCATGATAATAAGTATCATCCAATCGATCGGACATGTGAAAGGCTTTCATGATCAGATCGACGGGAACCTCTTTTTCCACAGTTAAGGAACGCGCTTTTAGCTGTTCGGGTTCCCGGGGCAATTGACGGTTAACCACGGGCCCGGTCGGAATATCGCCAAACCACTTCTCCGCCAATTCCCTGACCTGTGGAGCGCTTACTTTTCCCGCCACCGCAAGGATAGCATTGGCCGGATGGTAATAGGAGGTATAAAATGCTTTGACATCCGCCAGGGTAATTTTTTCAATATGGTCCAGGTTAAGCCCGATAGTCGGCCAGCGGTAAGGGTGAACGGTATAACATAGCTCTCTTAAATAGTGCCAGATATCACCATAGGGCTGGTTGAGGTAGTTTTCTTTGAATTCTTCGCTGACCACCTTTTTTTGAATATCCAGCGAAGATTCGGAAAAGGCAAGGTCGAGCATGCGGTCGGATTCCAGCCAAAAGGCCGTTTCCAGGTTCTGGGCCGGTACGACATTATAGTAATTCGTGTAATCGTTGTTGGTGAAGGCATTGTTTTCTCCGCCGGCCTGCTGCAGGGGTTCGTCGTATTGTGGAATATGCCTGGAGCCTTCGAACATCAGGTGCTCGAACAAATGAGCAAAGCCGGTTTTATCGGGCGCTTCATCCCTTGCCCCTACCTGGTACAGGACGTTTAGCACGGCCATCGGGGTAGAAGGATCTTCATGAACAATAACTTTTAACCCGTTATCCAGGCGGAAACTTTCAAAGGCTATCACGGCAAAGGAAATTACGTTATTTTAGTACGGATGCAAAATAAGCCATTTTCATGGGATTTGGCAAGATAGTTTTAGGCTGTTGGGGCTGTTTATGGGTGATGTCGTGCACGCTATACAAAACCACTCCCGTCCATACACCCATGTTGACCGACCAGGGAGAATTTGTGCTGAACACACAACTCACTGCGGGTTTGTACAATACGGTAAGTCCTTATGAGCTGGCAGGTATCCAGGCGGCCTTTGCTCCGACCAACAAGATCGGTATCATCGGAGGGTTCGACAGTCGCTATCTCCTGGTGAATGATACCAGCTACTTCCGTATGGCCAGTATCGGGGTGGGCGCCATCGATGTATACAGTCTGGGGGAAAATTCGGAGATCTATGGCGGTTATGCCTTCGGCCGGTCGGGCATAAAGATCGATGACCTGTCGAGGGTCAATAATATCAACCTGGAAAAAGCCGATGTACACAAATATTTCCTTTTGTACAATATATTGTTAGGCAGCAATTACCAGGATACGGCCAATTATTACCGTTTTGAACGGCCTTACGGTCAGATGTGGCATGAAATTATTTTATCCCTTCAATTAGCCAAAGCAGATATCACTAATATCCGTCTTATTCGGCTCGACCCTGATAATGCGGTGGTATCGGAAGGAACCCGGGTTAAGGAGTCGTATCTTAAATTCGAACCCTTTTTGAGTTTTACCCTGGGCAAGGGCATGATGAGCTTCCGGGCAAGCGCCGGGATGTCGATGAATATTCTCCAGAATGCTTCACCGGTGTTCCAACCGGATATCCATGCCTTATTATCCGTCGGATTTGGTCTGCTGATCGATCAATCGGTATTGAATAAGCGGCGGCATTAGCGGCAAAATGGTTAAATTTGCTTTCCAATCATGCTCTCGATGAAGTCAGATCGATTACTCCGGCGGGCGCTGGATCTTGAATTCCTTTCGGCCGAAGAAGGCGAATTCCTTTTCGAGCATGTGCCCACTCCTGAGCTCATGGATGTAGCACATTCCCTGAGAATGCAGCAGAAGCCTGATAAGGTGGTTACCTGGATCATCGACCGAAATGTGAATACCACCAATGTATGTGTGGCCAACTGTAAGTTTTGCAATTTTTTCGTTCCTCCGCTGAAGGAGGGACATCCGAATGCCTATGTAACGTCGATCGAAGTATATCGGGAAAAGATCGAAGAAATGATGCGATATGGTGGCGACCAGCTATTGTTGCAGGGGGGCCATCATCCTGAATTGGGGCTAAGCTTCTATACAGACCTGTTCCGGGAGCTTAAATCCATATACCCTGACGTCAAGCTGCATGCGCTAGGACCTCCGGAGGTAGCCCATATTTGCAAGATCGAAGGAAAAACACACCGGGAGGTGCTGGAAGCCTTGATCGAAGCCGGGCTAGACTCTTTCCCCGGTGCAGGCGCCGAGATCCTGAGTGACAGGGTGCGAAGGCTCATTGCCAAGGGCAAATGCACGGGTGTGGAATGGCTGGAGATCATGAAAGTAGCTCATCAGCTCGACCTTACCACTTCGGCAACGATGATGTTCGGACATATTGAAACGCTTCGCGAACGTTTCGATCATTTAGTCAGCATCAGGGATGTGCAAGCCCAAAAACCGGAAAATGCCAATGGATTCCTGGCATTTATTCCATGGCCCTACCAGGATGAAGGGACCATCCTTAAAAATGTCAAGGGAATTCGAAACGAAGTCAGTGGAGATGAATATATCCGGATGATCGCCATGAGCAGGATCATGCTGCCCAATATCATCAATATCCAGGCTTCATGGCTAACGGTGGGTAAATCCGTTGCCCAGATATGCCTGCATGCCGGCGCCAACGATTTCGGATCGATCATGATCGAAGAGAATGTGGTATCGGCGGCCGGCGCCCCCCACCGCTTTACCGCTAATGGGATACAGGATTCCATCCGGGAGGCGGGATATACCCCTCAATTACGCACCCAAAAATACGAATACCGGGAATTGCCCGTGGAAATAGAAGAACAAGTGATCAACTATTAGCTCAATAAGTTATTTCTTTGTGAGCAGACCGTCGCTAAATATCGTTTTTAGTGGAAAAACGAATTTTTTCCAAACCAAAAAAAATATGGTCATTTTCTTTGGTTTGTATGAAAATTGTTATCTTTGCCTCAATTTTGATTTTTTATAATTCTAAAACATAAACGATGAAACAATTCAAGACCCTTAGTTTATTACTGGTACTGGCATTATTGATTAGTGCCTGTTCAAAAGATCAGAAAGTCATTAAGCAATTGGAAGGTACTTGGAAGATTACTGCCATGACCGTTGACGGTACTGCTGTAGACGCTGAATTCTTCTCCGGTACTTCCACTACTTTCCCCAAGTGTAAGCAGAAAAAAGAGACTTGTGTAGGTACACAAACTGCTACATTTGAATTCTTTGGTACCACTTTCACCACTACTACCGAGTTCAACTACGAGGTAAAAGACAAAGGTGAAACTTTCGTGATGACTGTTGTAAAATCCACTACTGACGGTGTTAGCACCGAATGTACTGATGATTGCACCAACACCAGCACCATCACTGAGCACTCCAAAGAAAAATTCGTTACTGAATTCACTGACGATGACGGCGTGAAGACTGTAACTACAATGGAAAAGCAATAAGCTGAAAAAGCTTAAAAGATTTAAAGCCCTTTGGTTTTCACCAAAGGGCTTTTTTTGTGTCCATTCCTCAAGGATGGGATACCTTCCGGAAGACTCCTATTAGGTTCGGGGTTAACAAACATTTCCCTGATCGAGTACAGGCAATAAAAAAGAGGCTGCTCTATTCAGAACAGCCTCTTTTTTTATATTGACAGTGTTCTTCGGTTATCCTCTTCTCAACTGAAATCAAGTTGAGGATCAACTTCTGTCAAATTAGCGCATCAGGGATAGCTTGTTAATACTGGTTTCCCTGTCGGTGGTAACCTTGTAGAGGTACATACCTCCTGCAAGATCACCTGCCGGGAGCTCAATGAGTTCTTTATGGCCGGCATTCACCTTGCGGTCGTACAGCATTGCCACTCTTGTACCGGTAAGGGTATATACTTCCACTTTAACGTTGGTGCTATAACCAACGGCAAAGGAAATATGCGTGACATTGGTGAATGGGTTAGGATAAGCATTTACAGCAAGGCCTTCCTGCTTACCGGGATCCATTCCCATCCTCCGCTTATCATCGGACGAACCACTGCCGGAGCTGTGATCATCAGACGATTCGCTACTACCATGACTAAGTTGGACAAAGACCGTGTCGGTAACCGTACATCCGTTGGAATCCGTTACTTCCACAAAGAATACCAGCACTTTTCCGTCATCACTATCATCGCTGTCATCGGATGAACCGCTGCCACTCATACTTCCGGATCCGCTGTTGCTTCCACTGCTGTGGCTTTCGGAAGTAGTACTATGTACGGAATCCACCACACAACCGTCTTTGAACACGTTGAAGCCATTATCATCGGAAGAATCATCACTTCCGCTGTTACTTCCGCTGCCGCTATTACTATCACTATCACCATGCGGGAAGTTACAGCTATTCAGATCTTCGATGGTATCGCCGGTACACCAGGAATAGGTATAAGGCTCACAGCCTCCCGATACGGTCAGGTCGATGATAAACCCATCGCTACATCCAACATGATCATCATCGGTGGTATCGTCAGATGATGCGGAGGAACCCGATCCACTGGAGCCGGAACCTGATCCGGAGCCCGATCCGGAATGAGATCCGGAGGAGTGCGATTCGGAAGTTGTCGATGGACAAGCGATGCAAATGATATCAAAATCAAGTGCTAAAGAGTCCGCCTCTACCGTAATGGTTTGTTTACATTCACTACGGTTTCCGCAAGAATCGGTGCTACTGTAGGTCCGCATAATGATGATCGGATCACCGAAGCAACCGGAGGCGCCATTACTTACATCGCCTTCGTGCTTAACGGTCGGATCGGGATCACAATTATCCATGGTTATCACATCATTAACATCCGGAGCCGGTACTTCATCGAAACATTTAACCATGGTGTCGGGCGGACACATGATCATCGGTGCAACCGTATCGATCACATTGATCGTTTGGATACACATGGCCATGTTACCACAACTATCCATGGCTACCCATTTTCTCAGGATGGTAAATTCCTGCGGGCATGGACCGGGAACGATACTGTCGGTATGCGTAACTTCCGGATCCGGATCGCAGTTATCCATCGCAGTTGCCATTCCCAGGGTACCGATATCTAGGCTATCCGTACATTGAACAGTAGTATCGGGCGGACACATGATCATCGGTGGAACCGTATCGATCACGTTGATCGTCTGGACACACATGCTCATGTTTCCGCAACTGTCTGTGGCAATCCATTTCCGCTCGATCGTGAACTGCTGCGGGCAGGGACCATCGATGCGGGTATCCATATAGGTAATGTCCGGTCCGGGTGCACCTTCTATGGTTTGTCCGGCATTCAGGGAACCGGGAGATTCCGCAGAAGGACCACTGAAAGTAAAGTCGCCGGCGCTGAATCCGCTGCCGGTCCTTTGCAGGGAATTTCCTGCTGCAGGGGCCGGATCTTCATCGACGCCAACATCGGTTGACATCATTCCGGACGCGGGACCCATGATGGCCATAAACATGCCTTCATAGCTCAAGAATTCAATGACAGATCCGGCTTTTACCAAGGCAAATCCATCGGGTGAACCATTCTGCAATCCATTTGTGGGTAAGGAGAAGCTTAAAGCTCCGTAACCCTCTCCTTCATCGTCGATGATCCCGGTGAGGTTCACGGAATTGTAGACACGTCCATTCAAGCCATTGTACAACACTACCTGGTAAGGATCAAGATCCAGGCCGGCAGGTCCGGCGATCTCCAGGAATTCTCCGGCATCGATACCACTATTGTCATAATGGAATTCATTGACCCAGGCTTCTACAATACCCAGGGCATTGTCACAATCGTCCAGGGCAGTTGCTCTGCCCAGACTGTCGACGCCTGTGCTGTCCGTACATTGTACGGTCGTATCCGGCGGACAGGTAATGACCGGTGGCGTGTCGTCTACAACATTAATTATCTGAACACAGCTATCCATGTTGCAGCAACCGTCGGAAGCTTTCCATGTCCGGGTAATGGTGAATTCCTGCGGGCAAGGACCGGGTGTGATCACATCGGTAAAGCAAATCACCAACCTTCCGGCTGCGATGATGGTTTGACCGATATTCAGGCTGCCGGGAGAATCCGTCGACGGTCCGCTCCATGTGAAGTCGGTACTGCGGTTGCCATTACCGGTCAATTGCAGGGAATTTCCTGCTGCAGGTGCAGGTTGTTCATCCACAACAACATCGGTTGACAACATACCAAACGCAGGACCTGCCGTGGCAACAAAAGTACCTTCATAGCTCAGGAATTCCACTACATTACCGGAAGGATCTACCAATGCAAAACCATCCGGATCTCCGTTTTGAATACCGTTTGTCGGAAACTGGAAGTCAACGGCTCCATACTTGTTACCTTCATCATCGATCATGCCGGTCAGGGCTACCACATCATATACCGTACCGTTGGCACCGTTATACAAGACTAGCTGATAACCGGAGAGGTCGATGCCGGCATTTCCGGCCACTTCGATAAACTCGCCCTGATCCGTACCACTATCGTCATAATGGAACTCATTGATCCAAACCTCTTTAAAGGTGAAAGAAGTCGCGCAATTGTCTTTGGCGGAAGCTTCTCCGGTGGAGGATGGGTCGGTGCTGGCCGTACAATCGATCGTTGTATCGGACGGACACATGATCATCGGGGCAGTGGTATCGGCAATAAAGATCATCTGAACGCAAGTATCGCTATGACCACAGGTATCCGAAACGATCCAGGTCCGGTTGATCTTTCTCACCTTAGGACAACTGTCCAAGGGTAAAACTACTTCCATATCCGTAAAAGTAACGGTGGGCATGCAGTTGCAATTATCGCTGATCGTCGGTGTTCCGGTGGCCGAGGTATCCGTAGGTTCGCCCCATTCCACACATGTATCCGGCGGGCAGGTGATTACCAGTGTACACACCTCAACACAGGTGTTAAAGGCTTCCACATCGCCCAGGTCGGTTTTGTCCTGACCAAGCACATCGGCATCCAGATCGACGACATAGGTATTGTTAAAGAAATAATCGGCAGCGATAGGGTTTGTTCTTTGGTTACCCGTAATCGGTAATAAGCCCATCCCATATGCCGGTGGGCTCGGGAAGATCAACCCATCTCCGTTAGCATATAATAAGCTGTCGCAGGTATAAGAAACACCACCTGTAGCGTTGGTATTCCCGCCGATCTGACCGATAAAGAAATCCAGACCACTGGGCACCCAGCTACCGGCCACAAAAGAGTATTCCAGCAACCTGGCTGTATGTGGGCTGGTTTGATCATCACCCCGCATACCTCTTTCGGCAAGCATCATTTTACCACTTACGGGTGAAAAGCTGATATCGGCGACCGGATTGGTACGGTTGCTGGTCCGGGTTGGAAGGGTAACTTCCAATGTTTCGGAACCGGAAAAATCACAACCGACAATAGCCACTGACCAAACTTCATTATTGTTGGTCGCATCTACTGCTGTTTCATGTTCGATCCACCGGCCAAAGTAAAGCCGGCCATCATCGGGATTATACTGAACCCCCCACAATCTTTCGCCCAGGGGAGCAAAGCCGGGCGTTCCGGGGTCGGCTCCAAAGGGGTCGAAGGTATTGACGATAGCACCTGCGGAATTCAAGCGGTAAATTTTACCATCTTCGTGATTGGTTACAAAGAATTGATCACAATCCGCCTGGTAGGCAATATTTCCGAGCGTTTGACCGGAATTTGGCAAAGTAGCAAATAGGGTGGATTCCCCTGTGGTTCCATCCAATTGCCATACCTCACCACCGGTACCACCCGGTGCCAGGGACTTGGTGAAATAAATATTGGTGGCCGTAACATAAATGTTGGGGGCCGGACCTGCATCCAGTGCAATACCGAATACTTCACCCAGGGTATCTTTTACCCAATCGCCGGCATGGAACATCGGGGGTATCCAATTGATACCGGGTACGGCACCACTACCTCCCGGATCGCGAACATCGAGGACGCCGACGATAAAGCCGTTGGCGGAACGCGCCGAATGGCAAGTGGCAACAGCCATTCCATTCAACATGGGAAGCTGGGCGAAAATGCTTTCGTTGCAAAACAACAGGAAGAGGCATAATCCTACAGCCACCCTGAACTTGTGTTGAATCCTTGTACATAAGAACAGCCTGAACCAAGAGGCCGGGCTGCTTATCTTTTGTTTTTTTCGGATTTTCATTTGTTATAAGTTTAAAATTTTTAGTCTTAAGATTTTTTATTCTTTCCGACCATTTATACTCATGGCCGGGCAATAGCCATTCATCGTGGTGTTAACATTCTCTCTCTCTAGACCATATTTCCTCCTTTTTTTTATCACTAGTTATCAAACAAAAACACATAAATGTTCATTTGATCCATGCAATTCCGCAGCAGCGGCAATGCATCAAAATATCTTCAGAAACTCTTAAAACCCTTGTAGTGGTTGAAGCGAGGATGGTTCAGGGGAAGCGAAAAAGGTTGTCTGAAATAGCAAATACAATTAATTTATTTGAAACTTCAATCCTTTTTATAGTTAAATATGTTTCGAAATTAATTGTTTTATTTTTATATGCTCAGGGAAAACTATGTCGTCGAGTTGACAGACTTGTTGACGTTCGGAAAAAGATAATCTGTTGTACAATAACGAATTATTGTAAAAGATTATTCAATGATATTGACAGGATCTACCCGTTCGGACAAAAACGGCCTTTCCGGAATGGCATGCTGTGGTTATTCATTGTTGCGATGGACGGGAAAATATATGAGGGATAACCCAAGGAGTGGTATTAAGCCCAGACTTTGGTGCCCTCGGTGCAATTCCGGCAGATATCGATCTCGCTCCTGGACTTTAGAATAGCGGTCCTGAATTGATGGTATTGGCCATTGAACCAGATCTCTTTAAAGGTTCTTTCTTTGAGGTCTCCCAGGCGATGCGTCGCATCTTTATCGAAGCAGCAGGGCACGACCAGGCCATCCCAGGTGATCACGCAGGCATGCCACAGCTTCCAGCAGTGATCCAATAAACTATTCTTGATGGTATAGGTTCCGTCTTTTTGTTGCTTATACCGGGCATATTTTTCGATCGTCGGGATGAGATCATTGCCCTGCTCATACTCATAAACCTGGGCGGTTTTTAGGCGGACTTCGTCGACGCCAACCTCTTTTCCCAGGGCCATGACATCTTCGATCTGATGTTGGTTAGGCTTTACCACCAGGAATTGAAAGATCACATGAGGAGTTTTGGCTTTCAATTGCTTTTTCCAATGAATAACATTTTTGGTCCCTTCGATCACTTTATCGAGCTTTCCACCGATCCGGTAAGATTGATAGGTTTCCTGGGTCGTACCATCGATAGACACGATCAATCTATCCAGGCCGGATTCAACCGTTTTTCGGGCCATTTCGTCGTCCAGGTAATGGGCATTGGTGGAAGTGGCGGTATATATGCCTTTCCGGGAGGCATATTGCACCATGTCCAAAAACTTAGGATTCAAATAGGGCTCTCCCTGGAAATAAAAGATCAGATACAACAAACGCCCGGCCAGCTCATCGATGGTTTGGTTGAAGAAACCGGTATCCAGCATGCCCGTAGGCCTGGTGAAGGATCTTAGTCCGCTCGGACACTCCGGGCAACGCAGGTTGCAGGATGTGGTCGGTTCGTAGGAAATGCTCAACGGCAAGCCCCATTGGACGGGTTTACGGGTCCACTTGGACCAATAAAAGGATGACAGCACCTGCAAGGCGTTCCATAGTTTCAGCGGCGTCAGCTTTGAAGCCAGGTTTATATTATCTCGAAGATGCAGTTCCATCCGAAAATTTAATTACAGCTCAACACTGCCGGCCGGGTTCCGAAAGAATGCTTCCGGCAAACCGGGTGTCGAATATATCAGATGCATGCCTGATGGGATAGGTTGCATGGGCAAATTTACGGAAATTATGCGGGCAGCAGTATTATCATGTAGCTTCCCGGAGCCGGGCATCAGAATCTCCTGAACAGCAATACCCTGAGATATGCCAGGGTTGTTGTGATCACTTTCATTTTGGATCGGCCTTTCCTTCTGGAGGATTCCAGCACCATGGGAATTTCTATTACGCTGGCTTGCAGGCGTAAGGCTTTGATCAGTATTTCGACTTTCGAGATAAAACCGGGCTCGGTGATCATCGAACCATAGCGCTCTTTAACCGACCGGAGCAAATCGACCGTGTAAACGCGGTAAAAGGAGCTTAGGGTCAGTACCTTAATATCGAATACCAGGCGATACATCATATTGGCAATAAAGGAGACCAGCTTCCGCAACAGGGTAGTTTTTTCAAACCCTCCGCTTTGGGCATAGGGTGAGGCCAGCACCAGTTGGTAACCATAATCTGCCATCGCCAGCATCTGGGGTAAGATGCCCAGGTCAGATGTATTATCCCCTTCCAGGGTGATGATCTTGTCCGAAGGGTCCTTGGAATTTGATAAGATCCATTCAAAACCTGCATTAAAAGCATAGCCGGGCCCATGGTTCGATCCGTCGCCCAATATTATATATGGAGTATCCTGGAAAAGTCGGCTGACCAGTTCCGCCGTTTCGTCGGTAGAACCATCATCATAAAAAACAAAAAACTTATCTGCAGGATGAACCAGCCCGGTCAGGGAGGCGGCAAGATCGGGCAGGTCAGGCACTTCATTATATAAGGGTATCAGGAAATAGTGCATATCAGGTTATAGCCATTATCCTTTTCTGCCAGGCTATCGTTCTTCTCAAACCCTCCTCCAGGGAAATTTGGGGATCAAAACCCAGTTTATCTATTATTTTACCGATATCAGGGACCCGCCGCCTGACATCTTCATAGTTCCCGAAAGTTTTATAGGGAATGAATTCGAATGCTGGTTTGGAATTTTGTCCATGGATCAACTGCCAGATAAGCGTTCCCAGGTCTTTGATGCTGATCTCCTCCTTCGGATCGTTGGCTATATTGAAGATCTCATTTTGAGCTGGCGCTTCGAACATGCAAAGCATGATCCCCTGAACGGTGTCGTCCACATAGGTAAATGTCCGGGTTTGCAGCCCATCGCCATGGATCTCCAGGGGTCTTTTTTCCAAGGCCCTGCCAATAAAAACCGATTGAGGCCCACCCCACCAGGTCAAATGCTGATGAGGTCCGTATGACCCGAAAAAACGCATGATCGTAAAGCTGAGCCCTTCCTGTTCATGATTAGCAATGATATATTGCTCGCCATATATCTTAGATAAGGCATAGGCCCACCTTTTAACGGTGGTGGGTCCGAGCACCAGGTCGGAATTTTCATGATAGGGATATGCCTTGTTTTTACCGTATACATCGGAGGTGGATGCAAATACCAGCTTGATCTTGTCGCGGTTACATTTCCGGACCACATTGCCCAACATAGACCGGTTATCGGTTAAGGTCTGCAAGGCATTGGTATACCTGGGGATCTTGAAGGAAGCCAAATGAACCAGGATCTCCCCTTTCCCTTTATCAAGGCTTTTAAAGTCGAGCAGGTCGGCTTCGAGAAAGGTAAAGTCGGTATGAGCATTCAGTGATTGAATATTTCGCAGGCTGCCATAGGATAGATTATCGATCCCGGTTACCTTGTGTCCTTTTTCCAGCAGATGCCGGGCCAGGTTCGAACCGATGAATCCTGCCACCCCGGTAATAATTACCTGCATATGGTCATCTTTTGTTTAGCCTGGATAGTACCCATAATATAAGCATAGTCATTCGTATAGCAGTATATACGAGGGAAATAAAGGTTCTATATTTTTAGTGTCCAATAAACTTCAAATTGATCCGAGAAGGAATGATGAATTTCGAATAGTGAAGCAAGAATGAAGAAGAATTGAAATTAAACTTCTTCATTCTCCATTCACTTTTCCTCATTCGATATTCCTCATATGGTTAAGTGAATTTTAAATGATCAACGTCCTCTGGATATATTTGAACTCTATTTTTACCGGACAATAATGCTTCTATATTACAAATTCCAGTGGACAAATGAAAGCGGGCCCACCCACTCAGTTTTTTTGATGAACCCTGTACAGGCCGAATTCGAAGGCCCTGTTGATCTCTTCAAAGGTTACCGCCATTTGATAATGCTCCATCATATACCTGGCATACAACTGATTTTTTCCCGGATCACTGACCAGGAAAATGTCATCCATTTGGGCTAAGGCCGGGTAAATATCATCGATGTCAAATTCCCGCAAACGTTCGAAATAGGGCGGGCTGTTGGTTTTTACACCCAGGGGTAATATTTTCAAAGCCTTTACATATTCCAGGTGATCGAAGGGCAGGCAGGCATTCAAGGGCAATAATCCGGCCCAATTAACATATAACTGACCGGGTGAAGGGTCCAATTCCCGGATAAATGACCGGAATTCGCGGTTACGTTCCATCGCCGCCGAACCTTGCCGGTAAAGCCAGGACCACCAGATCCCCAGCAGCAGCAATCCGATGATGAAGAAATACCGCTTTCTACCTGCTTTGATATCAATACGGAAGGTGTCGAAAATGCCCCAAACCCCGATAAATCCCAACATCGGCAGGATGGTCCTGTCATTGATCTTTTTGAAAAGAAGGAGATACAAGCCTAAAACCACCATACAACCGGTCAACAAGATAAATTTCCGGCGCCTTTGAACATCCGGCCAAAACAATATCAACCCTAATGCCAGCCAAATCACCGAGACTGCGATCACCGGTTGCCCGATCAACCGCTTGAAATCGGCGCCGGCGCTTCCCCAGGAAAATTTTAGGGTGGGCAGATGGCTGGTAACCTGTTTAAACCTGGCCAGGCTATACCTTGACGAATCTGCAAAAAACCATGTCCGGAGCATCGCCAGGTCATTGCTACTCCAACCTATTGCTTCGATCTGGTTTTGATCACGCAAGTTGTGATATTCCACTATCTGTGCGCGTTGGGAATTGTATTGATGAAAGCCTTTCCAAGCCGGATCCTGTTCCAACAGGCCAATCCTTAAATTTGACCCCGCCAAGATGCAAACCACCCACACAGACATCGTGATCAAAAAGCGGTAAAGCAAAGGATTGGTAAAGCGGTTGAAGAGGTGAAGGGCAAATACCGGCAACGCAAGCAGCCATAACTGGATGCCCGGAGGCACCCTGATCAACAAACCTATGGATACCAGGATCGTACCCATGCCCAAATATCCCAACCAATGCTTTCGATCGCCGGAAAATCCCATGTACATCCAAAGGATCCCCGCCTGGATCAACAGATAGGCCGTATAGGTAAACTGCAGGTGGGTCAGGAACCAAAACCCGAAAAATAAGCACCAGGCTACCCACAGCGCCAACCTGCCGGCAGAAAAGGCCATTTTGAGGATCGCATACCCTGTAAACACCAGGGCTGATAAGATCAGGAAATATTTCAAGATCCCATACCAGGGCCAGTAGGGTTTGAGTTCAAACAGGTTAACCAGGACCATACCGACCAAATTATTGGAGTGGTAAAGTGAGGCATCCGGCTGACTGCCAAGCACCATCCCTCCTGAATAGAATGCCATGGCAGGATCGTCGTTGGTCAGGTAGAAGGGTTGCAGGCCAGCCAACACGATCAATACGGACAATACCCCAACGGAGAAACTGGTTAAAAACGGCTGCCGGGCACACCAGGATATCAACTTATGCTTATGGGGATTCATGCGCTTAATCGGATCCTTTTGGTTGGTGTGAAGGATTGATCAATTCAAGGAATGACCGGGCCAATGCCGCGGAATATAACCGTGCGCCTTTCGAGTTCATATGATTGCCGTCAAAACTATAATCCAGGTCATACCATTCCGGATATTTAGCCGGATCGATCAGATCAATTTTCAGGGGGTGATCCAATTGCCGGTAGGTCCGGATCACGGCTGCCAGGTCTTCATCCAGGTTCTGCATCAGGAAGATCAGCTTGACATTTTTAGCATCTGCCAATTCCTGCAATGCCCGGACTTGTGCCAGATAAATGGCATCTGCCTTTTCCGGAGGAGCATCCTGTTGGAGTAACCGGGATATTTTCTCTTTTAGCTCCTGAATGGACCGGGGATCATTAAGTAGTTTTTCATGACGCCTGGCAACTGCGGCAAATTGACCGGAGTGCCTGCCTAATCCTGCTGTATCCGCAGCCAAAGCACTGATAAAACGATCGTAGTCAAGCGGTTGGTGACCTGATTCGTTTACCCAATGATCAAAATCACTTAGGGTAACCGGTAATTGCCCGGCTTGCTTCCATGGATTCAGATTGTAGGCAGACCGTTTTAGGTAGTTTAGGATATAAACAGTCGAAAAATAAAGCTTTTTATGCACAGGCATTTGTGATGCCCACAGGTAACGGAAGGTAAACCCGAAAGCATTTGCATTGAACCAATAGGCAGGTGCAGGCTTTTTTAAGGAACCCAGGAAGAGGTGTTTTTTAACCGGGCTAAATTCTACGACCAGGTATTCCAGCCCGGGTGGGTCGAGCGATAGAATATGCTCGGTCAGGTAAAAGATATGCTGAGCTCTGAAACTATGGATACCCAGGTTAAACGATTTGACAGGATATCCCGCGACCGAATCAAAAACTTCCGGATCGATATGATTACAGGTCTGGCTCGAACCGACGAAGAGGGTGTTGTAGTTTTCGTGATGATCTTTGTAATACCTTACTTTTAAATCGATCCAGTTTTGTTTGGACAAGTAAAAGGTATTTTTCAATCCCGCTAACACCAGGATCATCAGGATCAGGGAACAAAAAATTGCTATTTTAAGGACTAGCTTTTTCACCAGATCAATGGTTGATATTTTGTTGCCGAACGGATGTTTTTAGGTTTTTTGACGGCTTTTAAAATTGAAAATAAACAAATGGCCTTTCTTCATACACACCAAAACCAATGATGACCAGCACCAATGCCAAATAGCAGGTCCACCGAAGCAAAACCGGCTGCTGCCGGATCCAATCGCGAACCGGCTGGCGTCTTTGCCAAAGATGAACGATTTCCAGGATCACAACAAAAACTGCAGCCAGCATCAGCTCATACCGGTTATTCATAAAAATAGGGAGCCAAAGCTGCTCACTTTTGATCATTACCATGTTTTTTATTAATAGGGCTGCATCGTTCATATTATTGGCCCGGTATATGATCAGGGAAAAGGCAAATAAACAAAAGGTGCAACATGCGTTGATCCATTTGTTGGTGAGGGGCCATTTTTCAAGCCCGAATATCCGGGCCCTGAGCTTCAGGGTAGCATCGCCAACCAGCAGGTATAAGGCATTCACGGCCCCGAAAACGACAAATGTCCAGTTCGCCCCATGCCATAGGCCCACGGCAAGGAAAACGATGGTTATATTATAATACCATCTCCATCGATGCACCCGGTTACCCCCTAAGGGGATATAAACGTAATCTTTAAACCATGTGGATAGGGAGATATGCCAGCGCCGCCAGAATTCACGCATAGAAACCGCATGGAACGGTCGGCGGAAATTGACCACCAGGTTGATCCCAAAAACCTGGGCGGCACCAATGGCAATATCGGAATAACCGGAAAAATCACAATAGACCTGGAAGGTAAAAAAAACCGCTGCCAATATAATGGGCCAACCTTCATACGCTCCAGGATCACCATAAACCATATCCACATAAATAGCCAGCCGGTCGGCAATGACCACCTTCTTAAAAAATCCCCAGGCCATCAGCTTCAACCCATCGGTAATCTGCTGATATCGGAATACGAATTTTTGATGGATCTGCGGTAACAGGCGACCGGCCCTTTCGATCGGACCGGCGACCAACTGTGGGAAAAAGGATACATACAAAGCAAACTTTCCAAAATGCCTTTCGGGCCGGATCTTTTCGTGGTATACATCGATGGTATAAGCCAGCGTTTGAAAAGTATAAAAGGAGATCCCGACAGGTAGCAGCAGATCTGCGTAGGGAAAGGTATGTGATAAACCCAGTCCCAGCAAGAGATCGTTCACAACATTGGTAGCGAAATTCAGATATTTAAACATTGCCAGCAAGCCAAGATTAACGCCCAGGCTCAGGAATAACCATTTCCGTTTTCCTTTTTTTGTCAGGGCCTTGTTCATTTGAAGCGCCGCAACATAGTCGATTGTAGTAGATATCAGGATCAATAAAGCATAGCTGGCGTTCCACCACATATAAAAGATATAACTGGCTACCAGTAGCAACAACCAGCGCCAGCGATCGGGCATAATAAAATACAGTCCGACGACCAGCGGAAAAAATAACCCGAAATCAAGGGAGTTAAATAGCATGCCCTCAGCGATCTGCTAACATCCGGCGGGTAGCAACTTCAAATGACAATCGGCTGGTGAATATCCGGGCGCCGCGCGTGTTAAGGTGGTATTTATCATAATTATTGACAAAATAGTAAAACTCCGGATATCGCACCGGATTTGCCATATCGATCCTGGCATCAGGGTCTAGTTGGTTAAATACTCCAAAGACCAAGTCAAAGGGCTGACGGGGCAACTGAAGGATCAGCATGAGTTTGATCCCGGCATCAACCGCTTTTTCCCGTAGCTTCCGGATCCTTTTTAAATAAACGCCCCCGACAATTCCCGGGGATGACCGGGCCTGATCATAGCACTGGGCTCGCTGGTACAAAATGCTAGTGTCATTCCGTAGATCCTGGTGGTGAAAGAGGATCTTTTCGATATTTTGACGGATGGTTCCCTCGTGGTGCATCAATGAATCGGTTAACCTTTGCTTATCCAACGGCAAAAAGCCATTTTGAAGGGCCAGGCCCGGCATCCGATCGACATGACGACTTTGCAACTGCCAGGCATGAAAGGGATTGCCCTGCTGAAAAGCTCTTCTGAAAAAACAAGTGGTATAAAGACCAGTGATAATCATCTTCTTAGCCACCGACAGTTCTCCGGACCAGATCGAACCCAGCATAAATACATAATGTTCCGGGGAAAGCCAGTAGGTCGGGCGGGCATGTTGGATAATACTCCAGTGCTGACTCCTGAAAACCGGTGAAAGCTCCAGGAACAAATATTTCAACGAGGGACTACCTGTTTCGATCAGGTGTTCGGCCAGGTAGAGATTTTCCGGGAACCAGGTGCCGTTGATCCCCAGATTGAGTGACCGGGTACCATTGATAGAATCGAAGATAGCCGGGTCGATATGGCTGGCGGTAAGGCTGGACCCCAGGAATACCGTGTTGTAATCGGAATGGTGCTGTTCATAGAACAAGATCTTATCATCAACCCAGAAAATATCCGAATACTGGAAGGCCTCTCGAAAGCTCAGGCAGCCATAACCTACCAACAGGCAGGCTACAAAGATCCCTAGACGGCCAAATAGCTTTTTCATGGGTTCATCGTTGTGCTTGATCGGTGTCGCGTGATCCAATACCTGGCTCCTGCTGCCAGTGGCCCGTCGATGGTCGTGCGCTCCCCGGTCGACCATTGTATCACCACCTTATCCACTTGCTGATGGCTGCCCAGCCCAAAATGAGCTTCATAAGGATCAAATGAACGGAATCCTCCTCCCATCACCATCTCCCGCATTTGCTGCTTTCCGTCACCATAATATATATAGATCTTGCTGTTGATCCCATAATAATTGCCGATCTCGTCCCGCAACATGAAGCGGATGGCCCGCAGGGTGGCATTATTCCGGTAAACGATCACAGGCCCCACGGAAGGGACCACGAATATATCCATATCCCCGTCATTATCCATATCCATATAGGTATAAGCCTGGCAAGGTATACCCATCCGCATATTGGATTCATCCGTGCGGTTCAAAAATTGTTGGCCCTGATCATTCATCAGCAGCAGATTTGTCGATTGCCTTTTCTTCCACATAAAACCGTTGACCACATACAAGTCTACCCATTCATCCTGGTCGAGATCGGCAAATTTACCATTCCAGGACCAACCGGTGGTTTCCAGGCCCCGGGCTAGGGCCATATTCCGGAAACGGCCATTGGGTTGAGGCATCAACAACACATTCTGATGGGCCGATTGGGGAATGGCCTGTTGATACTGGATCTCCGGGTATTCCAATAGCTTCACCTCTTCCAGGCAAGCCAGGTTATAGGATTCCCAGGAAGGCGGGAAGTAGCGGCAGATCTTTTCGGCGACCGCACGCTGGTCATTATTGGTACGGGCTGTCAGGGCCATGTTCCACAGTTTATAACCGATACAATCCGCCCGGTAACTTTCCTCGCAGTAACGCACCCGGTCGATAGCCGAGGTTTTCATCGAGACTATGGTTTGCTGGATGGTATAGACCTGTTCACAATCTTTTTTCTCTGCCGGATCTGTTATATCCCCGCAGATCCCCTTGACATTCAGGGCCCAGTAATCCCGGTTTAATTGCAGCTCGCTGTCCTGGGTTTGATAGATCTCCAATTGCCCGTTATTATCTATATCGGCGGTGGTTACACTCATCGTAAATTTTGTGCCTAGGGGTATGATACTATCGCTTCGGGTTAACAATGTCATTTGTCCCTGACCATTGCCTCGGTAGTAATGATCCGGGTAAAAATGGTCATTGCCAACGATCAGATCAGGGAGATTATCATTGTTGAAATCGGAGATCAGTGCACATAAGCTCTCTCCCGGAAGCCCCGGAAGCTTTTTTTGCCGGAACTCCCCATTGTTATTGATCAGCAGATCATCCCCGGAGGCCGGCGAGGGCCGGAAAGGTTTCCTTGGAAATACCAAAAGAGAAGGGCCGAGTGTCCAGTTGGCCATGGCAAGGTCCAGGTCGCCGTCTTTATCCGGATCGCCTGCTGAAACGGCTGCTGTTAGACGCGTATCTTGGTCTAAGGGTAAGCGATGCAGTGATCCGAATTTCCCGGAATCGTTGTACAGGATATAGTTGCCATGAAGATAAGTGGTGATCAGCAGATCGAGCCAGGAATCGTTATCCATATCGACCAGTGCGGCATTAAATACATAAACGCTGTCGAATTGCGGCAGATCGATCTCCCTTTTGTAAAACCGGCCATCGCCCGTATTCATAAAGATCGACAGGCCCTGGTAATCGGCAATGACAAAATCCTGCCAATGATCCCGGTTTATATCTCCGCTGCTGATACCACGTCCCAATGCATAGGGTTCCAGGAGGTTGATCAGGGAAAAAGAATAGGCTAACCCGATGCCTAAAGATGGTCCGGAAAGCTGGGTGAACAGGGTATCCGATGCCGATACCGGAGACTTGAAATCTGCTTTGTGCATGCTTATTCCGGGGGGCAACGCCAGATCGATCTGTTGAAAGCCCACTGCGCCGCCGGAAACTTCAGCGGCCTTTTTATTTGAGGGATATGTTTTTTCGAACAATACGGATAAGCCTTCCTGTTTTTCCAGGAATTCCCCGAAAACAGCTTCCAGTTTTTTATTTTCCTTGATCGCAAAATAATGCGCGGCTACTCCGGATCCAATACCCAGCAAAACCAGGCAAGCCATCAACCCAAGCGCCAACTTAAACGACATGGACTGCCGTACGATCAAAAAGGAGTAAATGCTGAATATCCCCAGGGTAAATAGCAGCACCATAACGTATTTCGGCGGCATCCCTCCAACCAGCAGGACGACACAAATAATCACGTCGAAG
>JANQFB010000449.1 GCA_028278085.1 Chitinophagales bacterium
ACTGCCCAGGCAAGGGGCCATAAAGGGCATCCAGTATTTCATGAGTACCATATCCGGCCTTTCGCGTTTGATCCGCTTACCTACTTTGAGCCAGTTGAACGGGTTGATGGAATTGACCACCGACTCGATGTGCAGGTCTGCCGGCGGCGCATCATCGGAATACTGGGTTTTGCCGGGGAAGAGCAGTTCCGGGTACTGGAGGCTGAAATTATAGCATTTGACCTGGTAACCGCTGGCCTGGAATTCCTGGGCCAGTCTTTCATTAAAAGCTGCCAAGCCGCCTCTCAGGGGATGGACGGAGCCTACATAAATGATTTCCGGCACGATCTATTTAATTAATCCTTTTATCAATTAAATAGGTATTTCTGTCGGAGCTGCTGCGGGAGATCATCTCAGCCAGAAAACCGGTCAGGAACAATTGGGTACCGATGATCATGGTAACCAACCCCAGGTAAAACAGCGGACGATCGGTCATCCGGTAAACCTGGAAAAATATCTTTTCGATGCTTAAATATAAAGAGATCAAAAACCCGGTTCCGAACGACATGGTACCGAGCAAACCGAAAAAATGCATGGGTTTTTTCCCAAACTTGCTGACGAAGGTGATGGATAACAGGTCCAGGAAACCATTGATAAACCGCTCCAGGCCAAATTTGGTGATCCCGTATTTCCGCTCCCGGTGCTCGACTACCTTCTCCCCGATCTTGAGGAAACCGGCCCATTTGGCGATCAGCGGGATATATCGATGCATTTCACCGTAAACTTCAATGGATTTGACGACATCTTTCCGGTAGGCCTTCAATCCACAATTAAAGTCGTGTAGTTTGATCCCGGATACCGAACTGGTAACCCAATTGAAAAATTTGGACGGGATGGTTTTGGACAGGGGATCGTAACGCTTTTTTTTCCAGCCCGACACCAGGTCATAGCCTTGCTTGTTGATCATATCCATTAGATCGGGGATCTCATCAGGGCTATCCTGCAGGTCGGCGTCCATGGTGATCACCACCTCACCCTGACACATTTTGAAACCCTCGTTGAGGGCAGCGGATTTACCATAATTGCGCCGGAATTTGATCCCTTTTACACGGGGATTGGCGGAAGCCAGCTCCTCGATGACCTGCCATGACCGGTCTTTACTGCCGTCGTCGACGAAGATGATCTCATATTCAACGCCCTGGTCAATGACCCTTTCGACCCAGGCGGTAAGCTCCGGCAGGGATTCCTCCTCATTAAACAATGGTATGACCAGGGAAAGGTGCATCAGGCCTGTTCTTGCTCTTGTGGTTGGGTACTTTCAGCCGGAGCGCCGCTTTTCTGGAAAATGGCTGCAACCACCAGGGATCCCAGCAGTCCTGCCAATCCGCAGAACAACACCCCCCAGATAGCCATCCATCCCGGTGTAACCATCATTTTGGTGTATTTCATCGCCATTTCGATCTCTGCCTCAGATTGTCCCTGATCGATCATGTTTTCTTCTGTCTGTTCCAGGATCAGTGTAACCATATCGGGATCCAGCCAGGCAAAAAATGCATAAGTATACAAACCGTTGATAAGGGCTGCTATTAGCGTGATGAACATACCGATCCCCAGGCCGCGGCCATATTTCATATAGCCTCCCAGATCCTTTTCACTATGGGTTTTTATGCCGAAGACCAATCCCCCCCAAAGGAAAATATAGGCGATCCAGGTCAGCGAATTTTCCATAGACAGGTCCAGTACATAAAGCAGCAGGGAATAAACTATCATTAACAAGGCGGAGATCACCCCGAACCTCATGCCGGTAGGTGTTACGGATACGTCTTTAGGATTCATGTTTGCTTGTTTTATGGGTTATACGAAATTCAATTGAGATAAAATTGATTATTGTTGATCACTCCCAACACTCTACCGGTGAATTCCTGCCCGATAAATGGGGTGTTGACGGATTTGGATCTGATATGCGACTTTTCAAAGACCCATGATCGGTCGGGATCAAAAAGCGTCAAATTGGCCACCTGCCCCTTGTCGATGGTCAGCGGAGGTAGGTCGAGTATCGCTCGCGGTCCTGCCGATAGCTTTTGGATAAGGGTTTCCGGGGCTACTTTTTTTCCCAAAGCCGATTGCAGCACGGCAAATGATGTTTCCAGGCCGATCATTCCGAATTCGGCATATTCGAAAGCGGATTTTTTAGACTCCTCATCCTGGGGAATATGCTGGGAACAAACGGCATCGATGGTTCCGTCCAGCAAACCCTTTTGCAAGGCCTTGATATCCTCTTTGGTCCGAAGCGGCGGGTTTACTTTATAATTGGTATCATAATCGGATACGATGCTATCGTCCAGCAACAGGTGATAGGCAGTAACCGAAGCTGTTACCGGCAATCCTTTTTTCTTGGCCTGCCTGACCATATCTACCGAAGATCCGGTGGAAATATTGAGGAAATGCAACCTGGAGCCGGTGTATTCCGCCAGGGCTATATCCCGGGCTACTACCAGCTCTTCCGCTAAGGATGGATTGCCTTTCAGCCCCAGTTGTGTGCTGACCAGTCCTTCGTTAACCTGGCTGTCTTTGCTTAGAGATCGATCCTCCGGGTGCGACAAGATCACTCCGTTAAAAGGTTTGACATAAAATAATGCCCGTTGCATCATTCCGGCGTTGGTGGTGCGCTGAAAAGCGTTGGTAAAAGCTGCGGCGCCCGATTCTTTCATATCGTACATCTCGGTAAGCTCGGCGCCTTCCAGATCCTGGGAAACCGCTCCGATGGGCAATACGTCAACGATGCTACCTTCGGTTTTCCGGGTGACATAGGAAACATTGGCTTTTGAATCGATCGGAGGTTTCGAATTGGGCATACAGGCAACCGTAGTAAAGCCTCCCGCAGCCGCAGCAGCCATACCCGATTCGAGGTCTTCTTTGTATTCGAAACCCGGATCATTGAAGCAGGCGAAAAGGTCCAGCCATCCGGGGGAAACACAGGGAATACCGGTTAGGGTTTTATTGACTTTCTTTTTCTTTAGATCTGTGGCGATGTCGGTGATATTCCCATCCTGCACAAGGATATCCCTTACCTTTCCGTGATAAGGAGAGTTGCTATCGATGATCCGTACTGCCTGGAGTAATATTTTCATGAGGGTGATCTGTCAGCTTGCAAAAACCGGAGACCTTAACAGGAAGATCTCACAGGCCAGAAATAACAGGGCAAATATAAGGCAAAGTTTCCATAGTACTACGCCTTCATGTATACCTTTAACCACCGTGGTCAGGCTGCCTTTCATGGTGTCGATGATCCTGATGTTCAGCCCCGAAACAGCATCGGTCAGATCCTCCCCGGTATAGCAATCCAGCAATGATTCTTTCCGGTCGTAATTAAAGGACAGCAGCGCTTCGGTTTGGCCGGCATCTCTGAATAATTCATAGACGCCGGAAGATCTCAATTGCTCGATGACATTGAAATGCATGATCGCTCCTTTCATCCTTTGCTCAGGGATAAACTCAAAATCCTCTTTTTTGAGCTTGAATACTTTCTCCTGCTGAAAGTCGCGGGTTTCCACGGTAATTTTCTCGCGGCTGCCAATCGTATAATATAGCGGCATGGGTTTTTGCGATAACCATGCGATCCGGTATATCATAGGCACAAATATGGAATGTACCGGCAGATCGGTATAATCGATATCGAGTGGTGCGGCAACGACATAGAATTTCCCGGCTCCATGGATATATTTGCTCAGGAAAGGGCTTTTGTCCTTGAATGTGAGCAAGCGCTCTTCCCGGGAGGTGCTTTTTTCGGCAAAGGTAAAGCTCATTTTTACCCGTGGTAAGCCAATATTATCGGGCAGCTCTTCAAATACATCTTTAAAAACCTCTTCCTCATAATTGATCCCCGACATCACTTGTTCCCCATCGTTGATGCCCAGAAAAGGATTGGCCTCCAGGCTGTTCATCAATACATTGAAAGAGTTGATATCCATCAGGGGATTGGAAAACAGTAAAACACTGCCGCCCTTGGCGATAAATTCCCGGAGGGTGGTGTTCAGTCCGGAAGGCATGCTTTTTAATTCATTCAGTATGATCAGTTGGAATTCCGGCAGGGAAGAATAATCCAGTTGATTCACAAAGCTGGAAGTCAATTCGAAGTATTTGGGGTTACTGAATATCGCCTGTAGGTATTTGTTTTCCTTTTCTTCATTGAGGATCAGCACCGGCATATTGGGTTTTACTTCAAAGCTGAACCACAGGTTATCGTCGAAAGATACCGGGTAATCTACTATGGACAATTCGGCTTCATAAGATCCGGGTTGGGTCAGTGAAAAGCTTACCGTGTCGGTAATACTGGCATTTGCGGCTATGTTAAAGTCGTTGATCGCCTTGGTTTGGCCGTTCAGTTTTAAGGTGATCCGGGAATTTTCAATGGCCTCCTCACCGGTGTTGGTTAAGCGGAATACCAGGTGGTTGACCTGTTGGATCATGCTGACCGGAGCGGTTAACCAACAGGTATCGATGAACACATTTTTCCGGGAAACCGAAGAAACCGGGATGAAATATATGTTAAAGGCAGAATCCTGGGCCAATAGATCCAGGTTGGCCGTGCTTTTCTGGAAATCCGACAGGACGTATATATCCTTTTGCAAATATTCCGAGCGGTTCAACACCTGCTTTTGAATAGCCAGCATGGTTGAGATATCCGCTACTCTGGGGCTCAGGCCGAGCTGATCCAGTTCATTCCCGATGGTTTCCCTGCCCAGCATCCGTTGATGGATAGCGTCGATATCATTGGTGAGCAATTGAAACCGGTCGGCAGCGCCATAACTTTCGATGATCTCGCGGGCTTTTTGCTTGGCTTTTTCCAGGAGGGGCAGATCTTCGCTCAAAGCGCCCATGCTGAAGGAATTGTCCAGGTAAATGCTTACGGCATTGGGGCCTTTGGTAACCACCGTTTCTTCCGCCGGGATATAGGGCTGGGCAAAGGCCAGTACCACAGCCGTCAGGGCGAGTAGGCGGGCGAGTAATACCAACAAATGTTTGAGTTGGGACCGGGTGGTGGTTTCCTGTTTTACTTCTTTTAGAAACTTGACATTGGTAAAATAAACGGTTTTATATCTTCTGAAGTTAAACAGGTGAATGATCACGGGAATAGCCAACGATAGCAGGGCCCATAGGAATGTCGGATACACAAAATGCATGAGGCTCAAAATTAACGTAACAATTTATAATTAACACTATCGGGAATTGATTATTGTGGGCAGGCGCTGAATTCTATGCCGATGGTTTCAGGGATTGGTTTTTCAGGGATAACTCCGGGATAGATTTTGATCCCGGGAGGTACACTCATCCACTTATTTTTTTATAAATTTGCAGTTCAATTCGGGGTGTAGCTCAGTCCGGTTAGAGTATTCGTCTGGGGGGCGAAGGGTCGGTGGTTCAACTCCACTCACCCCGACGAAAAAAGCCAGTGTTAGCTGGCTTTTTTTGTTACCTTATTATGGCTTATTTCGTGTATATACTCCAATCCGAATCCAGTGGTCAGTACTATGTCGGACAAACCAATGATGTCCATAACCGGCTGGCAAGGCACAATTCCGGCAGGGTAAGGTCAATCCCTTGCTCAAGATGAAGATTTCCTATAAATTTCGTATGCTGAGTTTATTTCTGGCATTGGTGTATCAGGCTGATTAAAAGCTCTATATTTTCACTAAATTCCAATATTTTCTCATTTTTGAGTGAAATCAATGTTGAAATTTTATTTAAAATTTAATTAATGAAAATAAATGGGCATCTTTATTGTGGTAATAAGTAGAATACATGTAAGTTGAAATAGATTTGTAACAAAAACTAAAAGGAAATAAACAGAAAAAAAGAGACATTGGTTAACAAGGGAGTTAGCCAAAAAGAACTGCCTGTGAAATTCAGCAATAATTAACTAACAGTCTCCAATTGATGTATAATAAAAACTCAGCCAGATTTGAAAGAACTAAAGAAGGTTGTTGATCGTTTGGACGTGGATATTATCAAACTCTAGCCTCGACCAAAGACAAATAAAATAAAGGGTGGTAAGTGCCAAATCAAATAAAGAAATAAAGGCTGTAGATTTTTTCTGTTCAGCAGGGGGAGTAACTTGTGGTTTTAGGCAAGCCGGAATTGATGTGTTAGGAGGAATTGATATTGATGAGACTTGCCAAGAAACATACGAAAAAAACAACAGCGCAAAATTTCTACCGGCCGATGTATCAAACTTACTGAAGAAGAAAGTTGGAAAATTCTTTGGTATTAGAAGAAATCAACGAAATCTGATTTTTGTCGGTTGCAGTCCTTGCCAATACTACTCAAATATAAAAACCGACAAATCCAAGTCCAAAAAATCCAGACTGTTACTGGAGGACTTCAAGGAATTCGTTGAGTATTATAGACCCGGATATGTCTTTATTGAAAACGTACCTGGTTTTGATAAAAAACCGGAAAGCCCAATCGGGAAATTCAAAAGATTCTTGTCAGATCAGGGGTATGCATATGCAGACGACATAATCAATGCCAAGTATTTCGGAGTACCTCAGAATAGAAGAAGGTACGTGCTTGTGGCAACAAGGCTGAAAAAGAAAATTGACTTACCCAAACCTGATAAGGAAAATTTTAAAACAGTTCGAGAAGCAATCGGTGATTACAGGTTCTTTCCATCTATTAAAGCCGGGCACAATGACAATACTAATTTTAAACACAGTGCGGCTGCTTTAAGTGAAACGAATTTGAAAAGGATCATTAACACCAATCACGATGGTGGCGATAGGCGATCGTGGCCAAAGGAACTTCAACCTGCTTGCTATGAAAATCATACCGGACATTACGATGTGTACGGTAGAATGTATTGGGACAGGCCATCACCAACAATAACAACGAGATTCGTCAGCTATTCTAATGGCAGGTACGGCCATCCCGAACAAAACAGAGCGATATCCTTAAGAGAGGGGGCAGTTTTGCAGAGTTTCCCAATAGATTACAAATTCTATTCGGAAAGCCAGGGAGCAATCGCCAAAATGATAGGGAACGCAGTCCCTCCCGAATTGGCAAAAAGAATAGCATTAAAAATTTTAAACAGAAAGAATAGATGAGCATCGATAATATACTAAGAAACGATCTTACTGATGAACAGTACGCTGCCGCCACGGACACTGCAAATGAAGTTTTGTGTTTAGCATGTGCCGGATCAGGTAAATCCACCACACTTGCTTATCGAATAGCTCGACTATTGGCAGAGGACGAACCTCCTGAATCGTTGGTAGCAATAACATTTACTGAAAAGGCTGCTGAATCGATCAAACTGAAAGTCGCACAAACCTTACCCAAAGTTGGCCTGAATCCCGAGCTCCTCGGAGCTATGTTCATCGGTACAGTGCACAGCTTCGGAAAAAATCTTCTTGGTGAACTGGATGCTGTTTACAGACAATTTGAAGTTCTGGATGAAAATAGATTCATCTTATATCTCATATCAAGGTACGGAGACATTGGACTTCATCGGATAGGTAATGAAAGAGGAACCCCCTACTTTCAAACAATCAAGGCCATCTCGGACGCCTGGTCTCAACTGAATAATGAAGCTCTAGGCACGGAGGATATTGAAGATGATGACCCTACTTTGGCCGAAATTCTAAGCAACGTAAAAGATCGCTTACACCGGGATCAATTCATCGACTATTCTCTAATGATCCGAATAATAGTAGATGCTTTGGAAAACAACGATCCGCGAATCAATCGTGCCACCGAACAGTTAAAACATATTATGGTAGATGAGTACCAAGATACTTACCCATTGCAGGACAGACTGTTCAGAGGCATCCATGAACGAACGGAGACACTCTTTGTTGTTGGGGATGA
>JANQFB010000456.1 GCA_028278085.1 Chitinophagales bacterium
GGCAGCGATCAGGTCGGCCACTGCTTCGGCCTGGGAAAGATCCATCCGGCCGTTCAGGAAGGCACGGAGGGTAAATTCTCCCGGCCTCGCCAGCCGGGCGCCTTGCCGGATCAGCTCGTGGATCACTTGTTGCAGGATATAGGGGGAACCGTGGCAGGATATTTCGACCACATCCTCGCCGGTATAAGAGGTCGGCGCTATGAAAACGCTTACCAGCACGTCATCAATATGTTGTTCTTCGGCTTGAATGGCTCCGAAATGGATGGTATGGGATTCGACCTTGCTCAGATCCTTTCCGGAAAAGACTTTGTTACAGATGTTGATGGCATCCTTGCCGGACAAGCGAACGACGCCGATAGCGCCAATGCCTGGCGGGGTCGACAAGGCAACGATGGTATCTTCGGGATCAAATGAAATTTGGGCCATATGCTGTATATAGACGTGTGGGATCGGCTTTTCCGGACACAATCCTAATTTGAATAACAAAGTTAGGCAAACCCTTTTATTTAGAACCTATCTCAAAAACATCCTTCGGCTGTAAATGGCGCCTTTTGATAGGCTTCTGCGTTAATTTTTTTCGCCATAGCCCCGGCTATTCCTCAAAAAATTGCCTTGAATCCTTCCAAAATGCAGACATTTACATGCCAAAAACATTTTTGAGATAGATTCTAGTTATTTTTGTGGGGCAGCAAAATGTTAAAGAATCACCGGGAAAACCGCTGGCCTTAGGAAAATGAAGTTTCCAATTAAAAATTACGGGATATGAAATTTCTAATGGTTTGCCTAGGTAATATATGCCGATCACCCCTGGCAGAAGGCATCTTAAAAGCAAAGATCGAGGCCCATCGGCTGGATTGGGTGGTTGACTCTGCCGGCACTTCTGCCTGGCATTTGGGAGAAAGGCCCGACCGGAGATCCGTGCTGGTGGCCAAAGAAAATGGGATAAATATCAATGATCAGCGGGCCAGGCAATTCAGGCCGACTGATCTGACAGAATTCGATCACATTTTTGTGATGGACCAGGATAATTATAAACATGTCATGGCCTTGGCCGAGGAGGAACGCCATCGGGAGAAAGTCAGCCTCATTTTAAATATGACCTATCCGGATAAAGATCTGCCGGTGCCGGATCCCTATTATGACGATAATGGCTTTGAACATGTGTTCCGGTTACTGGACAGGGCATGTGATGAGATCATCTCAAAATTTCGACCATAGCCTTGAAACAACAGACCCGAAGTAAAGCCCGAAAAATAAGTTGATATATGCCGAAGATCAAACCATCGATCCCTAAAGGTACGCGAGACTTTTCTCCGCAAACCGTTGCGAAACGTAACTATATCCTTCAGGTAATCAGAGGTACATTTGAGCGCTATGGCTTTATGCCCATAGAAACCCCGGCCATCGAAAAGTTGTCTACCCTGACCGGTAAATATGGGGATGAAGGGGATCAGTTGTTGTTTAAAATACTGAATTCCGGGGATTTCCTGGCCAAAGTCAAGGATGATCAATGGTCGGCGCGGAACAGCCCGGAAGTAGCCGGCGCTATTAGTGAAAAAGGCTTACGCTATGATCTCACCGTACCCTTTGCCCGATATGTGGTGATGCACCGCAACGACATTGCCTTTCCATTCCGAAGGTATCAGATCCAACCCGTTTGGAGAGCCGACAAACCCCAAAAAGGACGGTACCGGGAGTTCTACCAATGTGATGCCGATATCATTGGTTCCGACAGCTTATTGAATGAAGTGGAACTGGTCGGTATCATGCGGGATGTATTTTATCAATTGAGCCTTCACCCCTCCATTCATTTGAACAACCGGAAATTATTACAGGGTATCACCGAATTCCTGGGCTTCGAAAAATCCTATAACGCATTTTTAACGATCCTCGATAAAACCGATAAAATTGGAACAGAAGCGGTTTGTACCCAATTGAAAGACCTGGCGCAGGATGACGCTCAAAAAGATAAGATCGATCAGTTTTTCAAGATGATCGGTGGCTTTGGTTCCGACAGCGCTTTGATCAATGGCAAGCCGGGTATGCTGATCCGTAAGCTAAGCCAGTTAAAAAGTATGCTAAAAGATTCGCCACAAGGGCAGGAGGGTATCCGGGAGATAGAAACCATTTACGACCACTTGAACCTGATCGACCCCGAATTCAGGATGTATATGTATTTCGATCCCACCCTGGCCAGGGGGCTTACCTACTATACCGGCAGTATATTCGAAGTAAAACTCGACCTTCCGGGGATCAATATCGGCAGTGTGTGCGGTGGCGGAAGATATGATGATCTTACCGGGATCTTTGGCCTGGAGGGCATGTCAGGAGTGGGGATATCATTTGGATTGGACCGGATCTTCGATGTGCTCGACGAAATGAATTTGTTCCTGGATACTTCCGTAAGCAGTTCTAAAGCTTTGTTTGTCAATTTTGACGAAGATTCGGAAAAATATGCCCTGCTAGGTTTACAGCAAGTCAGGCAAGCCGGTATTAATGCAGAGATCTATCCTTCCGCTCAGAAACTGAATAAACAAATGAAATATGCCGATACCAAAGGTATTCCTTTTGTGGTGATGGCCGGTTCGGAAGAGATCAAAGCAAACAAGTTCACCTTGAAGCATATGAAGACCGGGGAACAACAGCAGCTATCCCTGGGAGAATTATTAAAGGAGCTAAGAAAATAAACCAGGCGCCTCCCACGATCGATCCTTAAAAATCAGTATGAAGTATCCCCCTGCATGAATGCCACCCACCATATCTCCGATGAAAACCTTTCCCTGGATAAGATCCCGGAGATCCTCGACGGACAATTGGCGCTAAGCCCATCCGCCAAAGACCGGGTAAATGCCTGCAGGGCTTACCTGGACGGCAAGCTTGCAGCCTCGGATCAACCCTATTATGGGATCAATACCGGTTTCGGAGATCTGCATTCCGTAAAGATCCCCGGCAAAGACATGGGCAACCTGCAAACCAACCTGGTGATATCCCATGCTTGCGGAACCGGTGATGAAGTGCCTCCCGAGATCGTGAAATTGATGTTATTGCTGAAGATCCAATCGCTGGCATATGGCCATTCCGGGGTGCAGCTCCAAACCATCGAGCGCTTGATAGGTTTTTATAATCACGATATCATGCCGGTAGTTTATGAAATAGGCTCCCTGGGTGCTTCCGGCGACCTGGCGCCACTGGCCCACCTAAGTTTGCCCTTGATCGGCCGGGGACAGGTTAATCACGGGAATAATAAAGTAGCGGCCGCTGAGGTGTTGAAGCAATTCAACTGGCAACCGATCGAACTGCGATCAAAGGAAGGATTGGCCTTGTTGAACGGCACACAATTCATGGGCGCTTATGGCGTGGCTTGTTTATGGAAAGCCAGGCAATTGATCCGCCTGGCCAACCGGATCGGCGCGATGTCGCTGGATGCATTTGACTGCCGCCTCGAACCATTTGAGCCGCCGATCCACCGGATCCGCCCGCACCAGGGACAGGTCGATACCGCGGCGGAGATCATGGAACTGCTGGCCGGTAGTGAAATCGCTCGAAAACCAAAGGATCAGGTACAGGACCCTTATTCTTTCCGCTGTATTCCCCAGGTTCACGGAGCTTCCCAAAAGGTTATCGACCATACCCATGAGGTATTCCAGACAGAGATCAACAGTGTAACCGATAATCCGAATATTTTTCCGGAGGAAGACCTTATCTTATCCGGCGGAAATTTTCACGGGCAACCCCTGGCCCTGGCCTTGGATTATCTGGCCATAGCTGTGGCGGAGTTGGGCAGTATCTCCGAACGGCGGATCTACAAACTGGTTGCCGGAGAGAGAGGGCTGCCGCCTTTTTTGATCAAAGATTCAGGACTTAATTCCGGCCTGATGATCCCTCAGTATACCGCTGCGGCGTTGGTCAGCCAGAATAAGCAGTTTTGCACGCCGGCCTCCGTTGATTCGATCACCTCTTCCAACGGACAGGAAGATCATGTCAGCATGGGTGCAAATGCTGCTACGAAAGCCTGGAAAGTGATCGATAATGTCGAAAGGATCCTGGCAATTGAACTGTTAAACGCCGCACAAGCGCTTGAATTCAGGAGGCCGCTCAGATCTTCGCCAAAGTTGGAAGAATGGCTGACCGCATACCGGCAAATCGTTCCCTTCTACGATAAAGACCGGATCTTGTTTGACGATATGGAGCAGACGATTACCTTTTTGGCTGAAAGGTAAGTGGAAACAATGTTGATAATATCCCTTGTAAAGCGTATCGTTTTAGGTTAATGAAATCTATCTTTGGAGGTACTTATATATTACTCCAAAAATATGTTTTACATAGCAGATCTTCATGTGCACTCCCACTACTCACGTGCCACCAGTAAAAATCTCAATTTAGAATCGCTTTACCAATGGGCCCGGATTAAAGGCATTCACCTCGTTGGCACAGGTGATTTTACTCACCCACAATGGTTTCAGGAGCTGAAAGAAAAACTGGTTCCGGAAGGCAATGGACTTTTCCGCCTGAAAGATCCACCCAAAATGCCGGCCATGCCCGGGATCAAAGTGCATGATATCGATGTTCGTTTTTGTTTGAGTACGGAAATAAGCTCTATTTATAAACATGGCGATAAAGTCAGGAAAAATCACAATTTACTTTATGCGCCCGACCTGGACACCGTTGCCCGGATCAATGCCAGGTTAGGGGCGATCGGAAACCTGAAAGCCGATGGCCGCCCTATTTTAGGCCTCCCCGCTAGGGATCTGCTGGAGATCGCTTTGGAAACATCCGAACAAGCCTACCTGGTACCCGCACATGTATGGACACCCTGGTTTTCAACCCTGGGATCCAAAGGAGGCTATGATAGTGTCGAAGATTGTTTCAGGGATCTGACACCCCATATTTTTGCCCTCGAAACGGGCCTTTCTTCTGACCCTGAAATGAACTGGAAATGGAGTGCCCTGGACCGTTATACGCTTGTTTCCAATTCCGATGCCCATTCACCCCAAAAGCTGGGCAGAGAAGCCAATATATTGGATACGGAGTTGAGTTATGACGGTTTATTCAATGCCTTCAAAACCAAAGAGGGGTTCCTGGGAACCTATGAATTTTTTCCGGAAGAAGGTAAATATCACCTGGATGGTCACCGGAATTGCCAGGTAGTGCTCGATCCGAAAGAAACCGTCAAACATAAAGGGCGCTGTCCCAATTGTGGGAAACCCCTGACCATCGGTGTATTATACCGGGTTGAACAATTGGCTGACCGGTCGGAACCACAACGACCTCGCGATGCCAAAGATTTTCATTATATCATTCCCCTGCCCGAGATCCTGTCGGAGATCAATCGAAAAGGACCCGCGACGAAGACTGTAATGCAAGCCTATCAACAAGCAGTTTCAACCTTTGGGAATGAGTTTACCTTGCTCAAGCAAACCCCGATTGAAGATATAAAAAAGCAAAGCAGTCCCATATTGGCAGAAGCGATCAAACGCATGCGTGAGCAAGCCATTCATCCGCAACCCGGATATGACGGCGTATATGGCGTCATCAAGGTTTTTGATGAAAGAGAACTGGACAAAATTGCCGGGCAGTTGCACTTTTTCAACACGGAAGCAATTTCGCCGCCTGAAAAGCGTCAAACGCCTAATTTCGGAACCGCTTTAAACCAATCGTTAAAAGCAGCGATCCCTTCACCACTACCGGAACTACAATTAAACGCTGCCCAGGAAGCGGTCAAAAACAGTGTGGAGGGGGCTACCATAGTCATGGCTGCCCCGGGAACAGGGAAGACCCACACCTTGACGCAATGGATCATTCACCAGGTCGAAACCAGGCATGTTAAACCCGGGGTTACTCTTGCCGTGACGTTTACCAACAAAGCCGCTGCGGAATTGAAAGAAAGGCTGCTCCAGGAATTAGGAGACAAGGTCAGGCCGATGCAGATCGGCACTTTTCATGCCATTGCCTACAAATTGTTACAGGAACGTTATCCCGAATGGAAAACTGTGTACGACTCCGAAGGGCGGAAGATCATCTTAAGCTACCTTTTTCCGGATAAAACTACTACAGCTATTAATCAACTGGCAAATGCTTTGGGTGCTTATTTCGAACTAGGAAAAACGGATCCATCCGTTCCAGGTTTAAAGGAGCAGGCCAATAGCTATCGTCAGTACCTGGCTCAGCATCAGGCCGTCGATCTTGCCGACATCATTCAACAGTTGATCGATCTATGGACAGAGGAACCGGAATGGCTCAACGTCCACCGGGATCAATACGATATACTGGCCATCGACGAGTTCCAGGATATTAACCCCATGCAGTACCGTTTTATCCAAATGTTGGCCCGGGATAAAACGATATTAGCCATCGGCGATCCTAACCAGGCCATTTATGGTTTCAGAGGCGCCGATGTGCAATTGTTTTTCCGTTTTCAGGAATCATTCCAGGCCAGATCCATCAGCCTGGATCAGAACTACCGGTCAGTCCCCACGATCCTGGAGGCCGCTCACCAGGTGATTTTACACAACAGTATGAAGAATGCTACTGCATTGATACCCAATAGATCCAATGGCAGTCGCATTCAGGTGCATGAAGCCGACGATGAGGAACAAGAGGCCAGGTATATCATTCAATCGATCGAAAAATATGTTGGCGGAACGGAAAATTTGACCATAGGTACTCCTTCCCAGGAAAGTTATGACTATGGATTTTCTGACATGGCCATATTATGCCGGACCAATGCCGTGAGTAAAACCCTGGCCGGTTATTTGAAAAGATCCGGCATCCCGGTTCATTATGGCGATGCGACATTGTTGCTATCTCAACCGCCTTTTGACCTATTAGCTACGATCTTACAGATCTATACCCTACCCCATGATCCGATCCTCTTGCACCGGGTGTTAACCCAAATTACAGCATGGAGCAAACAAGAAGTAAACGCATTTATGCAGGTACTTCCCGATCATGAAGGAGATTGGCGCAAAGTGGATCCTGTTTTTATCAGCCCGGCGTCAAAAGAACGTTTCGAGCAATGGAAATTGTTTTACGATCAGTTGCCCTATACCATTCAACACAATGGCCTGGAAGGAGCGATCAGGGCTATGTTTGATCAATACCTGCCGGATAAGCAATTAACCGAGGAACAATTATTAAAAAAGGAAACGATCCTGATCATTGCACAGGAATGCCAGGCGGATCTCGATGCGTTTTTGGAACGGATGGTTTTGAATGCTTATACGGAGGTTAGTCAGCGAAAAACAGATGGCGTGTATGTATTGACCTTTCATGCCGCCAAAGGGTTGGAGTTTCCGGTTGTATTCGTTGCCGGTGCGGAAGAAGGAATTACCCCCATTCAACGCAAGGATGTTGACCTGGAAGAAGAAAGAAGATTGTTTTATGTGGCCTTAACAAGAGCAAAAGATAAATTGCACCTGACTTATACCCAAAACAGAAGCCTTTACGGGCAAAGTCATCCTGCACAGCCCTCCCGGTTTTTGGATGAAATTCCCGAAAAGCTACTCGAAAAAGTAGTGGTAAGGCGCAAAAGCGATCAGGAGATCAGCCAAATGTCGATTTTTTAAGCATCCACCCGGCTATTGTTTCCGGGCTGATACATACCTCATAAAACAGCATTTTTATATTTCAATAAAGCCGCATAATCCAAAAGAATTATCTTTGGGTGATGGCATTATCCCTTCGAGCATTATATCGGGAGAAATTCAGCCCGATCGTTTTTTTTGGCGCCTGGGTGCTCATATGCATTTTCCCTACATGGGCCGGTGCCGTAGATTTGCGATATGAGATCTCGATGCCCAAGCCCTATACCCATTATTTCGAGGTAAGCATTCATGTGACCGGGATTAAGGATAAGGAGTTAAACTTCAGCATGCCCGTATGGTCGACGGGTCATTATTTGATCCAGGATCACGCCAAGCATGTGGAGTTCTTTGTTGCGAAAGATGGTCAGGGGAATAAGCTGGCTTCGAAAAAGAATAATAAAAATACCTGGTTAGTATTGGCTAAAGGTATTCCTGAATTAACCGTCAGCTACCGGGTATTCGCCAACCGGTTAACCACCAGTACCAGCTATCTGGACGACAAGCATGCCTATATCAGCGGCGCATCTGTTTTCATGATGGTGGAAGGATACAGGGATCAGCCCGTTGAACTGACCGTTCATCCCTACGAACACTGGAAAAAAGTCAGCACCGGCCTCAGCCCGAAGCCCGGATCACCGCTGACCTACCAGGCGCCGGATTATGATGCATTGATCGATTGTCCTTTGGAAGTCGGGAACCACAAGTCTTATTTTTTTACCGCTGCGGGTGTCGAGCATGAGGTCGTCATGGTCGGAAAAAATAATTTCGATCCTGGAAAGGCATTACCCGATATGGCCAGGATCGTCGAGGAATGTACGGCTATATTCGGCAGCAATCCCAATAAGCGATATGTGTTTATCGTCAATAATATCGACAAAAGGAAAGGAGCGCTGGAATACAGGAATTCATGCCATATTCTCGAATATCGGAATGCCTACGATTCCAAAAAGGGTTACTTGAAATTCATGGAGCATATTGCCCATGAATATTTTCATGTTTGGAATGTCAAGCGATTGCTTCCGCAGTCATTCATGCCTTATGACTATAACCGGGAGTGTGATACCGAACTGTTGTGGTTCTTCGAAGGCTTTACCAATTACTTCGATCGATGGATCCAGTACCGGGTGGGCCTGTTCGATGATAAAAGTTATTTAAAGGACCTGAATATCACGATCAATAAGATCGAAAAGAAACCCGGTCTCAAGGTCAAGCCTTTGGCGGAGTCAGGCATCGATGCCTGGATGGTGCAGCATTATAAATATGCCAACAAAGTCAATACGGATGCCGGATATTACCGAAAAGGCGCCATGGTAGCCATGTTTCTCAACCTGGAGATTATGCACCGGAGCCGTGGAGAAAAAAGCCTCGATGATGTCATGAGAAAACTCTATCAAAGCCATTACCTGGATTCCCCCAAAGGCCTCAGTGAAAAAGATATCCGGGAAGCCGCGGAAGCCGTAGCGGGAATTCCGTTAAGCTCGTTTTTTGAACGATACCTGCATACCACGGCTCCGCTGGAGTATGCAGGCTACCTGCAATATGCAGGGATCATCTCGGAAACGGTGGCTGAAGATGGGGAGATCCTGAAATTCGGCGCCCGGTTGAAACATGATTATAGCGGTTTGGTGGTTGTGGAGTTATGGCGAGGATTCTCCGCCTATGAAGCAGGGTTACAGGTCGGAGATCTCATCGTCCGCATGAACGATAAAGACTTCAGTGGAAGAGAAGGCGTTAAAAGTGATTGGGCGGATGACATCGTTTCGGAATTAAAAGAGGGAGATATTGTCAAAGTAAAGATCCGGCGAAAAGGACAGACCATGTACCTGGATATCCCCTTAGTTAAGAATCAATACCGGAAACAACGGCTCAAGGAAGCCACGCATCCCACCGAGGTGCAAACCTTAGTCCGCAAGCGACTGGGAGCCGCTATAACCCGTTAGCCTGTTCATACTTTCCCATCCTGCCAGGGGATCCGCCTGATCCAGTAAAAACCCTCTACCTATCGCCAGCGTCCGCTGGTGATAGGTAGGGATAATTGTGCTTTTCCTGAAACACTTTTTGGTTATATTCGTTAAATTCGTTCAGAAGTGTACGAGTTGACCGGGACTATGCAAATTCACGAAAATTTTGCACAGGTTTTCCCCCATATGGTCAATGGCTTTTCTATGCCTGGTTGTGAACATCCAACCGGTTTTTGCACAGGCTGACTTTTCTACATCCGTCCGGTCCGGTTGTACCCCCTTATTAGTTCAGTTTACCGATCAAAGTAGCGGCAATCCGACGGCCTGGCTTTGGGATTTCGGTAATGGCAATACCTCTACCAAGCAGCATCCCCAGGCCATATTTGTCAATTCCGGCAGCTATGATATTAAATTGGTGGTCACCTACGCGGCTGGAGCGGATTCCATTACCCGGCAGGCATGGATCCAAACGTTTGATCCGCCGGATCCGGATTTTAGTGTCAGCATCGACCAGGGCTGTGCCC
>JANQFB010000460.1 GCA_028278085.1 Chitinophagales bacterium
GTGATGCCCAGTTCGCGGCACAACAGCACGAAATCGCGGATGGTGCAGAAGTGGATGTTGGGCGTGTCGTACCAGGCATCCGGTAACGTCTCGGTCATCATTTTTCAGGGCATAATGCAATTCTCCCTTCCAGAACTTACACGATGCCTGCAGGTCGATATCAACGGGATATTTGAGCGATGCATCGAACATTTCCTCTGCTTCGGAAAATTTTTGGTCATTATACAGCTCGACGCCCCTGAAATAAGCCACTTTTTGATAGGCCTTTTTAATGGCAGGTGTTTTCACAGGGATGCTTTCGAATACTCTCAGGGCTTGTTTATAGTTCCTTGTGGTGAGGAATACATCGGTCAATAATTCCTGCGAACGGGTAAAATGCCGGGAGTCAGGATATGCGGCAATGAATTTTTGAAAAGTATTGATGGCCTCGCGGTGGAAGCCCAGTTCATAAGCCAATTTACCACTGTTGAACACGGCCAGCTCTTTAATCTCCGGATCGAAGTCGTATTTGGAGGCATTGATAAAAGCGCTCCGGGCTTTATCTTTGTGGCCCAGCTTCAGGTAGCAGTCTGCCAGGTTGTACAAGGCATTTTGTGCCAGCGAATCTTTATAGGTGATCAGCTTCCTGAAATTGTTGACCGCCGCCGGATATACCCTGGATTTATATTGCGCATAGGCCAATTGATAAACATCTTCTTTCCGGAGCCCGCTGCCGGTGGCCACATAGTCGTTCAGGAAAGGAATGGCATTGGAAAAATCGCGGGTCATGAAGTAGGCCTGCCCGATCAGGTAGCTGATCTCGTCATAATGCCGGATATTGGGGTTGTCCAGGGCTTTTATACCATATTCCAGCAATTTCTTGTAGCGATTTTGCATGAAATAGATCTGGCAAATGTAATAAGGCATGGTTAGCCCGTAGCGCCGGGATTCCTGGATATTCAAAAAGCTGTTTAAAGCGGCATCATAATCTTTGCGGTAGTAGCTGATAAAGCCATAATAATAGTTGGCCGGGTAATAGTAGCGGGATTTGATGTTCCGGATCGATTCGAATAATGGTTTGGCCTCCTCGAAATTCTTCTTGTAGAAATAGCAGTAGCCCAGCTTAAACCGGTATTCGATGATCTCTGCATTCGTCAGGTCGAAAATGTCTACTTTTTCAAACCATTCGATCGTTTTCTTGTATTTTTTGTGCTGGTAGTAGTAGCGCCCCAGGTGAAACTTTGCCAATCTCGTTTTGGGGAATTCCGGGAAATCCCTGATAAATGCCAGCAAACGTTTTTCCGCATCGGGCTGCAGCAGCTCCAGGGCACAAACCACCGTATAGTAGGAAGCATCCAGCTCCATCAGGTCATCCTTCTTCTCTTGCTCCCAATAGCGATTTTGCAAAACTTTTTCAAACTGCTGTTGCGCCCGCTCGAACATACCTTGGTGGAATAGCTCGAGGCCTTTTTTGAAATCTTTGCGAGGATCCTGGTAAACAGCGGTTTTTTGCCCGGTGGAAATGAAGGGGAGGAGCAGGATGATGCCTGTCAGGATAGATGTATGGATATTGGAAAACAAGGATGGATCAACATTCGAGATCGTATGATACTCAATTATGATACGAATTAAAGAACCAAATTTAAAACATAATTGCTACTAAAAACGGACTTGAGGTTTAAACTTATGCACATAGGGAACGTGCATAAATGCAGGTATGGGCATCTTATAACGTGGCTTTGGAAAGGAATATTGCCCGGACCTCGACCCGACACTTTGCGGATCATTCAACGTGTCCGGATTTTGCTAACTTTTATCTTGCACCGGCCGATAAAGATGTCAATTTTAAAGCCTTCCACAAAACAATAGCTGCTAATCGTAAAGTTTTTACACATTAAATATTATTTATAAGGAAGTCAGTTGTTATGGGGACATTGATTTGTTTGTTACGGATCAAAAACTGTATCTTTGCCCTTGAATTCCGGTGTGATCAGTGCTTTAGGCAGTTGTCCGGAGGCCGGAATGTATAACAACGAAACAAGTCGCTCCCTCAATAAAAAGTAAGGCAGGTTCCAGCACAAACCTGCCTTTATTATGTCCGGCCGTTAATATGGCTCCTGGCCGGTAGCTCACTCATTCCCGGTTATTTTGCAGCATTGGGTTGGTTGATAGCTGGCATTTTTCTTTATCCGGGATGGGTTATTCCTGCCTGCCGGGGGAAGAATCCCCGTATTTTATTATATTGAGCCGGTATACGATTTCCGGCTGTTGATCCCTATCCCGGTAAACCCTCAAAAGTAAGTTCGAACGGATACAGGATCCGGGTATAAGAAAACAGACGGAGATCTGCCATCCCGTTCACGCTAAAACCTGAATCATATCATGTCAGATGCTCAACCCAACAAAGCCAAAGAAGCTGAAAAGACTGAAAAA
Organism: Chitinophagales bacterium; assembly: GCA_028278085.1. Lineage (GTDB taxonomy): Bacteria > Bacteroidota > Bacteroidia > Chitinophagales > JANQFB01 > JANQFB01. Next base: position 2,413 of record JANQFB010000460.1, read on the forward strand.
GGAGAAGCCAAATGGATGAAAGTTGCCAAGGAGCGATTAACTTTTATTCAATTGATCGCTACCATCCTGATCGCGATCGGCGGTTTTTACCTGAATTTCCAGCAAAATCATATCAAAGAGCAACAAGCTGCTTTAAGTCAAAAGATCCAGATGGAGAAGGTTACCCACGATTTTGTGGACCAGGTAACCAAAAACCTAGATAAGCTCAAGCTGGATCCCAATAATAACCGGGATATCATTATTTCTCTGCTGGATATCATTACCGAAGCGAATTTACAGGAAAACAAGGTCGATACGGCCTTTCGGGAGCTATTGCCACTCCGGATCGCCCTGGTGGCCGGAAGCTATGAAATGCTGGCCCATCTGGCCCATGATGGCAAAGAACGGGATCAATGGATCGCCCTGGCAGAGAATAGTGGCAATACCAATGTCAAAACGACTGCTATCCAGGCCCTGGAACAGATCGGCAAGAATAGTAAAACGGATGAAGACCTGACCTTATGCCTGCGGAAGATGCGTGATATATCGGAGAATTTTACCAATAAGGGCTTGTTGCCGGTTACGGTCGCGGCCATCGACAATTTGCTGGATATCGTGGAAAGCGACCCATCCAGGCAGGAGTCTTTATTACTGACCCATGAGCTGGCCATGATCAATGTGTCTTTACTGGCTATGGAAAAGGGCCGCCCGAATTACATCAACAGTGTGGTGCTTAGTGATATCAAGGGTTATCGAAAAAGGATCAACCGGCTCCTAAGATCGGATACTTTGATGGGGGATAATGTCAAACGTGTGGTCAAGACCAAAACCAAACCCGCCGAAACCGACAGTTTTATCCTCAACCTGATCGTGGACCTGGAATCCGCAGACAAGCACGTCAGGCGCGCTGCCCGCAACCGATTGGTGATCCTGGGGCAAGAGGCCGTTTCTCCTATCCTTGGGGCGTTGAAGAAAGACCCGGATAATTACCGGATCAAGATGGGAGGCGCCTATGTCTTGTTCCTGATGGATCCGCCTCCCAAGATCCAGAAGAAAAAAAGCATGGAAAGGATCATTCATTTGATCGGTGACAATGATGAATTGATCCGCAAATACTCGACAGATTGTTTAGCAAAAATGCATGATCCTGCCTCGATCAACGTTGCCTGCGAAATATTTGGCGATGCTTTCGCGAAAGGAAAGGAAAAAGACGGCAACCTGGTTTATAATGCCGTGGTTGTTTTAGGGGAATGGCATAGTAGTGAACCGGAATTCGGGTCAAAGATCGAAACGCTTTTGCAGGATCTTCGCGTTACCCTGGATCAGGATACGATCATGGAATGGCCGAAAACGATCAAGCGGATCGACAAGGTATTGAGGCGGAGAAGTTAACCTTGCGGGAACCCGGATGTCGATCAAAAACTCAAACTCAGCCCCAAACTAGGCAGGATCGGTAATTGATTGACCCGCTCGTATTTGATGCGGTCGAAGAAGAAGATGTTTTCCCGGTTGTAAAGATTCGTTACGCTGGCAACGGCTTCCATGGTCATATGACTGCTGAGGATGAATATCCGTTTCAGGGATACATCCAGCCGGTGGTAATAGGGGAGGCGGCCGGCATTCAGGTTTTCGTCGTAAATAATACCCAGGGTTCCGTTCTCGGTCCGGTAATCGGTGTTGATACCATCCAGGAAATCCAGCTTTTCATAGAATCCTTGTGTTAGTGTAAATGGAAATCCGCTGCCCAGGTTCCACCGGGCGCTGGCGATCCAGTTCAGGTCTTTGCCAAAGGTATAGGTACCCAGGAAGTTCATATTATGCCGCCGGTCGAAATGGGGGTTGTAGGTTTGATCGCCGTCGAAGCGGTTGATATAACCCAGGGAATAGACTAACCACAAGTAGAGTTTTTTATAATCATATTTCAACAGGAAATCCACACCATAGGCATTACCGGTCTCGATCATAAAATCCGGATCGGTGGGCAGCAGCTTGAAGCGGTTGATATTGATCAGTTGGGTAAACCGTTTTTGATAGGTTTCCACATTCAATTCCAGTTTCCGGGTGATGTCGATCTCCACACCCGCTACACCATGAATAGCTGTTTGCAGCTTATGGCCGGCTTCATTGCCTTTGGTATTGATCAATTGCGTTTCCGGGCCGGATAAAAAACCGGTAAACAGGTTCACCACATCCCGGTCGGATACCGCGCTGATCAGGTTTTGGGAGTACATGCCGGCTGCTGCTTTGAGCCGGAGAAAGTCGGTGAGGTTATATTTGGCGCCAAATCTCGGCTCGGGTGAGGCGGATGGCAGGGAGGCATAA
>JANQFB010000517.1 GCA_028278085.1 Chitinophagales bacterium
ATATGCCCGAAAAATTACCCAAGCGGGATGGCAACTATCATTATTATACCGTCCGTTCGGGCGATACACTTTGGGATATTGCCAAAAAATTCCCGGGAACCTCCGTGGAAAACATTAAGCAGATCAATAACATTAATAATAGCCGCAGGCTGAAACCGGGAATGGTTATTAAAATAGCCATCAGTGGATGACTTTTCGACAAAAACCCAGCACAGTACTTTTATCTACCCCCCACCACTCTCGTATTGCTAACAAACCGCCGGGCATCGGCCTGCTGATCCTGGTTTGTATAAGTCTTCTGTGGGCTTGTGAATATTCCATTCGCCCGACCGAAACGATGCTGCCCACAGCCATCGGCCAATCGGATGAGGTATTATTATTGCTCGATAAATCCCATTTGGAAGATACCCTTGGAGCGGTGCTGCTCGATCGCTTTTCGGCAGACTTTACCGGCTTGCCCCAAAGTGAACCGGTTTTGCAGGTGAATCCAAAACCTTATGATGCCTTTGGTAAGATCCTGAAAAAATATCATAACATCATCATCGTAGCGCCCCTGGATGAGCAAAATACCATCAGTACCGATGTTCGTAAAGCCCTGGGTAAAAACCTGGAGAAGGCCAAAACCAACCCTTCCTTTTTTTATGCGGTCCGGCGGAATGTTTGGGCGGAGCCGCAGTTGGTGTTATATGTGTTTGCTCCGGATATGAACAGCCTGCTGCAAAACCTGCATGATCATTCCACTAAAATTGTCCAAAAGGTGCTTACTTCCGAAAACCCTGCCATTCTAAAGAATTACCTGGTTCCTGGCAAACACCGGCAGCTCATGGCAAAAGTCCGGGAGAAATTCGGCTTTCACCTGACCATCCCCGCCGATTTCGAGGCCTCGGTCGAATCGGAAGATTTCCTGTGGATCAGGAGAGAGGCCACAGACCTCAGCCAAAACGTGCTGATATATACCCAAGCGCTGGACAGCAGCACACTGATCACCGCAGCTCAGAATAATGGGATCCGAATACGCGACCAATTGGGCGCTGAATATATCAAAGGCCAGTTGGAAAATACCTATATGATGTCTGATACGGTTATCCCGATATTTTCCAGGGAAATAAAGCTGGATGGTTTGTTAGCTTATGAAAACAGGGGCCTGTGGCGCCTGAAAGGAGACTTTATGGGCGGGCCTTTCCTGAATTATTATATCCTGGATGAACCCAATAACCGGCTGATCCTCCTGGATGGCTTTGTGCACGCCCCCAAACTGAAAAAGAAACTACCCATCCGGCAGTTGGAAGTATTGTTTGCTACATTTAAGCAGGTGCCCTGATCGACAATAATCCATTGTGCCTGCCGGCTCCTTCACTTCGAAATAACATTCCTTCCTTTTGATAATTTATTTTTACCTTTAAAAATAAACGAACCACCATGAGCTATTTTAACCAGGAATACATCGACTTTTTCAAGGAGCTGGCGGCCAATAACAACCGGGATTGGTTCCAGGCGAATAAAAAGCGCTATGAAAAGCATGTCAAAGAACCCTTCAAGGCATTTGTGGAGGAAATGATCAAACGGATGAAAGCCGAAGACCCGGCGATTACCATGGAAGCCAAAGACTCGATATTCCGCATCAACCGGGATATTCGCTTCAGCGCCGATAAATCGCCTTATAAATTGCATATGTCGGCAATGATCTCTGCTGGTGGGAAGCAAAATAAATCCATCCCGGGGATCTATTTTCAATTCGATACGGAACATGCGCGCATCTACAGTGGCTCTCATATGCTGGAAAAGGATATGCTGGAAAAGGTGAGAAACCACATTGCCAACAACCTGGGCACCTTTGAAAAGCTGATCAACGACAAAACCTTTACCTCAAAGTTCGGGGAGATCCACGGAGAGAAGAATAAGCGGCTGCCCAAAGAATTGCAGGATGCTGCGGAAAAGCAACCGCTCCTGTTCAATAAGTCGTTTTATTATTTTGATAAGCTGCCGCCCGATACCATTTTCCAGGATGACCTGCCGGATATCCTGATGTCATACTACGAGGCGGGCAAACCCTTAAAGGAGTTTTTATCGGAGCCTTTGTTAAGCTAAGCCCAAGGCGCCGGCAATCAGGATTTACGTAATTAATTCATGAATTAATTACGTAAATCCCGGATCTTCGATCGATGCTCCATCGGGAGCCATCCGGATAAAATCCGGGTTTATTAAAGGTTGGGTAAAAAGTTTGTCCGGAAGTTACCCTAAACCCCCCGGCGCGATGCATAAGCATCAACGCGAGGGGCATTACGGGTGTTGCCTCTTTAAAAGATCTCTCGGTTAACATCGTCTAATGGGATAGCGTCGAGCGCTTTGACCATCAGATCCTGTTTTTGCATATATTCCTCCATATATTCCCGCTTTACTGGCTCTGAAGGAGGCAGCTCCACAGTCAACGGGTTAATTTGGGCGCCATTTCTGAAAAACCGGAAACATAAATGCGGTCCGGTGGCCAGTCCGGTGCTCCCGACATAGCCAATAACCTGGCCTTGTTTGACCTTTACACCTTTTTTGATCCCTTTGGCATGTTTGGAAAGGTGCAGGTATCCGGTGGTATAGGTGCCGTTGTGTTTGATCTTGACATATTTACCATTCCCTGACGAATAGGTAGCGTGGGTAACTTTACCATCGCCCACGGCATATATCGGCGTTCCCCTGGGTGCTGCGTAATCGACGCCCAGGTGAGCCCGGTAGCGTTTCAGGATGGGATGAAACCTTTTCCGGGAATATCCGGAACTGATCCGGCTATATTTCAGGGGGGCTTTTAGAAAGGCTTTCCGTAAGCTTTGCCCTTTTTCATCAAAATAGTCCGTATCCTCATCTTGCGTAAAACGGATGGCATAAAACGGGTTATCACGATGTGTGAAAGAAGCGGCCAGCAAATTACCGAAGCCAACAAACTCGTCTTCCACGAACTTTTGCTCATAGATCACCTTGAACCGGTCTCCTTTATCGATGCGGAAAAAATCGATCTGCCAGGCGAATACCTCCGATAGCAGGATGGCCAGGTATGGTTTCACATCCATATCCTGGAGTGTTTCATACAGCGATGAAGTGATCACTCCCCCAATACTGTCGACTTCAATACGGACCTCTTTTTTACCGGCATAAACATTGGCGGAATCCGCGAAATCAAAAACCACATACTCAATGGGGTTTTTCTCATAAATGAAGCACCGGAAGCTTTTGCTGGAATCCTTTTTACAGTAGACCTTATAAGGTTTGCCATATTGAAGGTCTTTGACATCAAAAACATCGGAGGACCCTTTCACCAATTCGTGGATGGACGCATAGTCCACGTTATGCCTTAACAGGATATCCGACAAATGTTCATTTCTTTTGACCTTATTTTCGAAAACGATATACTCACTTTCATCCAGGCCATATGGATTCAATAATTCGGAAGAATCGACGGCCCACCCATCGACCACCGCACCGGTCCGGTTTTGATGAACCGGTTGGGACGGATCACAACCCCAAATCATTGACAAACAAATAGCGGAGAGAATAATATTCACAGGATACATAAACAGTTACGCAAAGCTACCCATTTGGGGGTAGCCCTTATTTATTTCCGGATTTTACTTATACACACCGGTCTTATGGATAATTGATACCGGCGAGGTTTTCCGTGAGATTTCGAAAAAATAGGATAGCGGTTATACATTCAAACGCTAATAATCAACGGACATTGCGTCAGATCCGAACTTTTCGGGTAATTTCTTTTCATTTGCATAAAATGAGTTTTACAGTAGACACTTTTGAAAAGTTCGTGGTGGTAGGCGACACACTATTGATCGGGGGTATTAAGCGGGCCAATCATATTCATTTACAATGGCGAGGAATGATGAATTTCGAATTGGGAAGGTTGAATGAAGGTTTTATGCGTTTTAAAAACTTCTGCCTTCAACATTCCTTTTTCTTCATTCATCATTTTAGTTGACCATGCATTAATGCTTAAAATCGCTACCCAAACGCTGCAACCCTCCTTCCAGATGGCTAACATCGAAATCATCTTGCTGCATATATTGGGCGAGGATCGCGCTTGACGAACCTTCCGAGCATACCAGGTAATACTTTTTGTCTTTTTCCCAATGGATATAATCTGCCCAGGCTTGTTGAAAGGGAATGTTTTTGGCGGTGGGCAGGTCACCGGGCTTGAATTCCTCCATGGGTCGAAGGTCGATCACCACCGCATCCGCCGGAATATCCGGGGATCCTTGTTCCGATGCCGGCAACGGGAACTCATCCCTAAGATCAACATATTCGATCGAATCCAGCGCTGCCTGCAATACCTGGTTATCGATCCCGGCAACGGCTTCCATCAGCTTCTCATAGGTGGTATTGGTTACGACCCCTTTGGCGGCAATCGCGCAAAATTCCTTGCCCTTATAGGCCATATCATAGGTACCGATTTGCGCTGCATGTGTGCTGATCTCTGCTTTGGAATAAGTAACCACAGGCCGGATAACCATCGTGGGGACCACCTGGTCCAGGGCGTTCAGGTTAGCCATGGTTTGCGTGGAAACCTGACCGATGGCTTCACCGGTAATCAGCGCCCGGTCTTTCAATTGCCGACATAGCCGGTCACCCACGGTATAAAAGCAATATTTCAGCGCCATGTTCTGGTATTTTCGCACCACCTTATTCAGGATCTCCGCGATCACCGGCTTAAAATCCAGGATCATAAACTTTCCTTTCGATCCGTAAGCCCATTGCCCTCTCAAATATTTCAGGATCTCCACAGTCGCCGAAAATTGTGCCTTCCCGCCGAGATCGAAATACACGAAATCCTGATCGATACCCGCATGGTAGCCGCGCCAGGCAGCTACCGGAGAATCGATCCCGCCCGATATCAGCGTTAATGCTTTACCGGCAATACCCAACGGCAAGCCGCCCGGTCCTTCTTGTTTGTGGTCGGTCAGCAACACTTCCTGCCCATGCAAGGCGATATGGCAGGTAACATCAGGTTGGGTCAGGTCTACTTTTCCGAAGCCGTCGAGCAGGGTGCCCACATCTTTTTCTACGGCTAACCTGGGGATATCCTTTCGATTTCCTTTTTTACAACGGACGGCATAAGTTTTGCCGTTGACGATCGGCTTGAAGTGTTCGGCGGAGGTTTCGATCAAGTGCCGGTAATCGCTGAATTGGAAACTGGTGACTTCTGAAAATGTTTGAATGCCATGCACTCTTTTCAGGGCATCGCCGGCTGCTACCGGGGAGATCAAAAAAGTATTGTTCCATCCGGCGCTGATGGTGATCTCCTTCTTCAAGCCTTTTTGATCGGCCGGCAATTGTTGGTAAACCGCTGCTTTAATGTTACTGCCCAGGCGCTTGATAAAATCCCAGCGGGTGGTCTTATTTTTTGTGCCGATCTCAGCGGCGTACCTGATCAGATATTTTTTCATGAACGGTTATACTTATTATACCCGGAAAACGTTATACCAATTTAAGCTTTGGATGTTGTTTGTTATGATCCCGTTAGGGTGTTTGGATTGCAAAGTTAGCACATGTCAACAAAGGATTTGGCTTAACCCAAACCGAATTTGCTTAAATTCTGAGGAAACGGTGGTTATCGGCCGGTAAAAATTTGTAAATTAGGGATTGGCAGAAGTTTGCGGAATGCTCCGGAAACCACCACAAGCCCACACCAACCACTCACACAACGATAAACGATAGGAAGCACTGAACGCAGGATGTTTAAAAAGAGGTTGAACCATAGTTGAAATCCGCTTTAGTCATGCGTTCGGATCTTGTGTTATGAAAGCGTTTCATAATGCTTTAATTGCTATTTTTGTAGCTTACTCCGGAAAAGCAACATTGGCGCGAATACGAATATATATCAAACTATCGATCGGTTTATGGTTGTTGCTGATGGGATGGCCGGCCCATGCGTCTCATTTTATGGGCGGCCAGATCACCTATAAATGTCTGGGAGATGATCCGGGAAACAGCGCGAATCGATTATATGCGCTAACCTTAACCCTTTACCGTGATTGTGGCGGGTGTGACCCGTTTACCCAACCCTGTATGGGATGGGGCGATCCCTCGGATCCTGTGCCATTTACCGAAATGGATGTTTCCCCGCCGGTGGCCGGCTTGCCCTTCATCCAGATGTTCCGGCAAAATAACAGTGTGGTCGATGTTACACTCAAATGCCGGCCGAATATGCCTTCGAAATGTGATGATCCTACCGCCTTGATCGGCGTGCAGGAGTGGCTCTTTACCAATAATATTTCCATTCCTAAAAATGGCGGTGTCGTTACTTTGAGCCACAGCGCCCTGGCGCGGAATGCGGTGATCACCACCATTTTAACCCCTGGTGGTACCTCCTGGTATATCTGGGCCGAAATAGATCCTTCGGTCTGCAATTCATCTCCGGAGTTCCTCAATCATCCGATCTCCATCATCTGCAATAACGAACCCTTTACCTATAATCATCATGCCTTCGACGCTGAGGGTGATTCCCTGGTTTTTACACTGATCCCCTGTATGCAGGATGCCCTGACCGAAGTGAATTATGTATTCCCCTTATCCGGCCTGAACCCGATGAGTACGGTTGCGGGGGTTTCGGTCAACCCGGTTACCGGAGAGATCTCTTTTGAACCGGATATGATCCAGATCGGTATCATGGCCATCAGGGTCGAAGAATTCAGGAACGGGCAGGAGGTAGGCGAAGTGATCCGCGACCTGCAAATATCCGTCCAGGATTGTAGCAACCAGGAGCCGGATGTCAGTCCCTTGTCCAACGGTGGCGCCAGGGATACGACGATCTTTGCCGGGAAACCCTTCTGTATTACCTTTAAAGCCACAGATGCCGATTTTAACGATACGTCCAAAAACCTCATCACCTTATCCGCTACCTCCGGGATCATTCCACCGGCCACCTGGAGCAATCCCGGACCCGCCAGGAATGTCAACCAGGGGGATTTTTGCTGGACGCCGGAGTGTGATGATGTGCGGTCGCAACCCTATATCGTTACCGTATTCGCCCAGGATAATGCCTGCCTGGTGCCGGGTATCGACCTGGCCACATTCGAGATCTATGTGGCTTATCCGATCGCCACACCGCCGCCCCTGTACTGCGTGAGTGTGGAAAACAACAACAGCGAGATCGAATTGACCTGGGGCTACCCTGCCGATCTCGACCAGGTGGAGCAATACCTGGTCTATCGGGCCGTTAATACGCCCGTTTTGTTCAACCTAATCGATTCGGTCAACAATATCAATATCACCACCTATACCGATAATGATCCCAGCCTGGACCTTGAAAACAATATTTACTATTATTACCTCACCAGCGTGAGCCCCTGTGGCGATGAAAGCTCCCCCTCCGATACGATTTCCAGTATCCTGCTGAACAGCGGTTATGTGAACCCTTCCCTCGATATGGATTGGAATATGCCTTATGATACCTATGATTCGATCTACCGGGTCCGGCGAAAAAAAGGCCCGAATTTCGTATTATACGATACCACCGGTCAACTGCTTTATGCCGATGTGATCGACACCTGTACGCCCAAGTTCTTACAGCACTTCGTACAATCCCTACATCCTTCGGGCTGTATCGCCAATTCCAATATCGTTTTCGATACCGTGCCGGGTAAAGACCTTCCGGATCCGCCCAGCCTTTGTAAAGCGGAAGTGAACCTCGATAATACCGTAACGATCTATTTCAACGCCGATACCGCAGAAGCCGATACCTTCGAGTTTTACCGTTTTGATCCGTCGGCAAATGACTTTGAAAAGATCGGCTTTTCCACCGACCGGGTCGATCTGAGCTTCCGGGATAGCACCGTGAATGCATCTCAAGCAGCTTTTACCTATACCATGAGTGTGATCGACACTTGCAATAATTACAGCGAGATACAGGATACGAGCCATACGACTATCGAGCTATCGGCCACGGCCGGGCAGTTGTCGGTCGATCTGGACTGGACGCCTTATGTGGGTTGGTTCCCGCCCCCGGATAAATATGTGATCTACCGCGGAAGATCTTTTCCCCTGGATTCCATTGGTGAAACCACCGATACGGTTTTCCAGGATACTGCCCTGTCTTGTAATGTCCGCTATTTTTACCGGGTACAGGTCCGGAGAAGCGGCGGCGGATTTTGTGATACGGTCTGGAGTGATACGGCATCGGCGGTACCGGTGGATAATGTCCTCCCGCAAACCCCGGAATTTTGTGTCGTTACGGTGGCGGATAATTACGTCGATGTTATCGTGAAGTTTTTTTCCAGTACCAGCGGGGATAACGACAGCACCTTTATCTGGGATCTCAGCCACCCGGTTCCGGAACAACTGATCGATGTTAAGCCGGACACCAATGGGCTGATCACTTTGCTGTTACCCGGTTTTGGTTATGGCTGTTTCGAGCTGGATGCCATAGATACCTGTGGTAATTTCAGCCTGCGTTCCGATGTGGTTTGTACCATCGACCTCTCCGCTTCGGGTGATGACCGTCAAAACAATTTAACCTGGACGCCTTATGTCGGATGGATCCCCGATTATTATGTGGTTTACCGGCTCGACGGGTCAGGAGCGCCGGATTCTATCGGACAAACCACGGCGACGGAATACATCGATTCTCTTATCCCTTCGGTTTGTGATTCGACCTATACCTACCGGATCAAAGCAGTTAATGCTGCAGCGCCTTGTCCCGAAAGTTTCAGCGATACGGCAAAGGCGACGCCTTATGATGGGAAGATCCCAGATTTTCCGGTATTCTGTAACATCAATGTCGAAAGCAATCACAGGGATGTATTTATTGAATTTGAAAAGAGCGGGGAAGGGGATGTGATCGGCTATGAATTATACCGTTCGCCGGACGATGTCCTGGTCGCTCAATTCGACAAAGACTCTACCCGTTACCTCGACGCGGGGATCATCACGGAAGGGGATGAGCAGCACTGCTATTACCTGGTGGCCAACGACAGTTGCGGGAATACCAGCGAACATTCACCGGTATATTGTAACATCGACCTGGAAGCTTATGCCGATATCCGGTCGAATGTATTGGAATGGAACAGCTATACCATTTGGCAACCAGATGAATATATCATCTATGGCGGCCATGAGTTTCCATTGGAAATACTGGGCACCACCAACGATACCACCTTTTTACATGACGAGATCAGTTGTGAGCAGGAATTTATTTACCAGGTAGAAGCGGTCAGGAACCTATCCGGAAAATGTATCTCCAGTTTTAGCGATACGGCCATTGTCCGCTGCTCTGATTTTATGTTCCCTAATGTGTTTACCCCGAATGGGGACGGCGCCAATGACCAGTTTCAACCCATTATCGGGACCAATATAATATCGATCGATATCGAGATCTATAACCGCTGGGGCGGCCTGGTGTTCAAGACCAATGATGCCGATCGCATGTGGGACGGGCTGGAAATGAACGGTCAGCCGGTTACCGTAGGAGTCTACTATCATGTTTCAAAAGTAGGCTTGCTGGCCAATCGCAAAGAACACCTTTTCCATTTTACCGGGTGGGTGAAAGTGATCCGGGAGGATTAAGACTTTAAAGTATCATCTAAATACGATAGCAATGATCCGGAACAAATACATACGCCACATTCACTATAATTTTCCCCAAAAGGTTTTGGGTTTATCCCTGTTGATCTGCCTGGTATCGGTCTTAAGTATAACTTCCTATGCCCAAACCCTGCTGGTCCATGAAGATTTCGAAAATGGCGCCGGGATTTTTGTGGCATCCGGTGATGATCCCTGGGATCCCGATACAAGCCTTTCGTACCAGGGAAATGCTTCGCTCCACAATGCCTATCAGAATAGTTCCGTCAATACGCTTACCCTCGATACGGTGCTCGACCTAAGCGGATATAGTGCGGCTTTGTTGGAATTTCATCATATCGGTAAGATTGAGATCGCGGACGTAGCCCTGGTACAGGTCTCTACCACCGGTGGTAGCAACTGGACCTCCCTTACCGCAAATGAATATTTGGGGAGCGGATTTTTATTGAATGACAACCAGTTTTTCGACGGATCATACACGGTTTGGGATTTTAACAATTACACCGCCCCGGATAACAATTGGTGGAAGAAAGAAACCTTTAATCTCACCGGATTTTTGGGTTCGGAAGTCAAGGTAAGGTTTAAGATCACTGCCGACGGGACTTTGAACTTCCATGGTTGGTGGCTGGATGAGATCAGGATCACCGGGCTGACTTCCGGTGAGCTGGATCCGCCCGAGATCCAACATACCCCTATCGCCAATACCGGGAGCACGGGTGCCATTAGTATCCAGGCCGTTATAACCGATGCCAGCGGAATTGACTCGGCGCTTATCTATTACCGGGTTAATAGTGGGATTTGGAACGGGCCTAAGGTGATGACCGATAACTCCGGGGATACCTATTCTTATGCCATTCCAGGCCAGTCGATCGGAAGCTATGTGGATTATTATATCAGGGCTGTCGATGCCAGCAACCAGGCCAATGAGGCCTTTCATCCCTCAGGCCAGTCCAATAGCTATCACACCTATTATGTGATCGAGGCGATCTCCAGCTATCCATATTTGGAAACCTTCGAGACCTCGAGCGCGGACCAGTGGACACATAAAGCAGACCTTACCGTCGGCAATACCGGTGTTGTTCCTAATGATGATTGGGAAAAGGGTGATCCGACCACTTTTTTCATCGATGAACCGCACAACGGTAATAATGCCTATTGTACCCGCCTGGATTTCGGCTATTTCCCCAATAGCCGCTCATCCTTGCTTAGCCCGGTATTCGATCTTTCATCGCTCACCGAAGGGACTTTGACCTTTCACCATCAGTATATTACCGAGATGGGCGATGGCGGCAGGATCGACTATATTACCGGGGATTTCAGCACGGTGATCAATAACCTGGACTGGAAAGTGCTCGGAGCCGTCGGCGACATCCGGGCGAAAAACTGGTACAATGAACCCACGGTAGCCAGTTCAAGCGCCATTACGCCGAGGGCCGGATGGTCGGGGAACAGCGCCCAGCATTCGGGCTCGCAAAATGCATGGCTTTTTTCTACCTATGATATTACCGATCTTATCGGGGAAGGGACCTTTATCCGTTTTCGCTTTGTTTTTACTTCCCTGGCTTTTTCCTTTAGCAATGAAGGCTGGCTGGTGGATGATATCGCCCTGGACAATACGGTACATTCACCATCACCGGAACAAAACGAGGGATGGATACTTGGAGAGATCTATCCCAACCCTGCACAAACACATGTTTATTTACCCATCTCTTTGAACAAGCCTGCCAATATCCGGGTTGAATTTTTCAACAACCTGGGTCAGCAGGTCCATCAGGCCGATGCCCTGGAGCTTTCCTCCGGTAAGCATTACCCCAGGCTGGATACGGAAGCACTGGTTCCCGGTGTATACCAGGTCCGGATCTCGATCGATGAAACTGTCCATACTCGGAAGTTAAGTGTGGTAAGATAAACACTCAGCCCTGCACGGTTCGCCCAGCAAAAACCTGGCAAACCGTGCCAGGGCTGGCTAACGAACTTAAAGTGGCTTTTATGTGTTAATTTTGCAGGAATGATCGCCGAAAGATCTTTCTTACTTTGAAATACATGACTTAAAAGCAATCCAAATGGCCGGTACCACGCAAACACCTATCAGCATATACACGGAAA
>JANQFB010000546.1 GCA_028278085.1 Chitinophagales bacterium
TGCAAAAACGCCGAAAGCGCTGCCGGCATCACCCTTGGAGAATATTTTCATGGCCTGTACGGGGGTAATCACTGGCATACCGGTGGCGGAGCCGGGTTAAGGACTTTCCTGACCTTCCCGTTCTCCTATAGTATTACCGGACAGAATGGTGGCAAAGCCGCCGCCTGGGACCGCTGGATGATCGGGTGGTATGGGTGGAAAAATGAAGCCAGAACCGAACGGAAGGATCATCTGATCAGCGCTACCGATCGAAACGGCCTGGAAATACCGGCCGATCTGTCTATCGAACAAGCGAAACCCGGAGCCGACACTTTCTTATTGCGGGATTTCGTAACCTATGGCGATGTGATCCGGGTCAAGCTACCCAACCTGCAACAGGATAATCCCGCCGTTAAAGATCAATATCTCTGGATAGAGAACCGGCAGCAGATCACCGAATTCGATCATTTTGAATTTGAAGATCATGCTTGTAAGGAAAAGGGCGTTCCGGGTATATATGTAACCCTGCAGGCGGGGAAAGATAAAAAAACAGGCCAGCGGATATATACTTCATCTCCCAAGCATCCCAACGGCCTGGGAAGCTGGCTCATGCCCATCACCGCAGAAGGGAACTTTGATTTTCATTATCGGTATGATATCAAACTAACCGGCGGGGACTGTGTATGGGATAACCGGAGCCTGCCCATTCAAAAAGACCACCCGGAAACCAAACCGAACCCCTGTACGGGTTTTTCCGATCCTTTTGCCCTGGTGAACAGTAATGAAGACTTCGAACTCAAATTTATCAAAGGTAATTGTAAAACCGATTGTTATCAACCGGGCCTGAGCGAGGTGAATGAAGCAGGGAACCTGGTCCATAATCTGAACGCCTATGGCGACAAAGATGATGCCTTTGAAGTCGGTGAAGGCCTTTCCATATCTACGAATCCCGCACCTTTCCCGGTGTATACTTACCGGTCCAATCCCTTTCCGCCAACCTACGCCAAAAAGGTGGATGCTTATGAAAACCGGACGATCTGGTTGAACGGATTACAGATCGGGTTCCCAAAGGCGATCCACAATACCCATATCAAGGCCAACGATATGATGGTTGTTGTCAGATGGGATCACTATTCTTTGGAACAGGATGTCCGTTGGTGCGGTAACCTGAAGCTCCCTCCCCATGCCTTTGACAAAACCCAACCTGCCCTGGTGCTTGAGGAAAAAGTAACCCTGCTGCTCGACAGGGGGCTGAGCCCGACCCAACATCTGGGTGTGGAGGAGATTGACGGGCAATGGATATTTACCCGACCCACACAGATGACCATTGAGCCCCAAGCCGTCGTCCGTCTGAAAAAAGGCTCAAAATTAGTTGTCGATCAAAAAAGCAAGCTGTTGTTTTCTCCCAGTAGCAAGTTGGTGATCGATGATGGGGCAACTATCATTGTTCGATCCGGAGGCGTTTTGGAGATCGAGGATGGAGCCGATGTGGTGTGGTCTAAGCCCGGTAGCATCGACATTAAAAAAAGCGGCGGCCTGATCCTGGAGAATAATACCCAGCAAGCCCAATTTACCGGCGGACAAGCCGGAGGACTGTTCAAGCTCAACGGCAGCCTGGAGATCAGGGACACCGAAGAGTGATCCGAAAAATATCCGCATTATTTGTAATTGTTTTTAATTTGTTTTACTTTCGAAAACAAATTAAAACAAGTTATACCGTGAAAAAATTACTCAAGATCTTACTGTATCTGGTCGGAGCAATTTTATTGTTGATCATCGGCTTTGCCAGCTTTGTCCATTTCCGGGGTATTCCCACATATGAAGCGGCCACCATCGACAAAAAAGTTGAGATTACGCCCGAGCGGATCGAAAAGGGCCGGAAAATAGCAGCCATGCAATGTGTGATGTGCCACCGGGATCCGACGACAAAAAAGTTGACCGGAAGATTGCTCCAAGACGCACCCGAAGAATTCGGAGAGATCTGGTCGGCCAATATCACCCAGCATAAAACCGCAGGGATCGGTAATTGGACCGACGGGGAACTAATATATTTATTGAGGACTGGCCTGAAACCCGATGGCACGTATCTTCCACCCTGGATGCCTAAATTTGTCCATATGTCCGATGAAGATATGGAAAGTATCATTGCCTTTTTAAGGTCCGATAATTTCATCGTTCAACCCTCCTCGGCAAAACCGCCCGCCACCAAGCCGTCATTTTTATCCAAATTCCTTTGTGTGGTAGCATTTAAACCTTTTGAATACCCCAAAGAGCCGATCATAGCCCCCGATTCGGCCAACACGATTGAATATGGCAAATACCTGGTCAACGGTCAACTGGAATGTTATGGCTGCCATTCGGCGGATTTCAAGACCAATAATATCCTGGAACCGGAATTGTCAGTCGACTATATGGCAGGCGGAAATCCCATGTTGAATATGGAAAGAGAAGTAGTCCCGACGGCTAATATAACTATGGATAAAGAAACAGGTATCGGTAATTGGACCCGGGAGGAATTTGTGAAAGCCGTTAAAACAGGTACCCGGCCTAACGGCGAGCCGATGAGATATCCCATGGTTCCCTATGTACAACTGGAAGAATGGGAGATCGAGGCCATTTATGCCTATATCCAAACCATTCCACCCGTTAAAAAGAAGATCGCGTCCAATTAAGGAAGCGGGGGCTGCTGATCAAAGTACGTTGTATCGCCATGTCCCGGTGATACAATTGGTGATTTTCTTTCACTTTGAGTGATAATCGTCGTATATTTGCAAATCGAAAAATTCGGCAATACGGATGCCGATGCTATGAAGACTAATGGCACTGCCCCTTTTCAGGCCGGAGAGATCACTTTTCGGGCCTTTCACCAACTAATGATAAACTGTCATTGAAAAGGAAAACTTCCCATTTCCATCTGCATTTTTACATTAAATCAATCATATGATAAAAGTTCTCAGGCTTTTCTTGATCCTTTGTGGCTTTTTGATAGGTATTACCACTTATGCGCAGGATGAATCGATCCAGCCTCCTCCTGAGATCCCGGCAGGAATAGATATGGACAATATTGATCCCCAGGATATTCCTTCGGTGGAGGAGTTAAGGAAAATGGGGGCCACTGACGCCGAGATCGAAGAAATTGAGGCTTTGAGGAATCGACAGGTGAATGAAGCTGCGGAGAAAGGGGAAGATGCTACCGATACCGAAGAGTCTGCCGAAGAGACCGTAGATGAAAATATCACGGAAAAGGAGGCAGAAGTGGCGAATGTGGGGCTGGAAAGAAAGTTTCCGCCGGCCACGGTTTACGGCCAGGAAATTTTCAGGAACAGCGATCTGAAATTCTTCGAAAAATCCACCTATGTCAAAGTTCCCGACAACTATATACTTGGCCCCGGTGATGAAATCAGTATATCCATTTGGGGCTTTAATGATTTCGAAGGGGTGTTTAAGATCGACCCCAGCGGAGCCATCGACCATGAACCGATCGGACGGATATTTCTGCGGGATAAGACCATGGCCGATGCCAGGAATCTGATCCGACAAAGGTTTGGAAGCATTTACAACCTGCAACGGTCGAAATTCGATATCACCCTGACCTATTCCCGGAATAATACCATCAATATCGTCGGAGAAGTGTTCCTTCCCGGGTCATATTCCATTTCAGCGATCAACACGGCCTTCAATGCCCTGATCAGTTCGGGTGGGCCGAATGATATCGGTTCCCTGAGAAAGATCGCCATCAAGCGGGAAGGCAGGACCATCCGGACCCTGGATGTTTACCAGTTCCTCCAAAATCCCGAGGCCGGCCAGGATTTCTTTTTGCAGAACAATGATTTCATCCAGGTATTGCCCATCGGCAAAGTGGTAAAGATCGAAGGACAGGTGAGGCGTAATCATCGTTATGAGTTGCTGGATAAGGAGCATTTGATCCAGTTGATCAAATATGCCGGAGGATTAACGGCCACCGCCTTTACCAAAAACATCCAGGTAACCCGCTATCAAAACAATGCGGAGATCCAGATCGATATCGACCTGGACAGTTTGATGCGCCATAAAAAAGATTTTCCATTGTTCGACGGTGATATCGTTAATATCAGGGAAATTCCCAAAGGTGTAACCAATATTATCGAGATCATCGGAGCCGTAAAATTTCCCGGCAATTATGAGATCCGGAAAGGGGAAAGGATCAGTGACCTGATCGCCCGTGCAGAAGGGGTGACTTATGATTGCTACCTGGATGAAGCCTTGTTGATCCGTTTGCAGGAGGATATGACTTTTAAATACTTCCGGGTCAACCTGGGTAAGCTCCTGAACAATCCCAAAGATCCGGACAACCTGGTGATGCAAAAGCTCGACAAGCTACGGGTTTACAGCAAAACCTTTTTCATGGATTATAACAATGTTTCCATCGAGGGAGAAGTCAGGAATCCGGGAACCCACCCCTACGGGGAAGATATGAATCTTAAAAAGCTGATCCAGTTAGGCGGCGGCCTGAAAGAATCGGCGTTTTTAAATAAGGCCTATATCATTGGGGAGCGGGAAGACAGCACCTCGGTATACCGGAATGTCAGGCTCGATACGGCCAATAATTTTGCCGCGCTGGAAAATATTCGGTTAAATCCAAGGGATAAGGTCAGGATCCTGTCCAAATCCTATTTTAAGGATTATTTCAAAGTAGCCGTTTATGGAGAGGTCCACGAGGAGCAGGAGTTTGAATACGATGAATCCCTCACATTGGCCGATGTACTGATGATGTCCGGTGGCTTTAAGTTTTCGGCGGCTCCCAATAAAGTGGAAGTATCCAGGATCATGGAAAGAGATCCCTCCGGTATGGGCCGCAACCGCTTCAAGGTCGAAAATATAGAGCTGGAGATCCAGCCGGATATATTAGGCGATGCCCGCGCAACCGGGTTTATCCTCGAGCCTTCCGACCAGATCTTTGTGCGCAGGGCCCCTGAATATGAAAAACTAAGGATCGTTACGATCAATGGTGAAGTGACCTATCCGGGTGTCTACAACCTGAGCCGCAGCGATGAAAAGCTGCTCGACCTTATCGAAAGAGCGGGTGGGTTCACGCCTTTTGCATTCAAGGAAGGCGCCACTTTCTACCGGAATACAGACAGCCTGGAAAAAGTGGTGCTGGATCTTAAACGGGTGGTGAAGCACAAAAAGTCATCCATGAACTATACCCTCGAAGCAGGAGATGTGATCAATATTCCCCGGATCAATGAGCTGATCCGGCTAAAAGGAGCCATCGAGGTAGGCGGCGAAAACGGGTTGTTAGTCCCTTTTCATAAAGGAAAAAGCGCCGGTTTTTATATCCGGAATTATGGGGGCGGATTCAAGAAGGAAGCCAGAAGGAAAAAGACCTTTGTCTCGGGACCAAACGGAAGGGTCAAGCGGACTTACGGCTTTTTAGGGATCAAGTTTTATCCAAAAGTGGCCAAGGGCAGTGATGTATTGGTCATGAATAAACAATCGAAAGAGAAGGATAAGGAGGAGAAAGATCCGGTAGATTGGAACGGGGTCATTGAAAAAACGACAGCTCAGGTTGTTGGTATCCTGACCTTAACCTTACTGCTCACGAGAATAATACAGTAGCTGAAGTATTAGCCGTGGAATCAAACCAACAGAAGCCAGCCAAAGAGATTGCCATTTTAGATATCATTGAGAAGCTCGAAGAGTTTTTCAGGGTATTGATGGACCATAAAAAGGTGGTCATCATCTTTTCCTGTGCGGTAGGTTTGTCATTCGGACTGATGAAGTTCTTCAGCGATCCGGAATACGTTGCCAAAACCACGCTCACCCTGGAGGATACCAAGTCGAGTCCGTTTTCCTCCATAACAGGATTTGCCGGTATGCTCGGATTTGGCGGAGGGCTGCTGGCCGGGGGCGAAGAAAAATTCATCGAGACCCTAAAATCAAGGAATATCCTGGCGAGAGCATTGCTGGAACCGGCAGATCTGGTCGAATCCAAGCCCTTGCTGGTCAATTATTATATCGAAATATATGACCTCTGGGACAACTGGGATGATGATCCGCGGTTGGCAGAATTTACCTTTACCCATAATAAACCGGAGGAGCTGAGTTTCCTGGAGGATAGTTTGATGAATAAATTTCATCAGCAGATCATGAATAATATGGTCACGGTACAAAATGCTGCAGGCGTACTCACCTTGAATGTCAATACCAGATCGGAATTGTTATCCAAACAGCTATCCGAGGAATTGATCGAAGCAGCCAGCAATTTTTATGTAAACAATAATACCACTAAAGAAAAGAGTACCGTAGCCGTGATCCAGGACCGGGCCGATTCGATTAAAATAGCCCTTAAATTAACCGAAGACAGGTTGGCCAAATGGATGGACTCCAGCAAAAGGCTGATCAAAGCCGAAGGCTATCTGGAAGAATTCAGGCTGAAACGGGAACTGGAATTGTTAAATATCCTGTATGGAGAGGTTACAAAAAACCTGGAATTGGCCAAGTTTAACCTGCTGCATGAAACCCCGGTAGTTCAGATCATCGATAAACCGGTGCTGCCCATTGAGAAAGCCAGGAAAGGAACGATCGTTTCCACGATCCTTGGCGGCATCATCGGTGGCTTTTTGATTTGCATGTTTTACATCGTCAGGCATATTTATATCAGCGCCAGGGCGGAAAGAAAAGTAGCCGCAGCCTAATGAAAGCAATACCATGAAATGCCGCCCGAACAGGCCCAACGAAACATTTTATAGTAAAACGGGTAAAATTATGAGGCCTGAACGAACCCGGCAGATAAAACGAATAATCGGATAATCTCAGATCAATGCAAACAAATAACGATTCACAGATAAGAAATGCCACGGTGCTGGTAACCGGAGGTGCGGGTTTTATCGGGTCCAATTTATGCGAGGCCTTATTGAACCAGGATAATTTTGTGGTTTGCCTGGATAATTTTATCACCGGCAAGTGGCACAACATCGAACCCTTCCAGGTCAATCCGAACTTTAAGCTGATCGAAGGGGATATCCGTAACCTCGACGATTGCCAGGAAGCCGTTAAAGGTGTTGATTATATCCTCCACCAGGCTGCTTTGGGATCGGTACCCCGGTCGGTGAATGATCCCATCACGACCAATGATATCAATATTTCCGGATTCCTGAACATGCTCGTGGCTGCCAGGGATGCCAAAGTCAAGCGCTTCGTATATGCTGCCAGCTCTTCTACCTATGGCGATCATAAAGCTTTGCCCAAAGAAGAAGATAAGATCGGAAATCCATTGTCGCCATATGCCGTTACCAAATACGTAAATGAATTGTATGCCAACGTTTTTGCCGATCTGTATGATATGGAAACGATCGGGCTCAGGTACTTCAACGTCTTCGGCCGGCGGCAGGATCCTGACGGAGCCTATGCGGCGGTTATTCCGAAATTCATCAAAACCCTGATCACCGGAAATTCCCCGACGATAAACGGCGATGGCAAGCACTCCAGGGATTTTACCTATATCGATAATGTGATCCAGATCAACCAACGAGCCGCGCTCACCCAAAACCCGGAAGCGATCAACCAGGTGTATAATGTGGCTTATGGCGAAAACACCGATCTCAACGAAATGTATGCCGTATTGGTCGAACAACTCAAACAATTCGATCCCGCTATCGCCGGGATAAAACCGATCCATGGCCCGGCCCGGCCCGGAGATATCCTGCACTCGCTGGCTTCTATTGAAAAAGCAAGATCCCTGCTGGGTTATGCACCCGCCTATAGTTTTAAACAAGGCATCGAATTAGCGATCAACTGGTATTGGGAAAACCTCCAGGTCCCTTCTTCCTGAGATAATCTTGAATTTTAATTCCGGTCTTTTCTTTTCGGTGATATGTCGCTCCTCAAAAAACTGCTGAAAGACAAAGACATTACAAGCTTGTTAAGAGGCCTTTCCGCAGGTTTTTTAGTAAAGATCAGTGCCTTGGGTATCGGCTTCGGGGTGCAGATCGTGCTGGCCCGGACGCTCGGGGTGGAGGAATATGGCATTTATGTTTATGTGATGACCTTTGTCATCACCCTGGTTAAGATCAGTATGCTGGGTAGCGATGTGGGAGCGGTACGGTTTATCCCGAAATACCAGGTGGAGGAAAAATTTTCCGCTGTCAAAGGTTTTATCTTCAGAAGTACCCAGGTAATTCTTTTGCTGTCCGTCTTGGCGGCAACGGGTTTGGTGGGGTATATGTTTTGGGACTACGGATCTTCCGCACACCCGATCTTCCTTTGCTTTTTGTTTACCCTGGTGCTGGTGCCCCTGAGAGCGGTGGTGAATTATATGGGAGCCGTACTGAGGGCTTTTGGAAAAGTTGTGATCGCCTTAGGGCCGATAACGGTATTCATTCCCGGAATATTGGGATTGGTGGTCAGTATTTTTTATTTCCTGGATCAACCCTTAAGCGCCAGGAATGCTTTATTCATCCAGGTAGGCGCTTGTATAGTCGTTTTGGTGGTGCTGTTAATTTCGGTGTGGAGAACAGTGCCAGGCCATATCAAAAGTACCGTACCCACCTATGAAAACAAAGTCTGGCTGTTGACCTGCATTCCCTTTGGCCTGAACCTTTTTTTTGTCTTTCTCAACCAACAGCTCGGCATACTCTTGCTGGGCTCGATGGCGGATATGACCCAGGTCGGTATCTATAATGCCGCCAATAAGATCGTGGGGTTGATCGTATTCGGACAGAGTGTGATCAACCTGATCCTGGCCCCGAAGATGTCGGAACTGTATACCAAAGGGGATATGAAGCAATTGCAGAAAAACATTCATTTCGTAACCCGGCTGAATGTAGCGGTATCTTCACCGATCGTGCTATTGTTGATCTTTTTCGGTGATTATGTACTGTTTTTGTATGGGGAAGAATTCACCGAAGCCTTTGTCCCCTTGATCATCTTATGTTCGAGTTATTTCGTAGCCATCCTTACGGGAACAGCGGGTTGGTTGCTGAATATGACAGGCAACCAGAACACCACCATCAAGATCATGAGTGCTGCGCTGATCCTTAATGTGATCCTGAATTTCAGTTTGATCCCTAGCTACGGAACGATCGGTGCGGCTATTTCGGCGGCAGTAACCTCGATTTTCTGGAATTCCTCCTTTTACCTCTTCGTTTGGTTGAAACTAAGGATCAGGGCCTCCATCTTTTGAAAACCAGGCGCCTGGCCGGTTATCCTCCTGACGGGATCCACTCTTTGAAACCCTTTCTTGTGCAAAAAAACCATTGGAAAAAATTGTAAGTTTGCATTTGCTTTTGCCACAGGTTAACCCGATGGATGGCAGAGCGGATGACATTTGTATAAAACGATCATCTAAAGGTGCCGGCCCCGGGTCCTTTTCCATCAGATAGTTGTGATCATATGAGCGGAAACCAGGAAAAACTGACCGATAACGCTTATTGGAATTCCATTTATAATCCACGGGTAGGTACCGAAACGGTTCAAAAAACTTCGGTAAAAGGGCGTCTGCGCGCAGCGATCGGTAAAATGCTGGGCAGGAAGATCACAGCCCTGTTCGACAGCTATCCCGAATATCAGCAGTGGGAATATTATTTCAAAACTTATTTACCGGAAACCAAAGGCCTTAAGATCCTGGAAGTCGGCAGCGCTCCCGGGCATTTTTTGGTGGAATTATGCAATAGATTCGGTTTTGTGCCTTATGGGGCATCCGGCAGCGATCGAGCTTCTCGCGCGCGTTCCGCTTGAGAGCCTGTGGGGTGTCGCCGTCGCTGCACCAGGTTCGGAGGTGTGCCAGTGCCGCTTGCGCCGTC
>JANQFB010000573.1 GCA_028278085.1 Chitinophagales bacterium
TTTTCCTTTGGAGAATATCCGGGAAACAAAAGGAATCGGTCTGACCGGCAATGACCTCGACGGTAACCGCTATGAGGCCGGCTCCTATTCGATTGCCAAGAACCTCACTTCCGACAGCAGCCATAATGTGTACCTGTTGAAAAATGGTCAGTTGATCGCCACGGTCGACCTGGAAGATGATATCAAACCGGAGGCCGAAGCGGTTATCGCTCATTTAAAAAAACAAGGCATCAAAACAATTCTTTTGAGCGGCGACCGTTTGGAAAAATGTCAGCAAGTGGCTGAAAAACTGGGGATCGATGAGGTGTATGCCCAACGATTGCCCGAGGAAAAACTGAACCTGATCGAAACTTTCAACAAACAAGCGCCCACAGCGATGGTGGGGGATGGCATTAACGACGCTCCGGCGCTGGCCAAGGCCACTATCGGCATCTCCCTGAGCAATGCCAGCCAAATAGCGATCCAGTCGGCGCAAGTCATCCTCCTGAATGGAGATCTGAATCACCTGGTCAAAGCTTTTCAGACCAGCAAACATACTTTTCTGACCATCAAACAAAACCTGTTCTGGGCCTTCTTTTACAATACGCTGGCGATCCCCGTAGCGGCTATCGGTCTGCTGAATCCTATGATCGCCGCGCTTTCCATGGCATTTTCAGATGTGATCGTTATCGGGAACTCCATCAGGCTCAAGACCAAGAAGATCTTTTAATGAGTTTCACCAAATGCCCTTAGGGGAGCCAAATGCCGGTTGCCGATCGTCCGAAGATCTTGTTTGTGTCCAAATGGTATCCCCATGACAGGGATCCGATCAACGGTATTTTTGTTCAAAAGCAGGCGGAGGCCGTTGCTGCCTTCACCCCCACCGCTGTCTTACATGTGAACAGTGATCCATCTTTAGCTACAGGCCGATACCGGGAGGAGATCCAAACGATACAGGATGTATTAACGGTTATCGTCTATTATGGCACCAGGAATTCCGGAGACCATTTCATCAGCAGGATCCGTAAATTATTCCTGTACTGGAAAGCCAGCCGGCGGGGTTACCGGATGATCCGGCAACAATTCGGCCGACCCGACCTGGTACATGTCAATATTTTGCGCAGGCCAGGATTGCTGGCTTTGTACCTGAAGTTCACCCTGGGGATCCCCTACCTGATCTCGGAGCATTGGTCCGGCTATTTGCCGGCAGACGGGTCGTACCGGGGCTTCTTAATTAAATTGGCCACGAAGATCCTGATCCGTCAGGCCGATGCGGTGATCACGGTTTCCACTGCCTTGAAAAAAGCGATGCAAGCCCATGGCCTGTATAACCGATACTTTATCGTGCCTAATATCCTGGAAACATGGCCTGTAGAACCGTTTGCCCGGCAACAGAAAACTCCTTTCAAATTGCTGGTGATCACCCGCTTATATGAACGGGAGAAAAACATCGCCGGACTGATCGAGTCCATTGCCCGTTTGAACCGGAAAAAGGATCAACTTTTTCACCTGCATATCATCGGTGACGGCGAAGACAAAGGCCAACTGGTCCGGCTGGCGGCCGGTAAAGACTTGCTGGATTCGCAGGTATTTTTTCATGGATTGGTACCCAATTCCGACATCTATCCATTTTACCGATCGAGCCATGTGCTGGTAGTGAACAGCCACTATGAGACCTTTTCTATCACGGCCGCGGAAGCGCTGGCCAATGGTATGCCGGTAATTGTAACCGATTGCGGCGGTCCGCAGGATTTCGTGAAGGCTGCATACGGTATCACCATACCTATCGGGGAACCCCAGCGTTTGGATGAGGCGATCTGGCAAATGCACCGGAATTATGACCAATACCTGGAAAGCGTAAAAGAATTCGATGCCACCCCTTTTAGCGCCAAAGCCGTCGGGGAAAAACTGCTTAACCTGTATCAATCGGTATTAAAAAATATTTAGTTTCGATCAAGGAATGGTTAACAAGATCCTATTTACCTTCAGCGCTAAATTCCTGACCGCCGCTATCAATTTCGTGCTGATCATTCTGACGGCCCAATTCCTTGGGGCTGAAGGCCGGGGACTGATCGGTCTGTTCATTACCACTATGGTGATCATGGTATTGGTCAACGAGATCATCGGCGGGCCTGCGTTGGTTTATTTGATACCACGGGAAGATACTTTTCAATTAGCGCTACCCTCCT
The DNA here is from genome assembly GCA_028278085.1 of Chitinophagales bacterium. GTDB lineage: Bacteria > Bacteroidota > Bacteroidia > Chitinophagales > JANQFB01 > JANQFB01. Next base: position 2,169 of record JANQFB010000573.1, read on the forward strand.
ACTTCTGGGCATTGATCGTATGCCACGCCGGTGTAGCGATCCTGGCCTTTACTACCATCCTGCCAGGGGAACTGATCAAGGATCTGTATTGGATCACTTTGATGTACATCATCTTTGGGATACACCTGACCATCCTGCTGGGCAAAGAAGCGATCAAGGTCAACAATGTACTAACGGGATTAAGGGTCTTGCTGATCCTGTTGTTTTTTTGTATCGCCGTATTTATTTATGACTTCCGGGAGGTCAAGGCTTATATTTACGCCATGTATGGCAGCCATGCCGTTTGCCTCGGGATCAGTTGCTATTATGTGTGGCCATATTACCGGTTCGGGCTGAAACGATCTGTTACAACGGTCATAAAAAAGCTGCTTAGCTATGGGGTCATCGCGCAGGTCGCTAACCTGATCCAGTTGATGAACTACCGGGTCAGCTATTATTTCCTCAATGCTTATTATGGGGCGGATCATGTCGGCATTTACTCCGTTGCGATCAATGTTGCGGAGAGTATCTGGCTGATCACCAATAGTATTGCCATGGTCCAATACGCCCGGATCGCCAATTCCAGGGATAAAAAATATGCGCAGCAGATCACCCTGGCCCTGGCAAAATTCAGTTTTGTAACCACCTGCGTGGCCCTGGCAGTGCTGCTGTTTTTACCGGAAAGTGTTTACCGGTGGGTATTCGGGGAGGAATTCGGGGCAGCAGGTAAGGTGGTGTTATACCTGGCGCCGGGTATTGCAGCTTTTGGCTTAAGCACTATTTTCAGCCACTATTTTTCCGGATTGGGGAAATATCATATCAATGCGGTCAGCAGCGTAATCGGGTTGATCGCTACGTTGGTATTTTGCGTTTGGCTGATCCCCCAATACCACTTCATCGGAGCGGGCATGGCGGCCAGCGCTTCATACCTGGCAGCTACCCTATATCTGACCTGGAAATTTATGAAAGATTCCGGATCCGGGCCGGCTGATCTGATCCCTTCCAAGGAGGATGTCGTTACTTTTGTAAACCTGGCAAAAACCTATTATGTGCGGCATAGCGGGGATCGTTGATATCCAAGGTAACATTCGGGTGGCTGATATCCGGGAGATGACCCAATCCCTGCGCCACCGGGGCCCTGACGGGGAAGGCTATTTCGGATGGGATCCTTCAGGCGAATGGTTTATCGCCTCCGGACCGGATACCCCGAAAGCTGTACTGGATGCCTCATATCCTTTTTGCCCCCGGAAGCCGACTGACCATTTTAGCGATCGGTCCTGCAGCCTTTTACTCGGCCATCGGAGGTTATCGGTTATCGACCTTTCTCCGGCCGGCCACCAGCCGATGTGTACCCCCGATGAACGCTATTGGATCGTCCATAATGGGGAGATCTATAATTATATCGAGATCCGGGAAGCACTAAAAGGAGAAGGGGTTTCCTTCGATACACAGACCGATACCGAAGTTATCCTAAAAGCTTACCAGCAGTGGGGAACGGAATGTCTCGCCAAATTCAATGGCATGTGGGCCTTCGTGATCTTCGACCGCCAGGAACAAAGGTTATTCGGTGCCAGGGATCGATTTGGCGTTAAGCCTTTTTACTATTATCGTGACGATCGATATTTCGCTTTCGCCTCCGAGCAAAAAGCCTTGTTGAAATTGCCCTATGTGGAAGCATCTATCAATCCCAAAGCCGTATTCGACTATTTTATCCTTGGGCAACTGGACATGGAACCGGAAGGGCTCTTTGCCGGGATCCACGAATTACCGCCTGCCCATTCTTTCACCTTCGATTGCCGGCAACAGGCCTTTTCAACAAAGCGCTATTACCAGCTCAGGGGCCGGCTTTCGTTTGAACCCTTCGACGATCAAAAAGCCAGGAATTATATCGCCGAAACCCGCGAAAAGGTCATCGAAGCCATCCGCTTGCGGCTACGGTCTGATGTCCGGGTAGGGTCCTGTTTGAGCGGCGGATTGGACAGTTCAACCATCGTCTGTGTGATCAACGACCTGATCCAGGCGCAAGATCTCGAACAGGTGGGAGATCTGCAGCAGGTTTTTACAGCGAGCTTTAAAGAAGCCCACATCGATGAAAGCCCCTGGGCTAAAATAGTGGCCGATCAAACCCAAACCCAATGGCATCAAACCTTCCCGGATAGGCAAGGATTAGTCGACGATCTGGAGAATCTTGTTTATTCCCAGGATGTCCCGGTATGGTCGAGCAGTACCTATGCCCAATACCGGGTAATGCGCCTGATCCCCGAGAAAGGGGTAAAGGTCGTGCTGGACGGTCAGGGTGGTGATGAAATGTTCGCCGGATACCAGCAATATTATTATCAGCATTGGATGGACCTGCTAAACAACCGCCGATATGGCAAGCTTCGGCAGGCGCTCGATCATAATTTAAGGGGCAATACGGGCTATTTGCTGCGGTCGTGGCTCAAGCAGTTCCTGTTCACCAAGCTACCGACCAACCTGCGGGAAAACATCTATAAAAGGCTGTACCCGGAATATCGCTACCTGCATCCGGATATCTGGGCAACCTATAAAAGTCGGCTGGAGCTGCTGCACCCCGGACCATCCAAAAACCTGAACCAAAACCTGGTGGATCAATTCAGCCAAACACTGCTCAAAAACCTGTTGAAATGCGAGGATCGTTGTTCGATGCGTTTTTCCGTGGAATCCCGTACCCCTTTTGCGGACGACCTGCCCCTGATCGAATATATTTTTCAAATCCCGTCGACCTACAAGATCCATGGGGATCGTACGAAATATTTACTCCGGGAAGCGATGACCGGGATCCTGCCGGAAAAGATCCGTACCCGCTCGGATAAAATGGGCTATGTTACTCCGAACAATCAATGGCTGCGGGAAATGATCCCGGATATTCGGGGCTATTTCGACAAAGATCTGGGGGATTATCTGAATATGCCCCTGTTGCAGCAGTCATTCGACGATTTATTCGACCAGCCTACGGATGTGGAGAATTTTCGGAGCTGGAAGTTTTTAAATTTTGCCGTTTGGAAAAAGGTGTTTGGGTTATAGACGGATTTACGTAATTAATTCAGTAATTAATTACGTAATTATTTGTGGCTGGTGAGGGAAGTGGGAACTTCATATTCATGACGATCTAAAAGGATAAATTTTACTAATTTTGCCGGACACGAGGCATTAGCTCAGTCCCGAAAAACAAAAGATCCATAATTGCAGTAGGTAAGTTTGATCTTATTTGTTTTTCGAGGATTCACGAAAATTAACTATGTTAATTTTCAGAATTGGTTGATGCTTATTATTAATCTGCCGGATAGAGCGGGTTGAATTTTTGTAAATAGGAGGCATTAGCTCAGTTGGTTTAGAGCACTACCTTGACAGGGTAGGGGTCACTGGTTCGAATCCAGTATGCCTCACACATGAAGTAGAAAAAGCCTCGCTTCCTTTGGTCGCGGGGCTTTTACACTTCAGTGTTTCACCCTACTAGAACCCGAAATGTTTCATGTAAACGTATAAGATCTTCGATAATCAGGTTCGACCTGTGTCCTGTTTGGTTCACGGTTGCCAAAAATATTGGCACTCAAAAAGCCGTAAATAGAATTGTCTTTTGTTTTAACGGGAATTGAATTTTAGAAATTCAAGATGTCAGTATTCCCTAATACTGATTTAAATTTCTCCACGAAGGCGGAGAATAAACGATAATGTAGTTTTTGTTTAGGCTACATTATATCAATACTTTATTAAATGTTTATTAAGCAGGCAGTTAATATTAAAATAGATGTTGCAGATAAACAAAGTTGTGCTCTGGCATGTTTTAAGAAATTAAATGACCTTAAATTAGCATGAACCAAAAACAAAATATTATCGGGTAAACAGAAATAATAACATAGAAAAACATTAAGCGTTAGCTTATTTCTTGGTACAGAAAACGACCAAATAAAAAATACCTAAGAGATATAAGTATGACGCTAACGCTTTGCGTGGGCTGTGCTTATCTTGGGCATAGGTGCTTGGTCGTACCTCTGTACCGGTAAGTTACGGTTCCACGCTTTTTTTATTTATAGAACTCACCTTTTGGGAACTGAAAGGCAACTAAATCACATCAGATGAAAAAGAAAAGATAAATATACTACTAGCAGGCACATTAAGCTTTTCGATTTCAATAATAGCAATTGCACTTGATTGGTAGTTAACAAATCCAAACCCAGACAAACTTGAAAATGCTGTTTTTTTCAAACCGACACAGTCTACATGTTTGACAAACGAAACCACAACATCAATTCTGTTGAAAACTTTTTAGTTTCACCCTACAGTGCCTTATTATTTACAAAATGATTCAAATTGTTATTCTTCCTGCGACGGTATTGATAAACTCTTCTGCTTAGGAATAGTGTGCTGTGATAAATTGGGGGATCAGCTATAAATCATAAATAACTAAAGGATTGTACTGTGCTCTCACCAAAAATTGTTGGGTATATCTTGATAATTATTATCTGCACTATATCCTTACTTGAACTTTTGTTTGTATTTGGTTTTCCTGTTTTGATTGTGAAAAAACCTGACCATCGTAATTTTCAATCAATGGCAGAAACAATTTGGCAAACTTATCATTATACCTGTCATCAAATCCCTGAACGTTCCATATTTCTTTTGAAGGTTCAATTGCCTGTTTGCAACCGTTGTTTATGTGTAAAGATTGGTGGTTTTTTCATCAGTCTTTTTTTCTAGTAGGTAAATTGCTTCCATATATATCGAAATATGGTCTTGTCTTTCTGGTCATGAGTGCACCGCCTGTAATATTGGAGGTTATTTTGAAACTCTACTTTGGTTATTCATCGGGATTTTGGATAAGAAGTGTGAACGGGTATTTACTAGGCATTTTGCAATACAGTTTCATAATTCCCTCGTTCAAATATTGTACGGATTATGCCAACCGGGATTCAGTGAAAATTATATCCAGCCCGAAAAAGCTTATTGATAGGCTGTTGGTAACAACATTTAAATAAATAGCTATATTTACAAATAAATAAATAATCCCATAAATTTTTTAATAATTTTATAGGCCTCAAAAATCCAACTTATGAAACAAATCACAACCACAGCCCTCATTTTATTAGCAACAATTGAGGGGTTAGGCCAAACAACGTCAGGACAAGAATGTGTACTACCGTTTTTCAGTGAAATGATAGACGGACAGGCCAGTAATAAAGTACTGGAAATATTCAATCCCTCAAACGTTCCTATAAATGCCAGCAATTTAGCCGTGCTACAATTTATGAACGGTAGCCCAATTCCAACCGTCATTGCGCTTTCTGGTGTAATTGCCTCAAAAGGAACACATGTACTGGCGAATCCTAATGCTGACCCCGCAATCCTTGCCAATACCAATCAAACGTCAAACAATCTCAACTTTAACGGGAATGATGCCCTCGCTTTAGTGCAAATGAACATGCTTCCGCCCGACCTTAATGAGTTATCTATACCTACAGGAGCCTTTATAGATATTATAGGAGAAATAGGCACAAACCCAAGTAGTAACGGGTGGCCGGTAGGGAGTGGTTCGACCAGCGGTCATTGTCTGATACGACAACAATCAGTAACGGCTCCTACGACCAATTGGCAAGTAGGACAAACACAATGGACGGCGTTTCCAGCTACACATGTTACAAATCTGCAACAACATCAAAGCGCGTGTAGGGTACTTCAAGCAACTGTCGGTTTTGTTGAAGTTAGTTTCTCTTTTAATGAGGACATAGGTAACACTGTATTACTTGATATATTGGTATCAGGTGCACATGATGATATTGATATTTTTGTACAAAGTGGAGCAAGTTTTACAGGCTGTGGCCCTGACTTTGCAGATGGAACGGATTTTAACATTGTAACTTCAAGCATTCATGTGCCAGCTTCATCTGGCGGTGAAATAGTACAAGCTGAAATAATACTTGTCGATGATAATACAGTTGAAGCAGATGAAAGTATTTGCTTGGATTTAAATTGCCTTAGTGTTAGTCAAAATTGTTTTGTAGATCAGAACGCCTGTTGTCATGAACTTGTTATAATTGACAATGACGGTATGGGAATGGAGGATAAGACATTTTCTGACCTGAAACTATATCCTACACTCGCAGAAAACACCTTACATATTGACGGGGTTTGGATAAACGGAGGATATTCGTTCAGTATTTCAAATACAATGGGACAAACAATATTACAACAATCTCAAACAATTAAGCAGAGTAAAGATGTAAGTTTGGATATTAGTACTCTTGAAAAAGGCATGTATTTTATAACGCTCAATCAGCAAAACAGTACAATAACAAAGAAATTTATTAAACAATAGTCCTTCTTGGTATAATTCTTGGGATAGTAAACCCTTAATAGTAGAGATACTAAGGGTTTACTATCTTTATTAAAAAAATCCAAAATGCCTTTAAGAATTCTTGGCTGTTTCTTCTTATTCATTGGGTATTTATCACCTACTTTCTCTCAAGACTTGTCTTTACAGGTAGGAGGGATAAATTTCAGTAAGTACGATAACAAATTTCAATCACCCTACAATGTCTATGATGTTGTGGAAAACTCAACAATAGCCCGTAAAATATATGCTTTTAATACCGTTGTGGACTTTAAGAAAGATACGTCAAAATTGTATCGTTTTAAAGCAGGATATAGTTATACTTTATGGAACTCACAAAGCGATAGACAATCTTCAAATGGTAGTCATAGCATTTCATCATCGGAAACATTTCAGAAATCAGTTCACTTTGAAATAGCATTAGGTCGGGAAGTTCTTTGTAAACTATCCAATAAAAATTTTCTTCTAAAATATGGATTAGGATTTCCTTTTGTCTATATGTATCAGGATATACAAACTCGTTGGACTGATGTATTAAACAATGGGTCTGATACTTTACTATTAGAGAAAATATCAGACTTTCCAAGTACCTATACAATGGGTTTAAATTTCTTTAGTAGCCTGCAATACAATTTTTACGATAAGGTATGGTTTGGTTTTGAATTGGAAAACAGTTTACATTATATGTATCAAAAAGGAACAACCCAAGTAACCTATAATGAATACGACCCTGTTTCAAAAGATATTAACAGTACCGATATTCAAACAGAAGATTTAAAAGATAATGGTTTTGTTACCTCACTCCTTAATCTATCCCTTAATCTTACCTACCGGTTTTAAGGAAACAGGCGAGTAACCTGCTTCCTGTAATAATTGGCTGACTTGGTGTAACATCTTCAAATCATCAGTGATCGGGTCGGATTGGTTCGACCTGTGTTCTGTTAGGTTCACCGAAGTAGAAAAGCCCCTTGCGCGATGCGTAAGGGGCTTTTCTACTTCGGTGCTGTCCCGAAGTGTGATCATTTGACAGCTTTGCTGCAAAATGATCTCTACTTCGGGGCACATACTGGTTCGATCTGTGGACTGTAGGGTTCACAAAAACAGTTTGCTCGGCATCCTAAGTTACTTGGGTTTCCTGGTGTTCCTCTCCTGCTTTCGAATAATAAAATGATCAATCAAGATCATATATCATTATTGAAGAATTTCGTTATTTATTTATTTTTATTTTTACTTTTAGGCCTTCATTTCCCAAACCCCTAAATCTCTTCAAATGAGACTTCCTGCAATCCCCAGTTGCAAACGCCCGCTCTTGTTCATTTTTTTGCTGTGTGGATCTGTCAATATTGCCAAAGGCCAATCCTATACACTGAGTGGTACTTATACTGTTTCTACCGAAATCACCTATAATGGCCAGGAGTCTTATGAACTGAGCACTAACAGTAAGAAAATGTATGTGAGTGGTACGGTTGAAGCTGAGGGCCAATTCACTTTTTATGCAAGGGTTCCCGAATGGAATTCGGCCAGTACCTGTTCAGGTTCCCAATCAAAAGTTGCCAATCTCTGGGTCTATCGTGATGGTACATCGCTAACTCAATTCATTGTCAGAAATTCTGCGTACGATTCCACTACCTGGGTGGAAGTGGGGCCCATAAACCTCAGCGCGGGAAGTTATGAGATCGCTTTTCAATCTGGTGAAGGCGACGGTTGCGGTTATCCTTCCGACACCGACCCATATTACGTTTCAAACTTTATCGTGACAGAGGAAGAGGGCGAAGACCCCAAAACTTCTCCCCATCCGGATGCCATTTACCCGATCCCTGATAACTACGGGTCAGAAAACGTGGAGGGAGTCAACATCTTCACCGGAAACGTAGGAAGAACGCAATCACTCATCGACATAAAAAGTCCACGGCTTAACTTCTCACTAGAGGCCTACTACAATAGTGCAACAGCACAATTGATCAATACCGATACGGCCAATTACCATTTCAACTCCCTGGGAGGATATGGCTGGAAGTTGATGGATTATCCCAAGATCGTACAAGATGGGAACGACAATTATCTATTGGATGGATATGCAGCTTATCCACTCCAGTCACTCGGAGACAATGCTTATACCCCAGGCGGCAAATATTACCTATGGAAAGTAATAGACAAGGGCAACGATCAATGGGAGATAGCCAGGGAAGATGGCGTCCATTTTGTGTTTGATCTCACACCAATTACCCAGCCCGACAACAGCAAGGTGTGGAATTTTAGTTTAATGAAACATGCGCTGTGGAGTGATTCTATCCAGTTCACCTATTCAACCGAAGGAAATCTAAACAGTATGTTGAATACCATAGGTGACAGCATTTCCATCAGCTATAATACAATCAGTGGCTCATCAGATCAATACCTTGATCAGATCACTCATAAAAAAAATGGTTCCATAATTTATACCGTTGATCTATCCTATACTGCGCTAACATCCATCAATGGGGCAACCTACCAACTGCTTTCTGAATTAACACATAATCACAGGATATCAGGAACACATTATTCGGAAAAGAATGCCAGTACTAAATACACCTATTTGGAAACCGGAGGAGAGGCTCCCCTTGGAGGAGCCCTATATACCGGAGCGCTAAATAGGGTCACCACTCCATCCGGAGCCATCTACACCTATACCTATCAATCAACAGAGGCTGGCGGCCCTTTAGGTTACAGCGTGGTTCAGTACACAATTAATGACGGCTATAATAATAATTCAGGCGACACCCTTGATCCAAATACTTATACCGCCATCACCTATGATACCACCAATGTACTGCAAGGTTCAGACAATATTTACAGGTACTATAACCTGGTTTTTGTAGCGCCGGGTGGGCGTTTCAATGCATCACAAGAAAGCAGCAGGCACCCTTATGGTAACATAGAATATTATTTTTTGAACGGCCGGCCATCCGGTTCACTCATTGATCTCCCTTCCGGCTACGAAACCGGCACGGTAGAAGATATTATGGTAAGAGGAGAAATTTACCAGAAAAAGGTGAACAGCGAAACGCTTGTGACAAATTCAGAAGATGAGCATGCCTTAATTGTTAATTATTGGAGCGTAGGTTATTTGAATACTGATAGTACAGGAGGATTTCCGCTGCTGGTTAAAACCTATGACGAAAAATACGGGATCGGGCAATGGGTAAGTTACGGATATGGGACCGAATACCAATTACCCAAAATCATTTCAACAGCAAGGCGGAATCCGGAACCGGGTAGCCCTAACCTAAACAGGGATTCGCTGGTCAATCACATTACCTATGCCTTTGAAGTCTATACTGACTTAGCCGCAGATGACATATACCTTATTAGTCAATCCACTCAAAACATTGAACTGGTACAGGAGGACATGAAGGGGGAATTTGTCGTGACGGATTGTGCCTGCACCCAATGGACGAAATGGAATGAAGATGGCCTGCCTGACAACAATTCCGGATACTGGGCTCCTCAAAAATGGGTAGAAATGCGGAGCGCTACTGCTGATACGGTGGATTGTCTTACTGCTGCACAAGATGGCAATACCAACGACTGGCTGGTAAGGAGCACCATCTCCAAACGTGATGTGTACGGCTTTCCCTCAGACAGTATCAATGTCAGGGGTACGGAAATTTCCAAATTACTCACCGTAGCCTCCGCTGGAAATTTGGAGGTCGCTACATTTATAAATGCAAGAACGGTTGCCTTGGATGACACCCATCAGCCAAATGCGGATTACCTTGGATTTGAACCTTATGAAACCCCTTACAGCACCAAATGGACAGCCAGTAGCCCTGTTATAAATACAGACTATGCACATACGGGGGAAAAGTCCTTTTCCGGAAGTTTAAAACGGGCTTTCACACCCATGGATGAAGTAGGCCGGATCTATGTGCTGGGATTGTGGACAAGGGTGGCTGCAAAAGGCGAAAGTTGCGTTATTGAGCTTGTCAATGCAGAAGATGTTCGTATTGATGTTACCAAAGCCAGTTACGAAGAAGGTAGATCCTCATTAAGGTATATTGAAGTGAGTGGGTATGTGGACGCCGGGGAAACCATTACTTGTAATATCAAAACATATGGCGGTGCATTTGTAGATGACCTCACCTTCATGCCAGCCGATGCCCATTTTCACGGAAATGTTTATGATATTGACAGGAACCTTCGCGTAGCCGACCTTGGCATGAATGGTGCCACCACCCACCTGGTGTTCAATCGTTTTAATTCTCAAATAGCCCAGGTAGGTCCGGGCAGCATTCAAAATATCAACGATCTGCAGATACCCTACAATTCAAGAAGGGGAAACCGTTTTGTAAATGGCAAAGATGATTTTGACCCGGAATTTCCGAATATGCTGCTGAATGCCTCCGCAAAAAGCGCGGGTAACTGGCAGGGGTTCCAGTATGCCAGCAACAATAGTTTTCCGCCTCAAAACCTGGTCAATATGTCCATCGAAGACGAATGGCTTACCGCCACCTCAACAGATGCGTCAGCAACATTTAACCACAGTGTTGATGCCAGCCCGGCTTATGTGCTCTATACAGAAATATTCCCAAATGATCTTGCCTCAGATGAGGAAATTGGTATGTCTCTTCAGTTGGACAGTTTAAATCCCGATAATGCTGTGGTAAATACCCAGGAGTTGAAATTTGTAATGACCAATAAATCCCTGACCTTGTATGCCGGCAATACAGTTTATGCGAGTTTGGAAATTGTGGAAGTGTTGAACAGTACCTCTTTGCTTTTGGGGGTTACCGGACGCAACTATTTCTTTGGTTATGCCAATGGTCGATATATATTTGAACATGAATTCAAAAACAGCACGATAAAAGGCCCGGCAAAGCTGGTAACCAATAATGTGGGAGCCGGTTTTGACAATTTTTTTTATGTATCCACACCAACTGTATTCCAGGAAACTTATGATGCACTTGACCGTCCTAAGCAGGTACTGACCCGGAATAACACCAATGAACTGGGAATTTCCGAAACCCTTTATGGGGGCCCTCTTAATTTGCCGGTCGCTGAAACGAGGTCTGCAATCATGGGTGGCGAAGGAGTATCGCTTGGATTATCCTATAAACCGGATTTTGCTGCCGGATTCAACTACGACAGCCTTACGGTATCCGATACAAGTATATTGGGTAGTGCCGCTAATTATGACAACCCTTTCAGCAGTTCTGTAAGTTATACAAAAAGTCCGTTGCTGGACATGGAAAGCATGGGCGGCGGCGGGCAATTTACCATTGGAGAAGAAGGAGAGCATTATACGACATTTAGCTATAATGATGATGCCGGAAACATTTTTGATTATGACGAGGATGAATTGCTGGTAACGACCACAAAAGAGCCTGATGACATAAAGGTATACACCTTCACAAACCGGGATGGGGTACTATTCGGAGAAGCAAGGATTGACAGTTCCGATACATTAAGAACCCAGTATGAATATGACAACCAGTTAAACCTGGTCAAGGTCTATCATCCTAACTATTATGATAGCGAGGTTGCGGACCATCAAAAAGTCATGCTTGAATATGACTATGATTTTGTGGGCAATAAGATCACCGAAAAAACGCCTGATGCCGGTACCAGCTATTTCGTTTACAGCCCGGGAGGAGAATTACGTTTCCGTATTGACGCCTCCGGCTTAGCGGCAAACCCCAACCAGGTAGTGTATATAAAATACGACCGCCTTGGAAGAGTTACCGAAGAAGGCATCATCAACCAGGCATGGAACCGTGACAGTTTGCAGTATTATGCTGACAATGACCCATTTTATCCTTCCCCTTCCAACCCGGACACCTCCAACTACAATTGGCGAAAGCAATTTACCTATGATGGTAATGGCAAGGCCCCTGACCAAGGCAAACTGACCAAAGCCGAGGTGAACTGGGATAATGATAACAACCCGGAAGTTGCCGAATCCTTTAAATATGACGAATTTGGAAATATCATAGAAAAAGGATTGTATTGTTCCGAATTCAATGATCGATCAGGATCATCATCCGGGCAGTTATTACAAGATAAACTGATCGCGTATTACCCATTTCAGGAAGATGCAAATGATTACGGACCCGGGCAACTTCATGGAAGTACGGTTGGCGAAATCGATACCGTTGACGGACCCTACGGAGAAGCCCTGGAAATTCTCAATAATACCACCTACATCAGAATTCCTTCTCATAATTCGAAAGTCTATGAAAAGTGGGGCATGTCTTTCTGGGTAAAGCCGGAAAATACTGCTGTTAGCTATCACATACTTTTGACTCCTCATGTTATTTACCAGGGAGGACTTTTGGAATTTGGTCTTTGGTATAATACAGGAGGAATGATAACTGGTTTTTCCGAAGCAAAAATACCAAGTGATGAATGGACACATATTGCCATGTCTTATGATGATCCCTACTTTTCTCTTTATTTAAATGGCGAGTTGGATACACGGGTCAACCTGGTGGAAAGCGCTTTCTTCCCTAATGCATCAGACCCGATACCATGGAGGCAGTCAACTTATTCAGATATATGGCCTGACATGACCATTGGGAAAGGATCCGCTGCAACCACGGCTATTGCTTATAACGAATTAGTCTTGTTCAGTTCTACATTAACAGCAGAAGAAATACAATATTTATATGAAAACACCCTGGCTGCTGTGCTCACTATTCCGGATACACAAAGTATAAGGCCAAATGGAATTCCGGTGGAGGTGGACATCTCCGATGCTAAAGCAAGCTTTGCTTATCTTGCCAATAGCGTCAAGACGCTGGGCGACACACTTTATGCGGGAAAGTATAGTATTCAGGTCGGTAGCCATGGGCATATAGATCTGGAAGTGCTGGGAGGAATGTCTGCAACAGGTGTTCCGGGTATTATATTGAACAATGATGAAAGTAATGTTTGGCAGGGAGAAGCACTTACCATCAAGGTTGGGGCAGATGGCACTTTTACCACATCAGACCCTGTTATTACAGGTAGCCTGATCCAATCCGACACCATCACGCCCGATCAATACACCAAGGTGATACGTTATCAATATGACCTGGA
>JANQFB010000579.1 GCA_028278085.1 Chitinophagales bacterium
AGTCGGCAGTAAGGCTGTGTTGCAACATAGCCTACTGCCGACTGCCAACTTGCCGACTGCCAACTTTCCAACTACCTACTTCACAAACTGCCTACTAACCAACAACCCACTCCAACCACAAAATACCGCTCCAAAAGTTCTCTAATTTGACATTTATGATCTATATTCACGGATTCATATGTTAGCTATTTCGATAGCCTGGTCCCCGTATTTGCGGTAAGATCCGGATTCAATCACCCAAAACCCTCAATCCCATAATCATGAAACTGCTCCACACCTTAACCTACACATGTCTGGTGACTTTAATGATCGTTAGCTGTAAACCTACGCCGAAGGAAACCGATACCGGAACAACATCCTCAACCGATCCCGGCTTTTCCTTTGAAGTGGTTGCCGACAACAGCATGCCCGGCCTTCCCGCCATTCAATCTTTTGTATTTGCTATGGACCACAAAGGCCATTGGCTGTTTTTCGGTGGCCGGAAAAACGGTTTTCACGGAATCGAAGCGCCGGATGCCAATTTCCCATACCGGCTGGCCAATAAGCATATATATGTCTATGACACGAAGAACAAAACGGTCGACAGTATGTCGGTCGACGATCTTCCCGATGACCTGGTTTATCCGTTCAGCTCCTCCAATATGCAATCCGACCAGGAAGGAGATCTGTTATATGTAACCGGTGGTTATGGAAAAGGCCCTAACGATACCAAAGATTCCATCATGACCCACGATGTATTGTCTGTCGTGAATGTTCCGCAAATGATACAGGCGGTCAAAAACCAGGATAAGGCAGCCTTGGCGGATGCGATCGTATACACGCACGATACCCTTTTCCGGGTAACGGGGGGTGAAATGCACATCATGGATGACGGATATTTATACCTGGTGTTCGGACAGGATTTCAATGGCCTTTATACCGATTTCCTGCAATACGATTCCCTGAAGAACATCATCCAGCGATATACCAACCAGGTCCGGAAATTCAAGATCTCCATCCGGGATAAAAAGATCAGCCTGGATACGGTGATCATATATGAAGACGAAGGCTCCGATTATTTCACATCGGAATACCGGCGGAGAGACCTGAATGTGGTCAAGGGTATTACGCCGGAAGGGAAAATGGGATTGACCGCTTATTCGGGCGTTTTCCGTTGTCCCTGCGGGCCCCCTCAATGTATTTGCCTGGTCTGCGCCGAATGCGATACCTGTGCCACCGGCTGTACGGAAGCCTGCCGTAAATTCCCCAGGAACCCGCCGTGGCTGAACCCGATCTATATCGAGCCACAGGCCAATAGCGGTACAACGATCACGATCGATAACAGCTTCGAGCAATCGAAAAACGTATATGATTGCTGGCATATCCTGATCTACGATCCGAACGCCAATAAAATGTATACCAACCTGTTCGGAGGGATCGGAGATACGGCGCATTACGAACCGGTGATCTGTACCACGAATCCAAATGTCAAGTTCATCAATACCTTAACCCGGGATCTGAACACCGGGCAATCCACCGAACATATCCATTCGAACCTGTTGCCCGAGTACCTGGGATCGGACGGGGAGTTTATCCCGATCCCCCGGCCTTCGCTGATGTACAAGAACAGCAGCATCTACGACCTGCAAAAAATGGCCGGAAAAGATACGGTGCTACTGGGTCATCTCTTTGGCGGTATTTTGGCGGAGGGACCAACAACCGGGGTGAAATACAGTTACCACGGCAAGGATACTGTCTTTACGACGTCCGCTACCAACCAGTTGTATAAGGTCTATCTGAAAACCGGAACGCAACCTTAGAAGAGTGTGAGTTTGAGAGTGAGGAGGGAGGAACTCCACCCCTATTACTCCACACCCAAACTCAAACTGCATCTCTCTGCATCTCCGGCACTGGTAAATTTTGGAGCATGAGTAAAATATTCTTATTTTCAGGTATTAAATCCTATGCTCATGAAGGAAGATATTATCAGGGAGCTGGAAGATCTGCTGCAAAATGAGGATATGGCTTATGTTATTTCCGAAGCCAAACGATTGAGGAAAGCCTACCATGAAGCCGATGAGCAGGAAACCCAGTTACAGCTTGCCCAACTATCGGAAGAAGGCGTAGAATCCGCCGACTATGCTCCCGCACCGGATCCTTTTAACCCACGATTTAAGGAACTCAATAACATCATCGATAAACGGATCGATCAGTATGAATTGCTCCAAAAGGAAGCTGAAAAAAACCTCCTGGAAAACAAAACCCTGCTGATCACTGAATTGAAAAGCCTGATCGCAGACGGCGCACGGATCGGTGAATCCTTCCAGCGCTTCAAAGCTATCCAGGAAAAATGGGCGGAGCTTGGCGAGTTGCGCAGTAAAAGCTACCGGGATCTTCAATCGGATTACCACCACCAGGTGGAGCTGTTTTACTACAATATCAATATCAAAAAGGATCTCCGGGAGCTCGACCTTAAAAAGAACCTGGAACAAAAGCAGCAGATCCTGGATCGATTGAACCAGTTGACCGCGGAAAAATCCATCAAAAAATTAAGGGAGCAATTCATCATCCTGGAAAATGAATGGCATAGCATCGGACCTGTACCCCGTGAAAACAAGGAAGCGATCAACATGGGATTCCGGGAAGGCAGTCAACAGATCTTCCAAAAGACCCGTGAACATTATGAACAAAAAGAGCAACGGGAGAAGGAAAACCTGGCAACGAAAAAAGAGCTGATCGCAAAGATCAACAAGCTGGCCGAAACACCCGTCGAAAAGCACAAAAAGTGGCAACAGCTCACCGAAGAGGTTTTGGCCATGCAAAAAGAATGGAAAGCGATCGGATATTCCAGGCAACAGGAAAAGATCTGGCAGGAATTCCGGAATGCCTGTGATGCCTTCTTTGAGCAAAAGCGAGTGTTTTATGACCACTTAAAGCAGGATAGAGATGTCCATAAAGAGAAAAAGATCGCCATCTGTGAGCGAGCCGAAGCCCTGCAAGACAATACTCAGTGGAAAGAAACCACGGAAAAAATTATCCGGCTGCAACAGGAATGGAAAGCCGTAGGGCCTACCCACCAAAGGGACGAAAACAAGCTTTGGAAGCGGTTCCGCTCTGCCTGTGATCATTTTTTTGAAGCCAAAAAAGCATTTTTCGCCTCAATGGATGAACGGCAGGCGGAAAACCTCAAGCAAAAGGAAGCCCTGCTCCAACAGATCGAAGTTTTCCAGTTGAGCGGTGATGGTAAAGCAGACCTCGAGCAACTGAAAACTTTCACCCTGGAATGGAATAAGATCGGGCATATTCCGAAAAAGGAGATCAAAAGGATTCAGGATCAATACCAAAAAACCATCGATGAAAAATATAAGTCGGTAGATATCGATAAGAAGGAAAAAAATATCGCCCGCTTCGAAAGTAAGATCGAAGGCTATATGCAAGGAGACAATGCCGATCAGTTGCTGAAAAGGGAGCGGTTTCAATTAAAGGATAAGATCAGGGCACTGGAAGCCGATATTGAGCAATATGAAGCCAATCTCGGATTTTTCGGACCCTCCAATAAAGAAAATCCATTGAAAAAAGTAGTCGAAGATAAGATCGACAAAGCCAAAGGCGACCTGGAGCACCTCAAATCCAAGCTCAAGGCAATCCCCACCAAGGTGAAGTAAATATTCGTTTTAAAAAATCCTAGATTGACCAATCCTGAATAAGGTTGACCGTTTTTAGCACAATGACATTCTTCCGCTTTCGGCGCAATGCATTTTTCATTTATGCTGGCTGTTTGATCTCGCTTATTTTATACGGGATCACTGCCCAAGGCCAGGAACTATCCAAAGAAAGGAAAGTGCTTAAGGATCTTTGCGCACCGGACATGCACGGGCGCGGCTATGTACAAAAGGGCGATAGTATTGCCGCAGCTTATATTGCCGCAGCATTCGCTGACATTGGCCTGGAAACTTATAACGACTCCTGGTACCAGTATTTTAGCTTTCCAGTCAATACTTTTCCCGGTAAAGTAGCTCTGCTCATCGACAGCCACGAGCCGGAACCGGGCAAAGATTTTATCATCGACCCCTGTTCGCCTGGGGCCAGCCTTAGCAATAGCCAACCGCTGCTGCTATCTCCCGGGATCTTCGCAGATTCCGCGGAACTGGCCAGGCAGCTATCGACCGCAAAAAACAGGCTGATCCTGTTCCCGGAAGATCCGGCGCACAAAAAGGTCACCGGTCAATGGACAGATCTTTGGAAAAAAGAAAATCCTCATCAACTGGCCGGGATTATCATGACCGGCGCCGAAAAGCTTACCTTCCATACCTCTACATCGGTTTGTAAGATCCCTTTTATCACCTTGTTGAAAGACAGCGCAAGGGATTACCGGGAGGTGAAAGAAGTATCTTTCCGGATCGATCAACAACATATTCCGGATTATGACAGTCGGAATGTCATCGGCAAGATAACCGGCAAAACCCACCCGGATTCCATCATCCTGGTATGTGGTCATTACGATCACCTCGGCCGGATGGGTACATCGACCTATTTCCCCGGCGCCAACGACAATGCCAGTGGGATCGCGATGCTGATCAGTTTGGCGCAATACTACAGCCAGCCGGAAAATCAGCCGGATCATACACTGGTATTCATTGCCTTTGCGGCGGAGGAGCTGGGGCTGATCGGCTCGAGATATTTTGCGGATCAGCCGGTTTTTCCGCTATCCAACCTCAAGTTTGTATTGAACCTCGACCTCGTCGGCACCGGGGAGGATGGGATCAAAGTGGTGAACGGGAAGGTCTTCCGCGATCATTTCGACAACCTGCAACGGCTCAATAAAAAACATGACCTGGTGCCAGGGGTACATATCCGCGGACCCGCATGCAATAGTGATCACTGCCCTTTTTATGAAAAAGGTATTCCAAGCTTTTTTATATATACCCTGGGCGGCATCAAAGCTTATCATGACATTTATGACCGCGCCGAAACTTTACCGCTTACCGAATTTCAGGACCTCAAACAATTGCTCGTACTGTTCATAGGATCATTGCAGGAACCCGGAGAAAGAGGGTTTCAAAAAAAATAGGGCAGCATAGCATCCTAAGAATACTCGGATAGTTTATTGTCCGGAACGGTGAAGCTTTCCCCTTCGATCGCCAGGGCCGTTTGGGGAAAAACGGATTGCGCTTCTTCCAATAGCGGTTCCAGTTCCTTGTACTTGGCGGAAAAGTGTCCGATGAGCAGTTGCTTTACCTGGGCTTTTGCCGCTATGGTGGCCGCTTCCCGGGCGGTGGAATGCAGGGTTTCCCGGGCCCTTTCTGCAGATTCGTCGCCAAAAGTCGCTTCGTGGTAGAGCAGATCGACCCCTGAGACCTGGGGTATAATGGCTTCATTATAGGCCGTATCACTGCAAAATGCATAAGACCTGGGCGGCGGCGGCGGATTGGTGAGTTCATGATTCTTGATGGTAACCCCGGAAGGGTCGTGATAATCCGCGCCGTTTTTGATATCTTTTATAAATTCAACCGGGATCTTATGATCTTCGATTTTTTCGGCCAGGATCTTTCGTGGGCGTGGCTTTTCTTTGAACAGGAAGCCGGTGCAGGGAATGCGATGATTCATGATGATGGTCTCAACGGTCAGATCCGGGTGATCGAAAACCCTGGCGCTGTGATCCCCCCGGATCGTGTGAAAGACCAGTTCATAGGAAAGCGTGGTTCGGGAGCCTTTGAGCTGGAGGTGAACAATATCCTGCAGCAAGGCCGGACCGTAGATATGCAGCGGCTTGTCACGGCGCATCAGGTGGAAAGAGGTGATCAGCCCAATGAGGCCGAAGAAATGATCGCCATGCAGATGGCTGATAAAAATATGATTGATCTTGCTTTTCCTGATCCGGTACTTTTGCAGTTGCATCTGTGTGCCTTCACCACAATCGATCAAAAAAAGCTGTTCGTTAATGTTAAGGACCTGTGCTGTAGGATATCGGTTAAATGCCGGAATAGCGCTGTTACTACCCAGGATTATTAACTCAAAGGTCATTCTTCATTATTAATATCCCGCTCCACTTCTTCCATGATGATCAGGTCGATGGCCTCTGAAACCGATGGAACGATATTTAATATATTTTGCAATTGTGAGATCCTCAGTAACTTCAGTACATTCTCATGAACACCTGCCAGCACAAAGATACCATCCGCATTTTTACACATCCGGTTACCGATCAAAATAGCGCTTAATCCGGATGAATCCACAAATGTAACTTCACTCAGGTCCAATACAACATTCTTATGGTTTTCATTACTCAAAACCAGGAATTCCGACTTTAACTCAGGAGCCATTAAAGAGTTCAATTTGGTTTCCTGTAAGCCGAGAATGGTATATTTTTCCTGCTTATCTACTGAAAAATTCATTGGACACCTTTTAGTTAGGGTGAGGGTTAATCGATTTTAAACGAATTCACAAATATAGGAAATTAAGTCCATTATTTGCATCATTGACCCGCATTTTGATTTTGCCGCAAGCCAATGTTAATCTTCCTATCGGCAATTATGAACAGCTAATTTATAAAAACTTTGATTTTCTCCAAATACTTAATAATTTAAGGCGTTTAATTGTTATATACTGCCGGTTTTTGATAGTTTTACAAAAATTCGCGGCTTATATTTTTTGAAGAATATTTTACTATGGATGCAAAATTTTCACCGGAGGTAAAGGAAGTGATCTCTTACAGCAGAGAAGAAGCATTGAGGCTAGGGCATGATTACATCGGAACGGAGCATCTTTTGCTGGGATTGATCCGGGAAGGGGAAGGATTGGCGATAAAGGTATTGAAATCCATGGAACTGGATGTGATCCGTATCCGCCGGTCTATCGAAGATGCCATCAAAGACAAGGCATCCGCCCATACTTACAATGCCGGTAGCATTCCATTGACCAAACAAGCGGAGAAGGTCCTGAAAGTAACTTTTCTGGAAGCCAAGCTGCTGAACAGTGATATTATCGGAACCGAACACTTAATGTTATCGATCTTGAAGAATAAAGACAATATTGCCACGCAAATTCTCAACCAGTTTGATGTGGATTACGACGTATTCAAAACAGAATTGGATTTTGCCAAACAAGATATCAGAGATGAATTTGCCAACGATCCTCCGGATGACGAGCCTTTCGAAGAAGAGGAAAAAGAAAAGGAATTCTCCAGCCGGAAAAAAGGCGCGACTAAATCGAGGACTCCGGTGCTCGACAACTTTGGCCGCGATGTAACGAAACTGGCAGAAGACGATTCCCTGGATCCTATCGTGGGCCGGGAAGTGGAGATCGAAAGGGTATCGCAGATCCTGAGCCGGCGGAAGAAAAACAACCCGATCCTTATCGGAGAACCCGGTGTCGGGAAAACCGCGATCGTGGAAGGGCTGGCCTTGCGGATCATCCAGCGGAAAGTATCCAGGGTACTGTTCGATAAGCGGATCATCATGCTCGATCTTGCGGCATTGGTAGCCGGTACGAAGTATCGCGGACAGTTCGAAGAGCGGATGAAAGCGATCATGAATGAGCTGGAAAAAAATCCCGATGTCATCCTCTTTATTGATGAGATCCACACCATCGTCGGCGCCGGCGGCGCAACCGGATCCCTCGATGCTTCCAATATTTTCAAACCGGCTTTGGCCCGGGGCGAGCTGCAGGTAATCGGCGCTTCCACACTCGATGAATACCGCCAGTACGTGGAAAAAGACGGAGCCCTCGACCGACGTTTCCAGAAGGTGCTGATCGATCCTCCCACACCGGACGAAACGGTGATGATACTGGATAACATCAAGAACAAATATGAAGAATACCACAATGTGGATTATGATGAAGAGGTGGTCGACTCTTGTGTCAGTCTAAGCACCCGTTATATTACCGACCGTTTCCTCCCGGATAAGGCCATCGACGTGCTCGATGAGGTAGGCGCCCGTGTGCACCTGAAGAATATCCATGTTCCCAAAAATGTGCTGGAACTGGAACAAAAGATCGAGGAGATCAAGTTAGAAAAAAACAAGGTGGTGAAAAGCCAGCGCTATGAAGAAGCAGCCAGGCTACGCGATACGGAAAAGAAACTGCTGGAAGACCTGGAAAAAGCCAAAGTGGAATGGGAAGAAGAGGTGAAAACCAAACGCTACCGGGTAACGGAAGAAGATGTGGCGGAAGTCATTGCCATGATGACAGGCATACCGGTCAAACGGATCGCCCAAAACGAGAGTAAGAAATTGCTGCAAATGCCGGAGGATATCAAAGGCGCGGTGATCGGACAGGACGAAGCGATTGCCAAGATCACCAAAGCCATCCAACGGAACCGTGTCGGCCTGAAAGATCCCAAAAAACCTATCGGTTCTTTCATCTTCCTCGGCCCGACCGGCGTCGGTAAAACAGAATTAGCCAGGGCTTTGGCCAGATACCTCTTCGACAGTGAAGATTCATTGGTCCGTGTGGACATGAGTGAATATATGGAGAAGTTCTCCGTCACCCGGCTTATCGGGGCTCCTCCCGGATACGTCGGTTATGAAGAAGGCGGACAATTGACCGAAAAAGTCAGGCGTAAACCCTATAGCGTTGTTTTATTGGACGAGATCGAGAAAGCCCATCCGGATGTCTATAACCTGTTGCTGCAGGTGCTGGATGACGGTATCCTGACCGATGGCCTCGGCCGGAAGATCGATTTTAAGAATACGATCATCATTATGACTTCCAATATCGGGGCCCGCCAGTTGAAAGATTTCGGACAGGGCGTAGGATTCGCCACCCAATCCAAAGAGCAGGAGGCCGATAATTATGCCAAAAATATTATCGAGAAAGCGCTGAAAAGGACTTTCTCCCCCGAATTCCTCAACAGGATCGATGATGTGATCATCTTCAACTCGCTGACCAAGGAAGATATCTACCTGATCATCGATATTGCCATGAAGGATGTGTATCAACGGGTCGAGAAATTGGGTTATTTCATGGAACTGAGCAAGAACGCCAAAGACTTCTTGTCGGAAAAAGGATATGATCCTCAGTTCGGCGCCCGTCCCTTACACCGGGCCATCCAAAAGTACCTGGAAGATCCCTTGGCGGAAGAGATCCTCAAAACCGGTATTAAAGCCGGGGAAACCCTTTATGTGGACAAGGATAAGAAATCGGATGAGTTGAAGATCTCGGTGAAGAAATCGAAAAAAGCCGGCGAAAAATCCGACGCCTCTTCGGGCAACTAAGGCCAATTATTCCCTTTAGTGTTATTAATTTTTCATTTTCATTGCAGGGTCACCTGCAAAGCAGGGACCCCGCAATGAAATTCTTTTTTGATCCCATCCATTATGCAGGGTCACCTGTGAAGCAGGGACCCTGCATAAATGGGGGATTTCGTATAGTTGTATGCCTACGCTTTTTTTCCGTGTCCTCGCCGGTAGGCGAGTGACACGGAAAAAAACCGCCTTCAAGAAAAAAGCTTGCAGGAAGATTAGTTTTATTTCTTCCAATCCCTGATCACGATCCTGTCCTGGTATCGTGTTACTTCAAGCCTCTGCCTGGCTTTCCACTTCAGTTTCCGGACAAATTCGATCGGGATGGTTACCACATAACTGTTGCCACCGGCTACCTTTGTGAGGTTCCTGATGTAGCGATCTTCGATTTTTCTTCTTGACATATCCAATGGTGTATTTACGTAATTAAATCATGATTTAATTACGTAAATGATAAACTTTGGTTTTGTGATTTTGATTTGCTTTTCAAATTGGTCCCGGTATCCTCCTGAAGCCGGAAGCAAGAAATGATATGAATTTTTTACCTTTATCCTGTTGCTAATCATCCCTGGTGGAATCCAAAACGATCTTCCAAAAATATCCCCTGCTTGGAGCGGTTACTTTATCGCTGCTTACCATCGGGTTTGCCACCAGCTTTCTCCATCCGGTATATCAAACCATAGATGATATTGCCACCGCGCTTACCCTCTCCGGAAGTCTGTACACAGATAAACCCAGCGCCTTCACCATGTGGTCGCCGATATTGTTAA
>JANQFB010000020.1 GCA_028278085.1 Chitinophagales bacterium
ATTTCCTTCCTTCGGAAGGGTGTAGGGATGGGTTAGTATACACATCCGTCAAATTTTTGCCAAGAGAATGATCTCGAAACAACCGCTACGGGCTAAAAAACTTGGAAAGATCCTGTTCGATATTAACTTTGCGGGAATGACGGAAAAGCGGAAAGTATTGTTTGTCGATGTGCCGAACCCTTACCTGGAAGATCAGTTGACTGCACATGGTTTTGAATGCAAGATGGGTCCCGAATTGTCTTATGAAGCCATTAAAGAAGAGATCCATGAATATTTCGGACTGGTGGTCAGGAGCAGGATCGCTATTGACCGGGGGCTGCTGGAAAAAGCCGGCCGCTTAAAATTCATCGCCAGGGTGGGAGCCGGTATGGAAAGCATAGATGTCGAATGCGCCCGATCCTTGGGTATCGAATGTATTGCTTCCCCGGAGGGTAATGAAGATGCCGTTGCCGAACATACCCTGGGCATGCTTTTGAGCCTGTCCAATAATTTGGTGAAAGCCCATGGTGAGATGCAAAGAAATATCTGGAGCCGTGAATCCAACCGCGGATTCGAGATAAAAGGCAAAACCATCGGGATCATCGGGTATGGGCATATGGGTAAAGCGTTTGCCAAAAGATTGGCAGGATTTGATGTCCGGGTACTGGCCTATGATAAGTATAAATCCGGCTATGGCGATCAATGGGCGGAGGCTGCGGATCTGACGAGCCTATTCCGGGAAACGGATATTTTCAGCATCCATGTGCCCCTTACCCGGGAAACCAGCGGTATGATCGATAGTCATTTTATCGGGCAGTTCCGCAAACCGATCTACCTGATCAATACAGCCAGGGGAAAGATCGTTAATACCCGCGACCTGGTCGAACAGATGCAGCAAAAAAAGGTGCTGGGAGCGGCATTGGATGTGCTGGAATACGAGGATCGTTCCTTTGAAAACTTTAAGCTTTCAGCCCTTCCCGAACCGTTTCAATACCTGGTAAAGGCCCCGAATGTGGTACTGACACCACATGTGGCCGGTTGGACCCATGAATCCAAATTTAAGCTGGCAAAAGTGCTGGCGGATAAGATACTGGCTGCATTTGCCCCTTAAGCAGGTTCCTTCCCGCAGGCCAGGGGTTGTCTTCGAACGGGTGGCTATTCCTGATCTGTATTTTGATGCCGGAACCGGCGAAAATGAAACCCGGGATAAATTATATTAATGTGAAATGACATTTAAAGAGCCATATAATGTTTGATTTTCATAAAAAATGGGTATATTTGCAGAAGATTTGAGGGGACATTGTCCCCTCTTTTTATTGTAAAACGGTTGATAAAATGTTAGCAATCCTGCAACAAAGGATAACAGAACTATTGGAAGAAAAGCTGGAAGGCACCGATTGTTTTGTGGTAGATATCAAAATATCCGCTACCCAAAAGATACAGGTAGCGCTGGATGCGGATAGCGGGCTTACGATCGATACCTGCAGCAAGATCAGCCGGTTCTTGGAAAAGCGCCTGGAAGCGGAAGGGCTGGTGGGCGAAAAATACCTGCTGGAAGTTTCCTCACCCGGTTTGGATCAGCCCCTGAAGCAATTCAGGCAGTATCAAAAAAATATCGGCCGGGAAATTGATGTATTGCTGCATAACGGAAGCCAATTGGAAGGAACTTTGTTGGAAGCCGATGAAAATGCCTTGCTGATCAATAAAGTGGTGAACAAAAAGCCAGTGAAGAAGAAAGAAACATCCATCGCTTTCCGTGACATAAACAGAACAAAAGTTAAAATAACCTTTTAAAACATTGATTAAATGGGAGCATTAAATTTAGTTGAATCCTTCGCGGAATTTAAAGAATTTAAGAACATTGATCGGCCGACGATGACACGTGTTTTGGAAGATGTATTCAGGACATTATTGCGTAAAAAGTTCGGAGACGAGGAAAATTTCGACATTATCATTAATACGGAGCAGGGTGACCTGGAAATGTGGCGCAAAAGGATCATTGTCGAAGACGGCGAGGTAGAAGATGAAAATACGGAGATCTCTCATTCCGATGCCCTGAAGATAGAGCCTGACCTGGAGGTCGGTGAGGAAGCCTATGAAGAAATAACGATCGAGGATTTTGGCAGGAGGGCTATCCTGGCGGCACGTCAAACCCTGATCTCCCGGATATTGGAACTGGAAAAGGATGAGGTTTACAAAAAATACAAAGATCGCGTCGGTGATATCATCTCCGCAGAAGTATACCAGGTTTGGAAAAAAGAGATCCTCTTGCTGGATGACGAGGGCAATGAATTGATCTTGCCCCATTCCGAACAGATACCTTCCGATTATTTCAAAAAAGGCGATACCGTAAGAGCCGTTGTTAAGAAAGTCGAGATGCGCAATTATACGCCTTATAT
Organism: Chitinophagales bacterium; assembly: GCA_028278085.1. GTDB lineage: Bacteria > Bacteroidota > Bacteroidia > Chitinophagales > JANQFB01 > JANQFB01. Next base: position 2,379 of record JANQFB010000020.1, read on the forward strand.
CATCCTGTCCAGAACGGATACGGCATTCCTGGCCAAGTTATTGGAACTGGAAGTACCGGAGATCTTCGACGGCTTGATCACCATTAAGAAGATCGTCAGAGAACCGGGTGAGCGTGCTAAAGTCGCCGTGGAATCCTACGACGACAGGATCGACCCCGTAGGCGCCTGTGTCGGTATGAAAGGATCGCGTATTCATGGTATTGTCAGGGAGTTGAGAAACGAAAATATCGATATCATTAATTTCACCACCAATACCAATCTGTTTATAACCAGAGCCTTGAGTCCGGCCAAGATATCTTCTATGGAGATTGACAATGAAAATGATAGAGTTTCCGTATATTTAAGGCCTGACCAGGTATCTTTAGCCATAGGTA
>JANQFB010000036.1 GCA_028278085.1 Chitinophagales bacterium
ACAATCCGGACAGGCCGAGGTTTGTGGCCGGCGCCCTTGGGCCCACCAACAAAACGGCATCCATATCGCCGGATGTCAACAATCCGGGCTTCCGCGGCATTACTTTTGACGAACTGGTGCAGGCCTACGGCGAGCAAGCCGAAGGATTGATCGATGGTGGAGCGGATATATTGCTGGTGGAAACCGTATTCGACACTTTGAACTGCAAAGCAGCCCTGTATGCGATCAGCGAGGCTTTCGATAAGAAAAAGAAGAAGATCCCAATCATGGTTTCGGCCACGATCACCGATGCCAGCGGCAGGACCTTGTCCGGACAAACCGTCGAAGCTTTTTATAATTCCGTTTCCCATGCCGACCTGTTTTGCGTAGGTCTCAACTGCGCCCTGGGGGCTGTTGAAATGCGGCAGTATGTCGAAGAATTGTCGCAGATCGCCGGCTGTTTTGTTCATGCTTATCCCAATGCCGGCTTACCCAATGAGTTCGGAGAATATGACGAAACGCCGGAAGTGATGGGCGGATACCTCGAAGATTTTGTACAGAGCGGATTCTGCAATATTATCGGCGGTTGCTGCGGCACCACACCCGATCATATCGAACAATTTGCCAAGGTAGTACAAGGGGTTCCGCCCAGGAAGATCCCCGAGATCGAGCCATATACCCGGTTGAGTGGTTTGGAGGCGGTAACGATCCGGCCCGAATCTAATTTTGTCAATATAGGAGAGCGTACCAACGTTACGGGTTCCCGGAAATTCGCCCGCCTGATCAAAGAAGATAATTATGAAGAAGCCTTGTCGGTGGCCATGCAGCAAGTGGAAAACGGCGCCCAGGTCATCGATATCAACATGGATGAAGGGATGCTCGATACCGAGGAAGCCATGGTGAAATTCCTGAACCTGATCGCCGCCGAACCGGAGATCTCGAAAGTTCCGATCATGATCGACTCTTCCAAATGGTCGGTGATCGAGAAAGGGTTGAAATGCATCCAGGGCAAAGGGATCGTCAATTCCATATCCCTGAAAGAAGGAGAAGAGCAATTTATCGAACAGGCCCGTAAGGTCAGACGCTACGGCGCTGCGGTCATTGTGATGGCCTTCGATGAAAAGGGACAGGCAGATACCACCGAAAGGAAGGTCGAGATCTGCCAGCGTTCCTTTAATATCCTTACCGGGGTCGTCGGCTTTCCCCCGCAGGATATCATTTTCGATCCGAATATTTTCGCTGTGGCCACCGGAATTGAAGAGCATAATGGTTACGGAATGGCGTTCATTGAAGCCACCCGGCAAATCAAGGAAGCTATGCCATTGGCCAAGGTCAGTGGCGGGGTGAGTAACCTGTCTTTCTCTTTCCGGGGGAATAATGTCGTCAGGGAAGCCATGCACAGCGCATTTCTGTATCATGCCATCAAAGCAGGCATGGATATGGGCATCGTTAATGCCGGACAGATCGAAGTGTATGAAGAGATCAATAAGGAATTGCTGGAGCGGGTGGAAGATGTGATCCTCAACCGCCGCGAAGATGCCACGGAACGATTACTGGATCTGGCCGAATCGTTCAAGGATCAAGGTAAGGAAAAGGTAAAAGATGAAGCCTGGCGGAAAGAAGATGTCACCGAAAGGTTAAATCATGCCCTGGTTAAGGGTATTGTTGAATATATTGAAGAAGATACCGAGGAAGCCCGCCAAAAATATGATTCCCCCCTGGCCGTTATCGAAGGGCCCCTGATGGATGGGATGAATATTGTCGGGGACCTTTTCGGGGCCGGAAAAATGTTCCTGCCCCAGGTGGTTAAAAGCGCCCGGGTGATGAAAAAAGCGGTCGGTTATTTAACCCCCTTTATTGAAAAGGAGAAAGAAGCCTCCGGTGATGTCAGAGCGCTTGGAAAGATATTGATGGCTACGGTAAAAGGCGATGTGCATGATATCGGAAAAAATATTGTGGGGGTTGTATTGGCCTGCAACAATTACGAAATTATTGACCTGGGGGTAATGGTATCTGCGGATAAGATCCTTAAAACCGCTAAGGAGGAAAAAGTGGATGTTATCGGCTTGAGCGGCCTGATCACCCCTTCTTTGGACGAGATGGTCCATGTGGCCAAAGAAATGGAACGGCAACAATTCGAAGTGCCCTTATTGATCGGTGGAGCCACCACCTCCAGGATGCATACAGCGGTCAAGATCCAGCCGAACTATCAGAATGGGGTGGTGCATGTACTGGATGCTTCCAGGAGCGTAACCGTTGTGGGACAGCTCCTGAACGATGAGAAAAAAGAGGGTTTTGTCTCCGCCATCTGGGAAGAATATGAGCAGTTACGGGCGACCCATGCGGGTAAGCAATCCATAAAATCCTATCTGAGTATCGAAGATGCCCGGAAGAACAATCAAAAGCTGGATTTTACCAATGGCGCCATCAAAAAGCCCACATTTACCGGTGTAAAGGTCTTCGACGATTTCGATCTTTCGCAGATCCGTCCGTATATCGATTGGACGCCTTTTTTCCAGAGTTGGGAATTGAAGGGTAAGTATCCCGCTATTTTTGAAGATGAAAAGGTCGGTACCGAAGCCAGAAAACTATTCGACGACGCCCAATTGATGCTCGACCGTATCATCGGGGAAAAATGGTTAACCGCCCGGGCAGTAGTCGGTATCTTCCCGGCAAATGCCGTAGGGGATGATATTGAAGTATACACCGGTCCTGACAGAAGTGAGGTCAGGGCAAAGGTTCATACGCTTCGACAGCAAAACAAAAAGGCGCCCGGAAAAGAAAACTTTGCCTTATCCGACTTCATTGCCCCTAAAAACACAGGCGCTAAGGATTATATCGGCGGCTTTGCCGTGACGGCCGGCATCGGGATCGAAAAATGGGTCGAGCAGTTTGAAGCCGCCCATGACGATTACAGCGCCATCTTGCTTAAGGCCCTGGCCGACCGATTGGCAGAGGCCTTTACGGAATTGATGCACGAAAAGGTCAGGAAGGAGATCTGGGGATATGCCAGGGAAGAGAATTTCGATAATGAAGCGCTGATCGCAGAGGCTTACAAAGGAATCAGGCCTGCTCCAGGCTATCCCGCTTGTCCGGATCATACGGAGAAACCCATCCTTTTTGAGCTGCTGGATGCCGAAAAGAATGCCGGTATCAGCCTGACGGAGAGCAACGCCATGTATCCTGCCGCATCGGTTAGCGGTTGGTATTTCGCTCACCCGGAAGCCCACTATTTCGGATTGGGAAAAATAGCCAAAGACCAGGTGGAAGACTACGCCAAAAGAAAGCAGATGTCGTTGGCACAAGCCGAACGCTGGTTATCCCCCAATTTGAATTATGAGGTATCGGTGTCGGTGTAATCACTGATCGGGGTTGATTTTAACCGCTATTCCGGCATCCGAATGCCTGCTATCCCCTTCACGGATGCCCGAAAACGCTTCTTAGTCCGGGAGCGTTAAAAAATAATGGTAACTTAATAGGGTTCCGGAGCCAAGACTGGTAAAGGTTTGAGACTGGCTGGTCAAAAATTCACCCTCCCGGGGCGGCTCCTGGAACAGGCCGTC
>JANQFB010000067.1 GCA_028278085.1 Chitinophagales bacterium
AGCCTTAGCCGATGTACATGGCGGTATCAATGCCCAGTCCGAACAGGCTTTCGAATATGCCTGGCGCTCTGACGAGCATACCGGAGAATTGGCTGATCCCAAGTACTTTTATATCACGGCACCCGGCCAGCAGAGAGGGGATCCGTCCGATTACGATCATTATATTTTTACCGGTGTGATCACCCTTACCTACACGATCGCCAAGGGAAAAATATATTGTCCGAAGTTCTAAATTTTCTTATCTTCACTGCAATATAGTGCCGAGACCTGCGTTTTGGTAAATATTGTCGTGCCATGCGTTACCTAGTTGCTATTTTATCTGCTATCCTATTTAGTACTGCCCAGGCGCAACCATGGGAGATCGGCGGATGGGTAGGCGCTGCCAATTATTTTGGCGATCTGAATACCACCCGGAGCTTTCGTTATTTAAGACCTGCAGCCGGCCTCACCGCCAGGCATAATTTTAGCTATTATCTTTCCGTCAGGCCGTTCATTAACGTAGCCCAGTTGGAAGCTACCGATATCGGTGCCAAAAACCCCTGGGAGAATGCCCGGCGCCTTGATTTCAAAACCAATATCTATGAAGCCGGGGCCCAGTTCGAATTTAACTTTTTCAAATATTACCCGGGCCATAAGGATTATTATTTCGCGCCCTATACCTTTGCCGGGATCGGGTTGTTTTATTTCAGCCCCAAGGGCACCTATGAAGGATTTCCGGATCAAAGTCTCGACTTTTACGGAACAGAGGGCCAAGGATTGCAGGGCTACGAGGGAAAAAGCAAATACGGCCTGATCCAACCGTCCATTCCTTACGGGGTTGGCTTTAAATATGGCATCAACTACTTCTGGAACTTTGCCTTCGAGATCGGGCAACGAAGAACTTATACCGACTACCTTGACGATGTAAGCACCACCTATGCGGATAACAACGACTTGCTCAGTGAAAGAGGAGAAGTCGCGGCAGGCCTTGCCGACAAATCCGGTACATCTGTCATCGAGCCTATCGGCCGGAAAGGCAAGCAAAGAGGGGATAGCCAAAATAATGACGCTTATATGTTCATTGGCGTATATTTAACATATACGATCAGAAGCGTAAGATGCGCCCCGCCTAAATTCTGAAGATAAAGTGGCGATGATTTCGTAATTTTGCGGCCGGTTATACACCAAAAAAAGTATGGATTTAAAGGAACAGATCGAAAAGGGTAAGATCCCCAGGCATATTGCTATTATCATGGATGGCAATGGCCGGTGGGCCAAATCCAACGGCAAATCCAGGATATTCGGCCATCAGAATGGCGTCAAAGCGGTCAGGGAAGTCACCGAGGGCTGTGCGGAATTAGGCGTTGAATACCTTACCCTCTATGCTTTTTCAACGGAAAACTGGTCGCGGCCCAAGCTGGAGATCAATGCCTTAATGGAATTGCTGGTACAAACGATCCGGAAAGAAACCAAAACCCTCAATAAAAACGACATCCGCCTGCAAGCCATCGGCGATCTCACCAGCCTCCCCAAAAGATGTTACCGCGAACTGATGGAGGCTATCGACATGACCAAAAACAATAGCCGGATGACCCTTGTACTGGCACTGAGCTATAGTTCAAAATGGGAGATCATCCGGGCGGTCAAACAAACGGCTCAGAACGTGCTGGAAGGAAGCATCGATATCAACGACATCGATGAACAATCCTTTGAACAGCATTTATGCACCCATAATTTTCCGGATCCGGAACTCTTGATCAGGACCAGCGGAGAAACCAGGATCAGCAATTTTCTCTTATGGCAGATCGCCTATGCAGAATTATATTTTTGCGAAACCTTATGGCCGGATTTCCACAAACCACAACTTCACCAGGCTATCATCGATTATCAGAAAAGAGAAAGAAGGTTCGGCAAAACGAGTGAACAAATTATTGCCGAGCAAATAGCGTCGAAATGATGAAGCGAACGATATTGGCCCTGCTATGCATCACAGGTATATTATCGGTAAGCGCACAAGATTCCGATCCCCCCAAGGAGCCTTCTGTTAGCTATGGTTTTCCAAAAGAATATGAGATCGGCGGTATCACGGTTACCGGAACCAAGCATCTCGATGAAAATATTCTGATCACCCTGTCCGGTCTTTCGGTAGGCGATCGTATCATTATCCCCGGAGAAGATATTTCAAGAGCCGTTAATGCTTTATGGAAACAGGGATTGTTTGCCAATGTAAAGATCTATCTTACCAAAACCGTAGGCGAAACGGCTTTCCTGGAGATCAGGCTCGAAGAAAGGCCGAGGTTATCGGGATTCCGGTTCCGGGGGATCAAAAAATCGGAAGCAGACGAGATCAGGGACGAGATCAACCTGATCAAGGGGAGGGTGTTGACGGAGAATGTTAAAATGTCAACCCGCTACACGATCCTGGATTTCTACCATGACAAAGGATTTCTGAATGCCAAGGTGAACCTGTATGAAAAAACGGATACTTCCCTGAAGAACAGCATCATGCTGATCATCGATATCGACAAAGGTTCCAAGATCAAGATCAACGAAATAACCTTTTACGGAAATCAGGAAATTCCTTCCACGCGGCTCAAACGCCTAATGAAAAACACCAAAGAAAAAAGCCGCTTTATGGTTTTCCGGAAAGATGATCTCAAAAAGCTGAAATCCGACACCTCACCGGCAAAAAAACCCTTTAAGCTCATGGGTAACCTGTCACCCTCCGGGATCTATGAAAACCTGGGCGACCGGATCAAATTTAAGATCTTCACCAGTTCCCGATACCTGGAAGAAAACCTGGAAGATGATAAGATCAAACTGATCGACTTTTATAATACCAAAGGTTACCGGGATGCCTATATTAAGCAAGATACGGTCTATCGATCGGGAGACAACTTATTGAACATCGATATTACCATCGATGAAGGTAACAAATATTACTTCAGGCATATCACCTGGAAGGGCAATACCAAATACAGCAATGAAGAGCTTTCCGATGTCCTGAATATCGAGAAAGGTACGATTTACGATCAATCCTTGCTGGACACCCGTTTGTTTATGAATCCTGACGGCCGGGATATCAGCTCCCTGTATATGGATGACGGTTACCTGTTTTTCCAGGTAACACCTGTTGAAGCAAAGGTGGAAAAAGATTCGATCGACCTGGAAATAAGGATCTATGAGGGGCCGAAAGCCACCATCAACCGGGTTACCATTTCCGGAAATACCAAAACCAAAGAACATATTATCCGCCGGGAACTCCGGACCCTGCCGGGCAACAAGTTCAGCCGATCCGATATCATCCGTTCCCAAAGGGAGATTGCCAGCCTCGGGTTTTTCGATGCCGAAAAGATACAG
>JANQFB010000102.1 GCA_028278085.1 Chitinophagales bacterium
CTTCCTTGATGCGGAATTCGTCCAGGGCATGTAAGGTTTCGTCCAACAGTTTTTTAACCCCCTGCCAGCTATCGTCGTCCTGCTCCTCCTTTTCCAGCTTCATGACACTCGGTATCCGCATGATAGCGTTCAGGAAATCATTTTGGGCAATATCCAGCTCGTTTGAGAGCGATTTTAGCTCATGATAATAAGTTTTGATCAGGTCTTTGTTCAGCGAGATCATATGGCCTTCATCGCCGTTTTCCATCGTTATACTGATATCGATCTTTCCACGCTGCAAACGCTGGGCGATAATATTCCGGAGCTCGATCTCCTTGTCTTTATATTTCAGCAAGGTGCGGACATTAATATCCAGGTACTTGCTATTCAGAGATTTGATCTCCAGGGTAATGATCTGCTGGTGGATGGTTTGGGTTAACCTACCGAAACCTGTCATGGATCGCAACATATGGCCGGGAATTTGGTCAAATTTACGACTTTTAGGGGGATACTGTTTTCGGGTCGATCGATGGACTTTTGGTCAGGGTTTTGGCTCACGGATTGACGGGCGACTCACCAGGTATACCCCCAGGAAAATGATGATCATAGCCAGGATCTTAATCGGCGTTAACTGATCCTTTCCGTAATAAATGGCGATCAAAGAGGCCAGCAGGGGTTGCAGGTAGATATAGATCCCCACGATAGAGGGATTGGCCTGCCTTAAAGCTACCATATTCAGCAGGTATGCCATAAAGGTAGTACCGACCACCACATATACAATACCCAGCCAGATCTCTCCCGGTAAGCTATCCCACGCCACAGCCCGGAACTCCTCGATACCGAAAGGCGTAACATATATCAAGCCGAAGGTAAAAACCCATTTGATGATGGTAATGGGATGGTACTTTTTCATCAGGGGCTTTACCAGCACCAGGTACATACCATAGGAACAGGCATTGATAAATACCATCAGATCACCCGGAAGCGTTTGCCGGACCAGGTCGACCGAATTGCCATAGGCAATCAGGATAACCGCACCAACGGCGCCGGCAGCGATGCCCACGATCTTCAGCCCGTTAATGGATTCTTTGATGATAACGGCAGAGGCGATCAATACCAGGATGGGCGTCGTTACCATGAGCAAGGAGGCGTTGATCGGTGTGGTGATCGACAGCCCTTTAAAAAATAGTAACTGGTTGATCGCTACCCCGAGCAGGCCGCAAAGCGCCAATTGCCCGAAATCTTTTTTCCGGATAGGTTCCTTTACCCAGAAAGAACTGACCAGCCAGAACAATAAGGAACCCATGATCACCCGGAGAAAGATAAAACCAAAAGGCTGGACATAGGCTGGCATCACCTCTTTGGCAATGGTATAGTTGCCGGCATAGATCAGGTTGGCCAAAAAGAGAATTCCGTGGAGTTTGATCATTTGCCACATGTCCGCCAAAACTACGAATTAAAGCCGTAGCGGATTAGAAATCTAGGCTCAGGGAGAAATAGGTCATCGGGCTGGCGCTGGTGATACCGTCTTCACGGCCCCAGGCGAAATCAAGCCTCATAAAGTAGCCGAACACCATGCTTCGGAATCCGAATCCGTGCCCGCTTACGAAAGGATTGCGGAAGTAGTTGACTTTGATGGTAATGGGATTGGGATAACCGCCAAGGGTTTCCGTATTAAAAGGATTGTCCTGCTCATAAGGGGATTTCCCTTCCCAGGCCGTACCGATGTCATAGAAACCGACCACCTGGAAATTCTCAATGAATTTGGAGCGGATAGGTTTGTTGATCAGGTAGGTAAAGATGGGCACTCTTAATTCATTGTTCAGCAAGGCATGGCTGCTCCCGTTCCGGATATTATACCTGAATCCGCGGAGGTTAGTGGCATAACTGGAATAGCCATAGTTTGCGGTGGGCAGGATCTGGTTGCTTTCGTCGAACAGGTTGTTACCATACCAGCTATCGACGCCACCCAGCAAATACACCAGCTTTTTGCTGCCGAAAGAAGTTCCCCCGGCCAGGCGGCTGGCAAAAATGATCTGCTTATGGATCTTTTGGTAATGGCGGATGTCGAAACCAACCACCGAAAAATGCCCGGTTTCCGTTTCATAGGTTTCATCATTCTTCAGGAAGGGTAATTCGAATTGCTTATGGAATTCTCCGAAAATTTTGTACCGGGTGCCGTTCCTAATGTTGATGCCCTTGCTGGTGGAATTATCGAAAACATATTCCATTTTATAGGAGATCCAGCTTTCGAAATAGGGGGGAAGTTCCAGGGTGGCCTGCTCCGTAGCCAGCGGAACAGCTTTATCATGGCGGTACATAAAATGCCCCCGCAGGCTCTTGACGATATCCAGCGGCCAGGTCAACGAAAGTAAACCGATGGTATTTTTCTCCCGGAAAGATAAACCGAACAATTCCCCTCGCTTAACACCCCGGTATAATAAAACCTTTTTATCCAGTCTTTTTTTCAGGTTGTGATAGCTCATGAAATACTCCGTACCGTTAAAACCGAAGGGGAATCGTACACCCCCGATGATCCGGTAATCTTCCATCAGATCGCTGATGCTGGCCCGAATAAAAGGGCTCAGGGAGGGGAAGCCTACCGCAGGTGTACCGGTACTTAAACTCTGGTAATTTCCGAAAAGAATGCTGTTATCGATCTGTGTAACGACATTGTCGGTGGCAAACTTGACCCTGTAGGGCAGCACTTTGGATCTCCGGAAAACACGCTCCTCCTGTGCCGGAACTTCCGGCTTGGGGGCGGCTTCCGGGCTTGCCGAAGGTTCGGGCTCATCGCTGATCTCTTCGGGCTGATTGAATTCGCTCTGGAAATAATAGTTTTCGATGTCGATCTTATCCTCCGGCGTTTCCTTTTTTTCTTCCTTCACCGGTTGCTTGTCCGGTACAGGCTTGGGAGCCGGGCGGCTTTGAGCGGATATTTTTTTCAGTTGATGGTGCTTAAAGCTGCTGTTGTTAAGGTAAGGTGGTTTGACAGAATCCGGGTTTAGCAGCAAGGGGCTTAAATAAAATTGAAAGCGACCGTCGTCCAGCAGTAATTCCGCACTTTTTCTGGCCTTCACAGCGAGGTCTTGCTCCATAATGCCCTGTGCATGGTTGGTAACCGGGTAAGAAACGGCAATATCCATATAAACTGGCCTGGTGGTGATGGAATCGATAATATGGCCATAGATCTTTCTCAGGGAATCCAGGTTCGAGGGGTTAACCGTGGCGGAATCGCCGAACCAAACCAAGGTATCGTAATGAGAGACCGTGCTGTCGAAGTAAGCAATATAGCGGTTATTGATACCATTTTTATCGCTGAGGTAGGAGAAGTGGCCGGCATCATAGTCCATCGGCATCGATTCCAGGGCCCAGGGGGTGTTCGTAACCCTTATTAACTCGGCATCACGGTCCCGGTAGTCGAAAAAGTAAACGTCGAAGTTATACATCGGCACCAGGGTGTCGAGCTTGGCAAATTCCCTGGAGGTGGTATTCCGGTTGGACAGGAAAAGGATACCTTCTTTCTTACCGGCCTTAATGAAACGGGGTTGAAGATCGTCGTAAAAATCATTGGTGATCTTTTCAACCCTTGTCGATTGAATATGATAGGTAAAGATGTCGGATTGTCCTTTATTAACGGCCGATAAGATAACGGTCCGGGGATTCATGAATGACATATCCAATACCTTCTGGAACTTGGTAACGGGTTTGACCTCTTTTTTCTTTTCCCCGACATCGTAGGTCAACAACTTGATCTTATTTCGTTTTTCGTAGATAACGGCCAGCTTATTCCCCGCAGGCGACCAATCTATGATAGGATAGTGTTCATCCTTGGGCAAACCCTCGATCTTATATCCGCCCTTGGCGATCCGGGTGGTTTTTCCTGATCCGATATCATGGATATAAACTTTGTATTGACCGAGTATCTTCGTGACAAAGGCGATCCGCTTACCATCATTACTGATCTTCAGGTTGCTGTAAGCCAGTTGTTTTTTGGTCTTGAAATCAATGGCTTCTTTTTCATCTCTTGCCTTCCGGATCTCAAGGTCCTTGGTGTATTTGTTGAAGAAATAATAATACCATTCATCGATGGATTGATTGAAGGTTTTGCCCAGTACAAACAGGAATCCGCTTTCCAGGCTCCTGTTGATCCGGGTGAGGTAAAGTAAGTTGGGGACCGCGGTTTCGCCGTATTTCAGGCCGATATAATACCAGATCGCATGGCCGGCAAATTTTGCATCGTCGCCGGAAAGCTTGTTAAATTTCTTGTATTTTCCGGATAATATCCCGTCGCGTAAATAATTATCCAATTCCGTATTCCATTCTTCACCGATATAGGAGATGATACCCTCCACAAACCAGGTGGGTAGATTGAGCAGTACCGCATTTTGCAAGACTTCCTGGACATTGCCGCCGTACAACATATCGGTGATAAATATCCTGGAGATCCCCTCCCTCACCTGCACGATCAGGTTTTGATGATTGCCGTCAAAATAGACAAACACTTTATTGCCATTGATCTTCGTTTCTCCCCCGGTATTAAAATCATCCAGGTCGACGCCAATATTCGTTTGCTGCAGATCGGAGAGATTATTGTAAACCAGGATCTCGATCTTATTGTCGATCTTGTATTCGAGCTTATTCTCGATATCACTCAGATGGGCCTCCGCCGCCTGTATGACGAATTTGCCGAGATCCTGCCCACCCAGGTAGAAATAGGTGATAAAGTGGTCGGAGTCGTAGAATGACCAGTCGAATTCTTTATACTGGACCCTGTTCTGCCCGAAAGAAGTCTGGGTGTTTTGACCCAACACCGGCAAGCAAAGTACAAATAACAGGAAGCCAGGGAAAATTGCCTTCATCATAAACTTACAATCCATCTGCTGCTAGTGCTAATATCCTGTCTCCACTGACCGAAGAGAAGGCAATTATGTAATTTTGTCTGCAAAAATCGTAGGGAACATGAAGTTAATAAATATAACTAAAAAATGACAACCCTCAAAACTTTTATTTTCAATCCTTTTCAAGAGAATACCTTCGTATTATATGATGATTCGAAGGATTGTCTGATCATCGATCCGGGCTGTCATAGTTCTAACGAACAAAGTACCTTGATTAGTTTTATCCGGGATGAAAATTTGAATCCGGTGATGTTGTTGAACACTCACTGTCATGTGGATCATATCATCGGCAACCGGTTTATTTATGAAACCTACGGATTAAAACCCATACTCCATCGCGACGATCTTCAACTCCTCGAGAATGGCCCTCAAATTGCGACTTTATTCGGTTTTGACATGGAGCCTTCTCCCGAACCCGAATCCTTTATTACGGAAGAGGACACCATTAAGTTTGGAAATAGCCAGGAATTACAAATTATCCATACCCCGGGCCACTCACAAGGGAGTGTTACCTTTCATCATGTTGCTGAAAAATGGATGATCGCCGGAGATGTATTGTTTTTGAATAGTATCGGCAGAACGGATTTCCCGGAGAGTAACCACGATGATCTGATGCACAGCATTATTCATAAGTTGTTTCCACTTGGTGATGACATTACCGTGCATCCCGGCCATGGTCCGAGTACCACGATCGGGCATGAAAAGCGAACCAATCCATTTGTACTGGAGTATCAAAGATAAGCAGCGCGGAAGTCATTTCCGGTACACCGTTAGAAGCCTGGCAAACCGCCCCACGGGTTAGCGAATTCGGTACACCAATGCTACCGCATAGGCCGTGATCCCTTCTTCCCGGCCCACAAAACCCATTTTTTCGGAGGTAGTGGCTTTGATCGCTATGGCGTCGATATCGATACCCATCGTTTGGGCAAGGGTTTGCTGCATCCCGGGAATGTAAGGTTTTATTTTGGGGGTTTGCAGACAAACCGTGGAATCGATATTCCCGACCGAATAGCCTTTTTCATGCAGCAGGTCAATAACTTTGGCCAGCAGGATCTTACTATCGATGGCTTTAAAGGCGGGATCATTATCCGGGAAGTGAAAGCCGATGTCCCTTAAATTCACGGCGCCTAATAAGGCATCACAAATGGCATGGATCAAAACATCGGCGTCGGAATGTCCGTGTGCGCCTTTGGAATGTTCGATAGGAATACCGCCAAGGATGAATGGCGTGCCCTCTTTTAATTGATGGACATCATACCCAAACCCGATACGGAAATTCATTAAAAGGCTTATTCAGAATCCTCACCATCTCCCTTGAAAGCATCAAAGTCGAACAGCAAAGTAAAACGAAGGGTATTGTCGAGCGGATTCCGCTGGTTACTGGTCGGCACCAGGTAAGAAAAGTTCAGCCCGAATACATTGTACTTGATCCCCAGGCCAACGGTAAAGAACTTACGGTTCCCTTTACGGCTATGCTCGTTGAAATAACCGGCTCTGACGGCAAATTGCTGGTCATACCAATATTCAAGCGCCAGGGAAAACATCAATTCCTGCATTTCTTCGGAAAAGCCGCCCGGAGCATCGCTGAACGAGGAGAACATCCCTGCTACCGGTGATTTTTCCTTATAATCGAAAATGCCGTTAGCATCGAGATCGATACTGTCAGGTGTTGGTACCAGCAGTTTATTGATGTCAAAAGCCATGGTGATCTCGTTGTAATCATCGAAGGCCAAGGTTAAAGCGGTACCGAGCCCCATGTTGGAAGGAATGAAATCCTTATCGATGGAATTGGTATAGGTGATCTTGGAACCGATATTCGCGAGGTTCAGGCCGGCGTTGAAGGTAGCGTCATAATTGCCGATCTTCATTTTCGGGTTGGTATAAAATGCGGATACATCACCTCCGGCCGTAATTCCCGGCCTGATATTCACACCACTCACCACCTGTCCGGCGGCTAAATTGGAATAGATAAATTTCAGCGCAACCCCTACTGAAAAGACCTCTGAAAGTTTCCGGGCGTAAGCGCCGCTGACTGCAAATTCATTGGGATTGAATACCCCGATCACATCACCAGAAATGTCGGTGAAGGTAATATTTCCCAAAGAAAAGTACCGCAGCGACATCCCCACGGTTTGCAGTTCGTCGATCCTTTTAAAACCGGACAGGTAAGCCAGGTAAATATCATCGATCTGCAGGGATCTCAGCCAGGGCGTATAGGTTACGGAAAGACCGAAATCTTTCGGGATAAAGGCCAGCTTCGAAGGATTCCAGTGCATGGTATTGGCATCCGGGGCTACGGCAACGCCGGCATCACCCATCGCGCCAGCCCTGGCATCCGGGGCAATCCTTAAAAAGGGTACGGCTGTATTGATGGCATTGATCCTCCCGTCGAGAGAATCTGTGGAGATCTGTGCATCGGCAGGATTAAAATACAATAGAAGGCATAACAATAATCCTTGCCCAAATATATTTTCTTTTCTGAATTTCATAGTTGTCAAAGAATCGCAAAGTTAATCAAAATTATTATTTAATCCTTATCTTAGAATAACTAATTTTTCAATCTTAGAGGCGGTATAACCGTCCGGTGCACGGACGGATAATTGGTATACATAAACGCCTTTACCGATCTTATCTCCGAAATCATCCAAACCGTCCCATTCGATGTTATCGACCCGGAAACCATCGGTCGTAATATCCGTGTCGATGGTTTTGATCACCCTCCCCGAAACCGTATAGATCCGTAACTGGACTTTGAGCTCTTGCCCAGGCCGGTTATGCTCAAAGAAAAAGGAAGTTCGCGTGGTAAAAGGGTTGGGATAATTCAGGACATGATCCAGTTCGAATTCGGCGGAATTGACGACCACGAATTCCGTATAACTTTCCCCGGAATTGTTATAGACATCCCACGCCTTGACTTTTAAATGGTGATGCCCTTCCGGAATATCGGCGAGAGGATATCGTACCTCTCCCTGCTGGTAATTATCCAGGGCAGCCTCATAAAACTCGTTCAACACGTGCGTCTGCTCCGTTTCATTGTCCAAAACAGCCGTTAGGTCATGACCGATGCCGTTTCCGACGGTGTTGATACCGCTTTCGTCGGAAAGTTTGACGATCAGCACCGGGTTTTCATCTGTCATCCCCCCGAAAACGAATTTATCGTCGTTCAGGAATAATTGGATGTCCGGACCGGTATTATCCTGGGCAAATTCGTCGGCCGTTCCACCGATAATGAAATCCGCATCGTATCCGTTGGCGTCGGAGCTGGTATTATCGGCGTAATAGCTGATCTTCCCGCTGCCATAGGAGTAGGAAATGTCTTTGGGAACGATAAAGGTAAAGGTGAAGGCCCCGTTCTTAACGCTGGCCTTTCCTTTATAGATAATGTTCTTTTGCAGGTCGAAAGAAGTGAGCTTGCTGCCAGGGTCATTTTTCAGGGTCTGCACTTCCACCGACTTATCATAGATGGTCGGATAAACAATGCCGTTGAATTTTGACAGCTTATTACCATTGTTATCCTTTACTTCTCCGGTAACGGTTACTTTTGCCAGCGCTTGGATGGTATCGGAAGATTCGTTGTTAATTTTAATGTCGGAAGTGGTAACCTTATATTTCGGGTAGGCCAGCTTGAGCGCCGGATCTCCCAGGAGGGTAAATTTCCGGTTGTTGATACCCGTTTCACTGGCGTTTTTGGCATTCCTGATCACCTGTCCCATGGTCGGCATTTCACCATCGATGGGTTCGAAGATGGTATTGAAAAATTTGCTGTTGATGTTGGCGTTGGAAGAGGAGTAAACCAGCCTTACGGTGGTCATCATGGCAATGGCTCCGCCCTTTTCACTCAACAGCAATTGAACGCCGGCAGCCTTCTTTTCGGGGTCATCGTAACGACTGAACTCACAGGTAGCCGTTACAAATAATGGCATCTTGTCAAGGTTGTCAAAGGAGTTGATACTGGAAACATCCAGCACTCTTTCATGCGCCCAGCCATTCACCCCACCATGACCGGTATAATTGACGATCAAAGAGCCGCTGAAGATCCTTTTTTCAAATGCTTCTTTTGCATCGGGGTACCTGCTACCGCCGGGTGTAGCAACTTGCTGGAAGGCATCGAAGAATATCTTATCGATATTATACACCGGGTAATTGTTAGCGACAAATGAAGCATGGTTATCGGAAGAATCCAGGTGAATGTTACTGTCTTCATCATCGGCTACAAAACAGATGGTATTCCTCCAGTTGCCAAATGAGGCATTGGACCGGTAGCTCACTATTTTTTTGATCATGGCTTTGGCCTCATCGTTATCCCTTACCGGCATCCGGCCAATGGCAATATCGAGCAAATTGTTCTGGGCGACATTCCCGCCTTCATTGTCGTCGAGGAATCCGTAGAAATCGTCTGTGGCATAGGACTCGACGGGATCCGTGGAGTTCACACTTTGATAAACCGGGATATAATTCGTGTTGTTGACCACACGGTCTTTGTAATCATAAGAACCACTGCCAAACAACAACAAGTATTCCGGCATAGCCGTCGTATCCGTTCCGGCACGGTCATAAAACATCTTGATAAAATCCCGGATACCGGCGATATCCTGAACCCCGGAAGAGAACTCATTATAAATAGTCTTGGGGGTGGTCACCAATACATCCAGGCCATCTTCATTTTCATGAATGGAGGCCAGCGCTTCGGCTTCTGCCTGGAATTCGGGGGCGGTGATAATGATCATATCCACAAGGGCCGATCCGTGTAGATTTTGGTTCGTAACTTTTTCAACAAAGGATGGGGTATAATAGCTTTTACCGGTGTGGGCCACAAATTCCCGGAGGATATCAGTGGACAGGATAAACGAGACTTTTGAACCGTTGACGGTTATTTGCTGGTCTTTGACATTTGCCGGATCGGTAACATCCCAAACATTCAGGGTGGAAGTGGCGCCGCTGATCTCGAATTTTGTATCCTGGTTGCCTACGGAATTCAGATCCCTGAAAGCCATCTGGTCATTGTCCATGATGAGCTTCCGGCGTGCATTCAAGGCCACGTAATTCAGCCATCCGACCGCACCGGCATTCGGCTTGGTGAAATTAAAATTGACGGTGATCTGGCTAGCGGAAGTCGAAAAGGTGAATTCGCCGGTTTTGCTTGACGCATATAATGATTCATAGGAAACCGGAACGGCGCTTAGGGTATACGACTGGGACTTACCCGGAGCGGTAACGGTAAAAGTGCTGGCTCCCGAAGTAGACCGGGCTACCAAATTGGTTTTCAAATGCACCGGACTGCCCGCATCTATATTCGGTATATTAAAGGTGATATCCTGGGAGGTGGTCAGGTCGAATTCTTCCCCATACCATTCCCGGCCGCTTTGGATCAGATTGACCAATTCCTGTTCGTGGAAGACATGATCATCGAACGAAGTAACGGTTTGAGCAGCGCTGACCGAAGATGATTGCGCCTGGATCCTTTTACCGGCGCCAAGATCGGTAGTCAGGAAGTAGTAATTGACCGTGGAGTAGTGATGTACGTGATGTTCGAACCTTTGGGTCGCCGTGTCAAGGATCCATTGGTCCGGGCCCATGGCGTAAAACAGGATATAATCCGATTGATTGAACTGGCCG
Source organism: Chitinophagales bacterium (assembly GCA_028278085.1). Lineage (GTDB taxonomy): Bacteria > Bacteroidota > Bacteroidia > Chitinophagales > JANQFB01 > JANQFB01. Next base: position 10,497 of record JANQFB010000102.1, read on the forward strand.
TCGCCTTCACCCGAAACAAAGATCCGGTTTTCCTGCAGGTCATCGATCCTCGCTACACTGTTGGCCTCGGGCAACATGCCACCGCCGTTACCATAGATCCTGATATGTTTGGGATTAACGGACGAGGGGTTCAATCCCATGCTCGATAAAAAGTCATGGTCGAGCTTGAAAATTCCTGTTCTGCTAACGGAGATCTTATACCAGTTTCCGGAAGCAAGCACGGAGTTATCGGCAAATTTGGAACGATTATTCCTTGCTGATGCTAAGCCCGGATCCGGGAGCATGTCCACAGACAGGGAAAAAGCGGTAAGTTTTTCAAAAATGCCTGTCCTGGGGTTTTTCCGGATGGGGATGAAGGAGAGGATGAGCGAAGGTTGTTTTTTTTCAAAGGCCACGGAAGTATTAATGGTTATGGCTGTTCCGATCAACGGGTTGTCGCGGTACAGTTCCTGGTTGGCCAGGGGTGCGAAAGTAGTTGCCTTAAACCGGACTTTTGCGGGTCCCGGTTTTTTGATCCGGATATGCTTATAGAATTCCGGCAGCATCTGGTTCTCTGTTTTATGGGCGGCTCCTTCGAAGCCATAACTTTTGATCTTGTACTTGCCGGAAATGCTGAACACTTTTACCTCATCCGACCATTTCAAAGTCTGGCTAAGGTTTAGCGGGTCATTAGCGAAACCTGTAAAAATAGAGAGGGTGAACAATATGAGGCTGCAAAGTTTTTTCATGTGAGGCGTAACCTTTTCTCCAAAATTGAGTAACAAAGATTAATTACTGGCTATCTTTGAATAATTTTGTTCCTAAACGCGCGTTATATAAGCGTTATTGCATTTAGCACACTATAAAAATAGCCAACTTCCATAAAAGGTTCCTTTTTCCTGATGTTGAGAAGATTTTTTTTATTGATAGGCTGGCTAAGTATGGCCTCGCTGCTCCCCAAGACGGCTGAGGCCCAAGACCCCGAATTCAGTCAATTCTATGCAGCCCCCTTGTATTTGAACCCGGCAATGGCCGGCCTTCATTATTGTCCCCGTATAATCATCAATTTCCGTGACCAGTGGCCCGGCCAGGGGTTAAATAATGTATATATTACCACTGCAGCTTCTTATGACCAACATTTCGACGGCCTGAGCGGAGGGATCGGCCTCTTTTTTATGTCGGACAGGGCCGGCGGAGGCATATTAAACACCAATACGGTCAACGGTATCTACTCTTATCAATTGAGGATCAACCGGGAGCTGACGGTAAAAACCGGTATGCAGGTTACCTATGCTCAACGGACGGTTAACTGGGACAAATTGATCTTCGAAGACCAGATCGATCCGAAAACCGGTTTCGTGGATATTAACGGTCTTCCAAACCCAACGGCAGAGCTGCCTCCGGGCAATACATCCGCCTCTTATGTCGACTTTTCTACGGGCTCTTTGATATTTAATCAGAACTTTTTTGCCGGTTTATCCGTAAAACACCTGACACGCCCTAATGAATCCATAATCGGAAGAGATCAGGTTGCGAGGATACCGATACGCTACAATTTCCATGGTGGGGCTGTTATCAAGCTAGACAAATCCCTTAAGGCTAAGTCAGAATTATACCCTAATATTATGTACACTTTCCAATCTGTGTTCAAGCAATTGGATATCGGCAGTTATATCAGCAGAAGCAGCTTATTTGCCGGGATGTGGTACCGGAATTTCACCCATCCCAGGTTCTCATCGGATGCGCTGATATTAATATTCGGGTTCCGGAAAGATATACTTAAAGTTTCCTATAGTTATGATCTGACCATATCCCAACTGACCCCCGGGTCGGGAGGAAGTCATGAGATCGCGTTGGCCCTGAATTTTTGTGACGGAGAGAATTTCCTGAATACGAAAAAGAACGCGAGACCCATTGAATGCCCGCAAATGTTTACATTTTAATAAAAAAACTTTACCTTTGTTTGTTAACACCAAATTTTTCGCCATGAAAAAGATCCTAAAGTTTTCCGTGATCGGCCTGTTGGCTGCGGCGATTTTGCCGATGGCCGGTTGTAAAAAAGAGAAATCATCGCTTACCGGGTGGGAATACAACAACTCGGATTGGGGTGGCTTTGAAGTGAAAGCCTATGAGGGCCAGGAAACCGGTCCTGGTTTGGTTTTGGTTGAAGGCGGTACATTTACGATGGGAGTAACGGAGCAGGATATCACCTTTGATTACAATGCTGTTCCCCGACGGATCACTGTTCCTTCTTTTTATATGGATGAAACGGAGGTCGCTAATGTACACTACCGGGAATATCTCTACTGGATCAGAAGGACTTTTGGAGCGGACTTTCCGGAAGTATTTAAAAGAGCATTGCCCGATACGCTGGTTTGGCGGGATGAATTAGCTTATAACGAACCTTATGTACAATATTACTTCAGGCATCCGGCCTATAATTATTACCCGGTAGTGGGCGTGAATTGGCTGCAAGCTACGGACTTTTGCAAGTGGAGAACAGACCGGGTGAATGAAATGATCCTGATCCGGGAAGGTATCCTGGAGATCAACCCGAACCAGGTCAATGAAGATAACTTCAATACGGAGTCATACCTGCTCGGTCAGTACGAAGGTATGGTCCGGAAGAACCTTAAAGACCTCAATCCTACCGGAACCGGTGAAAGAAGGGTAAGAATGGAAGACGGGATCCTGTTACCGGATTATCGCCTTCCCACCGAGGCGGAATGGGAATATGCCGCACTTTCTCTGATCGGCAATAATCAATTCAAAGGTGAAGAATTAGTATCTGACCGCCGGATCTTTCCCTGGAATGGCCATAGCATGCGTAACCCGATGCACGGCACCTGGCAGGGTGATTTTCTGGCCAACTACAAACGCGGACGAGGTGACTATATGGGTGTTGCCGGCGGACTTAACGATAATGCCAACATAACCGCACCGGTCGGTTCTTACATGCCGAACGATTACGGTTTGTTTAATATGGGTGGTAATGTCAGTGAATGGGTGATGGATGTATACCGTCCGATGACCTCTGAAGATATGAACGACCTCAATCCTCATCGGGGTAATCTGTTCCAGACGAAAAAACTCGATGAAGACGGAATTCCCGTTGAAAAAGACAGTTTGGGAAGGATCGTATACCGGGATGTTACCCAGGAAGAAAGTGTTAACCGCAGGAACTATAAAAGAGGTGATAACAAAAATTACCTGGATGGTGATGAAACCTCACTGGTTACCTATAATTATGGTGTAACCACCCTGGTCAATAACAAAGCTCGTGTCTTAAAAGGAGGTTCATGGGCGGATCTGGCCTACTACGTTTCTCCGGGCAACCGGCGTTACCTGGACGAAGACCAGGCTACGGCTATGCTTGGATTCCGTTGCGCCATGATAAGGATCGGTAGCCCGGCCGGTAATAATTTCAAAGGCGGTAATCACTTTAAAAACAGTAAAAAATAACTTTCCTATAAAAAGAAGCTTTCAAAGCCTTCTGCCTACGGGTGGAAGGCTTTTTTTTGTCAGCCATGGAGATCTCTACCTTATACCGGCATTATCTTTCGGCAACCGGCATTTCAACGGATAGCAGGAAGATCGAGCCGGGAGGGATATTTTTTGCACTCAAAGGGCCGCAATTCAACGGCAATCAATTTGCTGAACAAGCCATTGATAGCGGTGCTGCCCTGGCTGTTATCGATGAGAAGAACGCTTGGAAAGATGATCGTTATGTGTTGGTGAACCATGTGTTGGAAACCCTGCAGCAACTGGCGAATCATCACCGCCGGCAATTGAATATCCCCGTCATTGGTATTACTGGCAGCAATGGAAAAACGACCACCAAAGAACTGATCCATGCCGTCCTTAGTACCCAATTCCGGACCCATGCCACGGCCGGTAACTTTAATAACGATATCGGTGTACCACTGACCCTTTTGGCCATGCCGCCGGATACCGAAATAGCTGTCATTGAAATGGGTGCCAATCATGTGGGGGAGATCGCTGTCCTTTGCCAGATCTCCGAACCGACCCACGGGATCATTACCAACATCGGTAAAGCACACCTGGAAGGTTTTGGCAGCCTGGAAGGAGTAAAAAAAGCCAAAGGCGAGCTTTATGACTACCTGCGTGCCCACGGCGGACAAGCCTTTATCTATGCTAACCACGATTACCTGCTGGAAATGGCTGAGGGCATCCCACAGATCCATACCTTTGGCCCAAAGCCGGGCAGCTCCTGTGAAACAGAACTGCTGCAAGCAGACCCCCTGGTGGAAGTGCAGCTTCACTATGGCGGGGATAATATAACTTCACAACTGGCCGGAGCCTATAATTTCGAGAACATTTCCGCCGCCATATGTATCGGGCTTGCCTTTGGTGTTGCCCCGGAACAAGTTGTATCGGCTATTCGCGCTTACCGACCGACCAACAACCGCTCCCAGATCATTACACAAAGCACCAATACCTTTATCATGGATGCCTACAATGCCAATCCCACAAGCGTAGCGGCAGCCATAAACAATCTTGCGGCTCTTCAGGGAGCGCAAAAAATGGTCATCCTGGGAGATATGCTTGAATTAGGTAAAGACTCCGAAGCGGAACACCGGCAAGTGATCGAATTGCTCAAAAACAACCAGATCCATGAGGTGGTATTGGTGGGCGATGAATTCGGAAAAGTGGTCAATGGTTTTGCCTGTTATCATTTTCCCGACGTGGAAGCAGCCCGGACATGGTTTGCCGGACAGAACTTCGAACATTTCACGATCCTCGTAAAAGGCTCGAGAAAGATCGGCTTGGAGAAGCTATTATCCTAAGACGCTTACTTGTCTCCACCACCGAAGATCATATTGGTGCTTTGGTAAGTACTGCCGTAAGTAGCGGCAAGCATGAACACCTGGTCCATGGCATCGATAAATTCCTCATCGGTCAATACTTTCAGCGGGTGGGCGAATACCGACCACAAATATCCGTTGGAGAAGGCATATTTGACATCGAGCGCCCGGTCGAAATTCGCTTCCAACAAGGTTTTGAATTCCGTTTTTTTAACGTCCTTTTCTTCCGCCACCGGGGCGATGATACGCATCCGGTTATTTTTTTCATCGGTAATGATCAACAGCAGCCAGTCTTTATATTTAACTTCCCAATAGCCTGGTGATTCTTTTTTGATCTCTGCGGTTTTACCGATCAACAGGCCTAATTGTTTATTATCCATCATGTGGTCTTGTTCCTGTGCATTAGCGGCTAACGAATAAACCAGCAAGCTCATTATTCCCAGACAGCAATATTTTGATATAATTCTGCTCATGACGTAGGAGTTTTGACAAATATACCTAATCCCCGGGGACTTTCAGATCTATAGCTATTGAAACCGTGGTCTTTCGCCGGGATCAGGCATGCTGCAAAAGTAGCTGCATTTTCCGCAGATACCCGGAAAAATCTCCCGAAATACATCTATCAAGGGAACAGGCGGCCATACATCCGGGGCAGCGGTATGCTTTCCCTGACATGGTGTAATCCGCAGATCCAGGACACCGTTCTTTCGAGACCGAGGCCGAACCCGGAATGGGGAACAGATCCGTACCTTCTGAGGTCGAGGTACCATTCGAAGGCTTCCATCGGCAGATCATGGGCTTTGATCTTTTCGATCAATATCGATTCGGAAGTTTCCCTTTCCCCGCCTCCGACGATCTCACCAAAACCTTCGGGCGCCAGCATATCCACGCCCTTCACTAATGCCGGGTTGCCATCGACTTCTTTCATATAAAAGGCTTTGATATCCTTGGGCCAGTTATAGACCATTACCGGAACATCGAACAAGCGGGTCAGCACCGTTTCATCGGAACCCCCGAAATCATTACCATATTCGAAATTCCGGGCCGATCCGATCCATTGCGGGATGTTCCTGATCTGTTCTTCCAAAACTTTTTCCTCGGCAAGCAATTGGTTGATCTTGTTTTGGTTGAACTTCACTTCCCCTTTCTTCATGCCCCCTTTTTTGATCTTCTCCTCCCGCTCGTTTACCTCACTTTTGTTGGCTTCTAATTGTGATTTGGCGGATTCCAAGTCATTTTCCAAGGTTGTTAAGGTGTTGACGCCATTCACATCTTCCTCACCCCTGATGATCTTTACAGCCTGATCATAAGATAGGCGGGGAAATGGCCGGTTGATCTGTTCAAAAACAGTTGTATCACGGCCGATCAGTTGTAGTTCTTCGCCACAGTTTTCCATGACATCGTTGACCAGGTATTTGATAAACGCTTCGATAAGGTCCATATTCCGGTCATTATCATAGAAAGCCATCTCCGGCTCGATCATCCAGAATTCCGATAGGTGTCTCCGGGTTTTTGATTTTTCCGCCCGGAACGTGGGTCCGAAAGTATAGATCAATCCCTGGGCCATGGCCATGGCTTCACCATATAACTGACCCGACTGGGAAAGATAGGCTTCATCGCCATAGAAATCAGTTTCGAACAGGGTACTGGTCCCTTCGCAGGCATTTCCGGTGAAGATCGGTGCATCCATTTGTACAAAGCCCTTGTCCTGGAAAAACGTATGAATGGCATAAATGATCCTGTTCCTGACACGCATGATCGCCCATTGCCGCTTCGACCGCAACCATAGGTGGCGATGATCCATCAGGAAATCCACACCATGCTCTTTTTTCGCGATCGGGTAATCCTGTGCAACCTGATATACCGTTAAGCCGCTGGCCTGGATCTCATAACCACCGACCTGGCGTTCGTCCCTGACCACTTTCCCGGTAATCGCTACAGCGCTTTCCAGGGTCAACTGTCCGGCTTGTGTAAAGATCTCTTCCCCGACATCCTGTTCACTGATGATACATTGGGCAAACCCCGTCCCATCCCGCAGTAAGAGGAATATAATTCCTTTCCCGGATCGCTTATTGGCTACCCACCCGTTGAGGCTAACCGCTTCACCGGAGTATTGCGCCAAATCTTTGATGTAATGCATGATTGTTATAAATTTCCTATCTGTGTTTTTGCAAAATTAAAATTAATTTTGTCTTTATATTTTCATAAATTACTTAAATACGGAAGCCACAAAAATAAACAGGTAAACGAACCTTACTTACAACATTTTTTAGCCGTAAATTGGTTTCTAAACGAAGAACATTTTTTACAAAACTTTTATGAGGAGCGGATTTTCATTTGAAATGACTGACCTGGTGGAAGCTCCTTCAAAAAATTACCAATCAATACCCGGGTTTATTTCATTAGGATCGAATGCTTAAACAGAGACTAAGCCAGAAATTACTACAAAAACTATCTCCTCAGCAGATCCAGTTGATGAAATTGTTGCAGGTACCCACTGCATCCCTCGAGCAACGCATCAAAGAAGAGCTGGAAGCCAATCCTGCCCTGGAAGAAGGGAGTGAATCGCTGGAGAAAGAAGATGAATTTGCTGAAAGCGATGACCTGGAAGCTTCCGAGGAATACGAAGAAAAAGAGATCGACGACGAGGTTGATCTTTCCGATTATCTCAGTGATACGGACGACGACATTGCCGATTATAAGCTGAGCGGCAGCAATTACAGCGATGATGAAGAAAAGCAGGGCGCGCCGATCAAAGTAGATAAAAGCTTTCATGAACATTTAGCACAACAACTTGGTCTGCTTGACCTTGAAGACCGTCAATACATCATAGCCAATCAATTGATCGGCAGTATTGATGACGACGGCTATTTGCGGAGAGACCTGGAAGCGGTTATCGATGATCTTGCATTTTCGCAGAATATCGAAACCACCACCGATGAGTTGGAAGAGATCCTGAAATTTATACAAGCATTTGAACCGCCCGGGGTAGGCGCCAGAGATCTCAGGGAATGCCTGCTGTTACAGCTTCATGTTAAACCGGAGGAGGATCCGTCGGTTAAAACAGCAGTTAAAATTCTCCAGGACCATTTTGACGAGTTTGCCAAGAAACACTATCAAAAACTCGAAAAGCAACTCAGCTTAACTGATGATCAATTGAAGGAGGCACTGGAAGAGATCCTCAAGCTGAATCCAAAACCCGGCAGCGCCTATTCCGACAATGCTGCCAAAACCGTCCAGTATGTTACCCCTGATTTTATTTTGATCAATAATGATGGCGAATTACAGCTTTCTTTGAATTCCAGGAACGCCCCCGACCTGAGGATCAGCTCCTCCTACAAGGAAATGTTCAAGTCCTATGATGCCACTAAGAAAAAGGATAAGAAACAAAAGGAAGCGGTTTTGTTTATCAAACAGAAAATCGATGCGGCCAAGTGGTTTATCGATGCTATCAAGCAACGCCAGGCCACGTTGCTGAGTACCATGCATGCCATTATGGATTACCAGCAGGATTATTTTCTGACGGGGGATGAGATCAAGCTGAAACCCATGATCCTTAAAGATATTGCGGCCATTACCGGTTTGGATATTTCTACCGTTTCCCGGGTTGCCAATAGCAAATACGTTCAAACCGAATTCGGGACTTTTCAACTGAAATCCTTCTTTTCCGAATCCATGCAGACAGAAAGCGGCGAAGAGGTATCTACCCGTGAAGTAAAAACCATCTTATCCGACCTGGTCAATAATGAGGACAAACGCAAACCCTTATCGGATCAAAAGTTGATGGAGTTGTTGAAAGAAAAAGGCTATAATATCGCCCGCAGAACGGTAGCCAAATACCGGGAACAATTAAATCTACCAGTTGCAAGGTTAAGAAAAGAACTCTGATGCCCAGCTCATTTGCCAAAGTATTTTCTTACCTTTTTCATCCCCTTTTGCTGCCAACCTATGCCTTTTCGTTAATAACCACGATAAACCCGTATTTGCTGGCTGGCCTAAGTCCCGGAGGCGTAATGAAGCTTTTTATCATGGTATTTGTCAATACCTTTGTTTATCCGCTGATCTTTGTTCTGCTCATGATCAAGCTTAAATTCATCGGCAATATTCATATGCCGGAAAGCAAAGACCGGCATTTGGTATATATCGCCACCTCTGTTTTTTTCATGTGGAGTTATCTCGTATTCCGGAAACAACAGATGCCGGAGGTATTGGTGGTTGTTTTCCTGGGGGCGAGTATCGGTGTGCTGGCTGCATTTTTCATCAATATTTTTCACAAGATCAGTATGCATACGATCGGGATGGGGGCCCTGGTGGCGCTTATCTTCGGTCTGGCAGCCCATATGGAATATAATTTATGGATCCCGCTAACCGGTGTTATCCTCCTTGCGGGGCTGGTCGGTTCGGCGCGGATGAAAATATCTACCCACCGGCCCGGAGAAATATACAGTGGTTACCTGGTCGGGATTTTTTGCCAGGTAATGGCTTTTATTTTTGTTTGACCAAAATCAAATCAACGGCTTATGTATAAAACATTGAAATTGGATAACGCCAATCATGTAGCAACGATCACGCTGAACCGCCCTGATGTTTTCAATGCCTTCAACAATGAACTGAGCTATGAAATGCAGGATGCGCTAAAGCAGGTCAAAAAAGACCCGTCGGTCAGGGTTGTGGTCATCACCGGGGCAGGCAAAGCCTTTTGTTCGGGCCAGGACCTGAAAGATATAGCCGGGAGCGAGAAAAGATCTTTATCGGAATCCTTGTATAAACGATATAATCCTATTATCCGGGCAGTCAGGAACTTGCCTAAGCCGGTGATCTGCCGCCTGAATGGTGTGGCTGCCGGAGCAGGTTGTTCCCTGGCACTGGCCTGTGATATGATCGTTGCTTCGGAAAATGCTTCCCTGATCGAAGTGTTTGTCAATGTCGGCCTGGTACTCGATTCGGGATCTTCCTACTTTCTGCCGCGCTTGGTTGGCTCTGCCAAGGCCTTCGAGCTGGCGACCATGGGGTCGAAAGTAAAGGCTGCGGAGGCTTTGTCCCTGGGCCTGGTCAATAAGGTTGTACCACCGGAAGAACTGGACGATGCCGTAAAAGCCATCACGGATTATTATGCCCAGGCGCCTACCAAAGCTATCGGACTCATGAAAAAGATGCTGAATAAGTCATTTAACTCCGACCTCGATACCATGCTACAATATGAGGCCTATTGCCAGGAGATCGCCGGCAACAGCGAAGATTATAAAGAAGGTGTCACAGCGTTCAATGAAAAGAGAAGCCCGGTGTTTAAAGGAGCGTAACAGGTATCAGGTTGTGGATGCCGGAAAACCGGGCATTATACCCACCGATCTTACAAGCCATTAAATGAGATCCCGATCGAAACAGGGTTCATGGCTGGTCCTGCCCCTTCATCGAACAGGGTGGCCAGGGAATAAAAGGCGATCAGGTTGAAATCGGAGTAGCCGATCCTGAAGGTGCCCCCATACCGGAACGGGTTGAGATGGCGGATATCGCTTTTTTTGTATTTGACCAGATCCCCGAAGGCGTCGGGCTGCTTGATCTTGGTATGGCTGCCGATCAGGTAACCTGCCTTGGCTCCTATGGCTATTTTAAAGCTGTTGCCATGGTTGTCAGGTTTGGTCCGGAACCGGAATTCCAGGGGTACATCCAGGTAGGTGGTGGTTAACTTGTTTTTCTTATAGTCAATCGTATTTCCGATCGGGATCATCCTGATCTCATTGGTATCTTCGACAATAAAAGCATCATGGTAAATATTCCGGGTGGCCAATCCGATGCCGGGAGCAATGCTGAAATTCGACTTACCCAAGGCGAAATCATACATCAGGTAAAAGTTAAATCCTCTGGAAACTTCTTTTATTTTAATGGAATCCGGAGCATTTAGCCAGTTGTTATGATTAAATTCAACGATCAACCGGTCTCGGTTCAGGTCTTCCAGGTTTGCTGATTTTTTCTGATCCGCTGCTTCTTCTTCCGTTTGTGCAAAAAGGCTACTGCAAACCAGGAGCAAAAGGGGAATAAATATATTTTTCATTCGTGTTATTTTCATACCTATGGCCATTTTATACCTGCAAAGATAGGACTTTGCGGGAAATTATATGTTTTCAGGCATATGTCAACCCACCTGTGGTCAGACGGGTGGATATTGGATCTCCAAACAAGTTTCTACGGATGCTGACCCAGCCCGATCAAATAAAAAGCCCACGGCGACCGTTCACCGTGGGCTCGAGTATTCAATTTGAATTGAATTTATGTCAACACCTGTTCAACCTTACTTGACAACAGACAGTTTATCATGATAAACTTTGTTGCCGGTTGTCAGTCTGTAAGTATAGATACCTACAGGCAGATTAGTGGCGTCAAATTCTACGTTAGTCTTAACACCAGCTTTAACTTCGCTGTTGTGCAGTAAGGCTACACGTGCACCTGTAGTATTGAATACTTCAAGTGTAGCATGTCCGTCTTGTCCCAAAGTAAAGCTGATGGTAGTCGTTGAGGAGAATGGATTCGGAAAAGCTTCCACCATAGTACGGTCGTTTTCTTCAGCCATTTCTTCTGCGAATTCACCACGCTTGTCATCGGATGAGGTAGTACTGGTAGTCGCACAACCTTTGGGTGGTTCATGACGGATAGAAAGGGTTCCGGTTCCTCTGGCCAAACCATCGGCGAAGGGCGGGAATACAAATGGAGCAAAGGCCGGATCGTTGAATCCGTCGATCTGGATGAAATACTCCTGGCCGGAGATGAGATCCGGTGGTGGGCCGGCATCATCACTATCATCACTGCTGCTTCCGCTTCCACTGCCGCTATTGCTATTGCTAGGAGAGCTAGGTGAACTTGGTGCGGGACCTACAGTCAATACAAGTCTTGAACCTAAGACGTTACCGCCATCGTCGTTGGCAGCTACTTCAATTAAATTCATAGCATCATCCGGACAGCAGCATCCTCTTCTTTTGTCATCGCTGCTATCATCACTGCTTCCGCTTCCACTACCACTGCCGCTATTGCTATCACTGGTGGTTGTTGTTTTGCCACATCCCGGAGGAGGTGCCCAAACAGCTAACTGCGTGTCGCCGAAGTCAGGTGCGCCTAAGTTATCCAATACACTTTCGATGGTAACGGTACCTTTTCCGGGCGCTTTGAAGCAGAACCATACATCATTCTGTACACAGGGATCACCTGCGGCGAAGATGAATCCTCCGGCTATGATAGCAAGGTTACACCATCCGTCGACAGCATCACAGGTAGGAGCCGGTCCGGTTGTTCCGGGGCCGGGGCTTGGTCCGTCAGCCGTAGCGAAGGTGTTGTCAAAGGGTACGGTAACCGTTTTGCACTTCTTGGTTTTGACTTTTGTAGCATCGCAAACGTTGTTGTTGTCCGGGCAAGTACCGGGAGTACATTGCAGGAACAAGCCGTAGGGCAAACCACTGTTATCACAACTGCTGAATGCAGGAGCGCCATAATCGTTTACAGAAACAAATACCTGACCGGTAAATGTAGCGTTCCAGGTTACGGCCGATGCAAAAGGATTCAACAGACCACAGCCAAAAGCGAGGTCATCGCTGGCAGCCAATAATTGGAATGGAGGTGTAGCGCTCCAAACCCGCAGGTAGGAATCGAATCCAACCAAACCACAAGTACTCCAGTTGTACGTGTTACATTCGGTTACGTCAAAAATTAAAAGATCACCGGTAACAGGGCCTGCTCCGGGAGGGAAAAATAAAGCCGGGCCACAAGTTGGTCCCTGGAATAGCGGAGTACCTCCAAAGGTTATTGTGAAAATGGTAAACCCGGGGCCTAAATTATTCAGGATGTTGTCACATGCCGGATTTGCAAAAATATTCTGGCATGGAACCTGTGCTCTTAAGCTGTTCAAGCTCAGTGCAACTATGCAAAGAATAAATAATTTTTTCATTTTATTATTTTTTTGATGATTTTCTGTAAATGTGATTAATTGTCTGAAGGAAGTTCGTTACCGGATTCTTCCAGCGACACGGGTTGTGCACCGGTGGCTTCGATCTCTTCCTTGGTCAGCATATTGTTCTTGATGTTTTCCAGGATCGC
>JANQFB010000115.1 GCA_028278085.1 Chitinophagales bacterium
CGTCTGCCAATTGGAAGGTCCCGCGGTTGACGGAAAATTCAATTACCTCTCCGCTATTATTGGCTGATAAGAGCTCCTGCAATGTTCCTTTGGCCAACACTTTTCCCCGATCCATTATGATGATCCGTTCGCACAAAAAGCTGGCTTCTTCCATATAATGGGTGGTCAGGATCAAGGTCGTATTGAATTCTTCCCGCAAGCGTTTCAGGATATTCCAGACTTCCCTCCTTGAAGTGGGATCGAGGCCGGTGGTCGGTTCATCCAGCAGCAGGATCTGCGGTTCATTGATCAGGGCAATACCCAATGCCAGTCGCTGCCGTTGTCCGCCGGAAAGATTAACAACATAAGCATTCCTTTTCTCCTGCAAATTGACCTGGGTCAGCACATCTTCCACCCTGGCTTTGCCCAGACCGAAAAATCCTGCAAAAAGCCTCAGGGTCTCTCCTACTCTAAGCTTATCGATGAACTGGGTTTCCTGTAAAGAGATCCCTAATTTCTTTTGCAGCAGCTCGCGGTTCCCTCGCCACGGCATCCCTTGTATCAGGATCTCTCCGGAAGTAGGATGCTGCAGGCCTTCGATCATTTCAACCAGGGTGGTTTTTCCGGCACCGTTAGGGCCCAGGAGAGCGACGAACTCGCCTTTTTTGATGCTGAGATCGACACCGTCAACAGCTTTTACCTGCTTGAAATATTTGGTAACGCCCCGAACTTCAATATCATTAATAAGCCCCATACCAATGATTGAATAAGATCACGATGACTGCCCCGGATGCGGGAACTGCCAAAAATAAGGTTTCTTGGGGATCGAAGTCAATATCGGTTGAAAAAAATATGTTGCCCCGATATCATTTGTCCGTTCCTATTCCTTCGACCTCGATCGCCGAACAACAACCGATACCCAGCCTAATTTAAACAGCCCATTCCCTCACCGGATACCGGCTTTCCCTAAGTATGACTTTCGGGGAAAAAAATTCCGCCATAGCTTTAAAATATACAACCCTTAATATGCGTTATGATGTGGCTGATACCGGCATCTCTCCGGTAAGCGCTCAAGGCAGAGGGTAAAGATCCTCTGTTTTTCCCCGCATTTTATGGAAAGTCACGCAAAGGCGCATCTTTATTAAGATGGCGATTACTTTATTGTTAACTCATAAAACCAAAAGATTATGAAACCCAAATGGCGAATCTTAGTATTACTCGTGCTGGTCGTGGCTGGCGGTATCTGTATTTCCCTCATGTCAATGGCCCCTGAGATCTATGGTAACCGCTCGGATGAACCGGTAAATGTTGCTATGGAAGAAATTGAAGAAACGGAAAAAACTTCCCCGGAGGAACCGGATGAACCCACACCGGAGCCTGCAACAGTCGATGAAGTGGAACGACCCAAACCAAAGCCTATCCCTACATTCGTATTGACATCCATCGACTGGCTGGCCAATGCACAGTTGGACAACGGCGGCTGGGGAGCCGGCAGCAACGCCCGGCAACAGATCAGGGACCCCAAAGCTGTAAGCTTCGACCCCGGCACAACGGCTTTCACCGCGATGGCGTTGCTCCGTTCCGGGAATACAGTTACCGAAGGCTCTTATGCCAAACAAGTGAACAAAGCTTTGCGGTTGTTGCTAACAACGGTTGAAGATTACCCGGAAGAAGGACACAAGATCACCAATATTACCGGAACACAACCCCAGGCCAAGCTGGGACAAAATATCGATGCTTCGCTGATGGTGCAGTTCTTCAGCCGTGTATTACCCTTAACTGACCACGATGCCAACCTGGAAGAAAGAGTAACGGCAGCGCTGGACAAGTGCATCCGTAAGATCGAACGGTCGCAAAATGCAGATGGAAGCGTAGCCGGCGGCAGTTGGGCGCCTGTGCTGCAATCCGGTATGGCCAGCAACTCGCTTGAAATGGCCCGGGATATGGGTAGACCGGTGAATGAGGAAGCCCTGGAAAAGTCCAAAAACTATCAGAAAAGCACCTTCAACTGGGAAAACGGTGATGTCAAAACCGACCGTGCAGCCGGTGTAGCGCTTTATGCGATCTCGTCCAATCAAAGGGCCACCGCCAAGGAAGCCAACAAAGCGCAACGGATCGTCGAACGCGGAAAAAAAGAAGGCAAACTTAGGAAAGACGCCGAGGTAGATTTTGAAAGCCTGAAAACCATGGATATTTCCGATGAGGAAGCCCAAACCTTAACCGATTCCTACAAATCCAATAAAGCCACCCAAAAGAAACTGACGGACAAAACGGTCCTGGCCGGTTTCGGAAACAACGGCGGAGAAGAATACCTGAGCTACCTGATGACCAGCGAATCCCTGGTGATCACCGGCGGAGAGGAATGGGACCAATGGAATAATAAGATGCACAAACAATTGGCGGCAATCCAGAATTCAAACGGTACCTGGAGCGGCCATCACTGCATTACCAGCCCGGTATTTTGCACGGCTGCTGTGGTGCTGTTGCTGACAGCCGACCAGGATGTGGCCATGTTGACCCAGGAAAAGGGTGATCAATCGAACTAAGATCATCGTAGTGCAAAAGCTATAGAGCCCATCCTAGCGGCCTTTTGATGTATGGTGCGGGTGAATGTTCAGCGCCTTTCTTCACCCGGCCATACCTCTTTTTTTGAGGCAACCGGTTCATTGCCTATCCTGTCTTTAATTTCTACCTTATTTGAGCAACTATTTTTAACCCTTAGCCGGAAAAGTTTGGACATTTTACTTAATTTGTCCCGCATGAAAATAGCTGGAATTTCTGGTCTGTTACTGCTAATATTGGCGCTGGCAGGATGTATCCCTGCCAAACAATCCCCTTCCGATGAGGCAGCAGCGCTCCTCCGCAGGAGCTGTGCCTATTTATGGGCGCAGCAAGCCGATGATGGCGGCTGGCACAGCGAAACCCACGGCATCATGAAAGGCGGGCAGGCACATACGCCCTTCATTTTGCATGCCTTACTGATGATCCCTGACAGTGTTTATCCCAAAGAAGAGACAGCTATCCGGCGCGCTTTCGATTTTATCCGGCAGCGGACCAATGCCGATGGCGTGTTGGGCCTGGCAGATCCTTTTGTTTCGGAATATCCGAACTACGCAACGGCTTATGCCTTACGGGTACTGGCCGCTAACGGATCGGATAAGGCGCTCGCCAAACAGATGACCGATTACCTGGTCGCCCAGCAATTCGATCGCGACAGGGGCATCGATAGTGCACACCTGGCTTACGGAGGCTGGGGATTTGGAGAAACGAACCTCGAACCCGGCTATACGGGCCATGTCGACCTTTCCCATACCAGGAGAGTGCTGGAAGCCCTGCGGATCGCCGGGGTACAAACGGATCCGGTATACCGGAATGCCCGATCCTTCCTGAAGGTTGTCCAAAAAAATCCGATGGATCCCCGGCCACAGCCCGGCGTCGACCAGTTGGATAGTGCCACGAAATTCTACGATGGTGGTTTTTATTATTCACCGATCATCACCGGAGCCAACAAGGGCGGACGGGATGAGGCCAGCAAAGATTACCAGGCGCATTATAACAGTTATGCCACCGCCACCTGCGACGGTTTGCTGGCATTATTAGCGGCAGGATATGACAAAGACTCGGAACCGGTTCGTGATGCGATCCATTGGCTGGAGCTACACCCCGTGCTGCAATGGTCGGAAGGTATCCCTACGGATGATGCGGATCAATGGCATAAGGTAATGAAATACTATCACCTCATGGTCAGGGCAGAAGCCTATCATGCCATCGACTGGCCCGGTAACTGGCCTAAAAAATATATGGACATCCTCCGGCCCGAGATCCGTGAAGACGGTAGCTTTATGAATCCTCACGGCGCACCCAATAAAGAAGACGATCCTTTACTGGCAACAGCCATGGCTGTAATCGCTCTGCATGCTGTTCTTCATGCGATTTGATCCACCTATAAAAATCCCCGTTATATGGAAAAGTTCCCGCTGATGCATGGTTTGGAAACCGAAAGACTCCGGTTCCGGACGTTAACGACGGCAGATATCGATCCCTGGATGGACTTTATCAGTTCCCCCGAGGCGATGGAGTTCTTTTATATGATGGAAACCGGTAGCAGGGAGGCCTGTGAAACCTGGATCCACAGACAACTGACCCGGTATGAGACCGCCGGTCATGGATTAATGGCCATCCATGACAAGGCTAGCGGTGATTTAGTCGGCCAGGTCGGATTGCTGAGACAGGTGGTAGATGAGGAATCGCAATTGGAGATCGGCTACAGCATGCTGCCGGCCTATTGGGGCAAGGGTTATGCTCCTGAAGCAGCCAAGGCCTGCCGGGACTTTGCTTTCGGAAAAAACATGGCCCCTTACATCATCTCCATTATCCATGTGGATAATGTGAACTCGCAACAGGTCGCCCGGAAAAACGGCATGTCGGTCTGGAAACGGACCACTTATATGGATCTGCCGGTAGATGTTTGGCGGATCGACCGGGAAACATGGCTGGGGATGATTGAAAATCCGGGTTAACCGTGAATTTCTTGTTGAAAAAGCATCAATTTAAGTATTTTGCATCTATAACCATCAAACGGCCAGATCATGCATTATGAAGGTGTTTTGAAAAAAATGAAAACCGTGATCGGGGATCCGATACAATATACCCTTGCATTCGAACCACAGGCTTTGGATGTTAATGAGGCGATCGATAAAGATCTGCAGTTGACTTTTTTGGGCTTTCAATGCCTGAATTGTGGGAAAAAGCGGAAGATCTTCCGGCAGGGATTTTGTTATGATTGTTTTTTTAAAAGTCCCGAAGTGGGGGATTGGGTGATCCGACCGGAATTATCCAAAGCCCACCTGGATATCGAGGATCGC